>NZ_CP022221.1:2303117-2609157 GCF_004114935.1 Bradyrhizobium zhanjiangense
TGCAGACCGCGAGCCGCGAGGACAAGATCGCGCAGCTGATCTACGAGCGCGAGCCATTCTATCAACTTGCCGATCTCACGGTTGTCCCCGGCCAAAAACGTGACAACAAGAACGCAGATCAATGTGTGGCCGCGCTGCATGCCCACCTTTGCGGTGAGCGACTTGGACCGGAAACCGGCTAATGTCATGGAAGCGACACCGTGATGTCGTCGCTCACAAGGCTTCCATGATCGTCAATGTCGCGCTGGGGAGGACGAGGCATGAGATATCCCGCCTCCGAGAAGGCCGAGATCATCCATTTGGCCGAGCCATCGCACTTTCCGGCCAAGCGCACACTGGACAAGCTCGGGATCCCGCGCGCCAGATCCTATCGCTGGTATGATCGCCACCGCGAGGGAGGCGTTGAAGCGCTGGTCGATCATCGGTCTCGACCAGATCGGGTTTGGAATCGCATCCCCGACGATGTGCTGGGCCAGATCTTCGAAATGGCGCTGGAGATTCCTGCGCTGTCGCCACGCGAGCTGGCCGTGCGGTTCACCGACGAACGGAAGTACTTTGTATCCGAGCGTCGGTCTATCGGCTGCTGAAGGCGCATGACCTCATCACCAGCCCGGCCTATGTGGTGATCAAGGCCGCGAACGATTTCAAGAACAAGACGACCGCCGTCAGCCAGCTCTGGCAGACCGACTTCACCTGCCGTGCGCCTCGCCCCACATTTGGGGAAGCGCGTACGACTGGAATGCAAAACAGAAAGGAGGACCAAGAGAAAAAATGTCTTGTCCCCTGCTGTGAGGGGACATGAGCCCAAGCGGCGGCGACCTGTCGTCAACTGGCAGGATGACGCAGCCAGCAGGTAACGCGGCAACTCAGGCCGGTCTTGAGGAGATTGGTTACCCTGTTAGGTAGCTGTCATCCGGGCGAGAGACTGGAGCAACCATTACTCTATAGCGGCGATCGCCAGCCATGCTGAGCAAACCAGCTCGGCACGCCCGTGATGACGGCGACGATCAGCCCGCTCCAGAAGTAAGAGCGCCTGCTCGCAGCCCGTACAGACCGCAAATAGAGGAATGCCCCAAGAAGCGTTCCATAGTTTTGTTCGAATGCCCCGTTCAGCCTGGAGATCTCGATGAGGTCCGAGGGCGGTTCGCTTCGATGCGCCATCGAGCAATTTCCTTTCCTGCCAAAGCAAGCCAGGCACCCCATAAATCACTGATTTGCCCGACGGCACAAGAAGCGGAAGCAGAAGGTCTTTGGGAAGCGGTTACCCGGATCGCCAGCCCCTTGCAGGCATCGTCCTTGACCTCGAAGCGCTCAGTCCCTTGGGCCTTGAGCGAGGCGACGTAGCGGTCGGTGAAACGCGGCATCTGATTCCGGCTCCGGGGTTCGGCGCGCGGTTTCCCCCGGGGAAACGTTTGCACCAAGGCTTGTTCGTCCCTGTTCTGTTTGAGCTAAGCCTGGCGGCGGCAATTAAAGGGACAGTTAGATGAATGGGTTACATGGATCGCCTTTGACAAGCCCAGACAGTCTTAGAATCTAAATTTTTGGGATTTCGTGTCCTCCGCGAAGCGGCTGCTGCTCCTAGGGCCCGCTTGGCACCTACCCAACTTTACCCAGTCGCGCTCGTATCCGGACTTATGAGCCATTTTACTCCGATCTAGACCTCCAACTGTCCAGAAACGTCCAGGAGGAAGATCGTGTCTCACCATTGCGCGGACGACCAGAGGTCGGTCCGGGATGGTCACCCGTCCGATCTTGCCGGCAAGGTCGCGATCGTCGCAACCCTGGACACAAAGGGCCGCGAAACCGCTTATCTCGCACGAGTGATCGAACAGTGGGGCCGCAAGACTCTTACGATAGATGTAGGCACATCAAACAGGAGGGGCAGAAGCGAGCCGCACGGCAGCGATGCACGGGTGGCTGCACCCGCCGAGCTCTTACGGGAAATAGCTGCAAGCGCGCGTGAAGAGGTGAAGGAGCTCCTGCGATCAGGTGCGATCGACGCCATCATCGGCGTAGCGGGCGGCAAAGGCAGCGCAGTCTTCGGTGAAGTGGTTTCGGATTTGCCGTATGGCTTCCCGAAGCTGCTGGTGAGCAGCGCGAGGCCAGCCCTCCTGGCCGAACTGGCCCTCCACAACGACATCATCCTCTATCCGACCCTGGTCGATCTTTTCGGGATCAACGCGTTCACCGAACGCGTTCTCGACAATGCGGGGCGGGCCATTGCGGCGATGCGCCATGTGCCCGCTCAACACCGGCAGAAGAGGAAGACAGTTGCGATCACGGCCTTTGGAGTCACGACGCCGGCGGCAAATCGCTGTGTCGCGCGGCTGGCAGAGGCAGGCATCGACGCGATTGTCTTTCCGGCCAATGGCGCCGGTGGACGCAAGATGGAGCAACTCGTGTCCGCCGGTGAGTTCGATGCGGTGCTCGATCTGACCACAACTGAACTCGCTGACGAGCTTGTCGGCGGCACCGCCAGTGCAGGTCCGGATCGGCTCAAAGCAGCTTCTCACCGCATGATTCCGCAGCTCATAGCCCCGGGGGCCGTCGATATGGTGAATTTTGGCCTTCCCTCGAGCGTGCCTGCCGAATTCAAGGGGCGCCAATTCTATTCGCATACTCCCTTCACGACGCTCATGCGCACGACCGTCTCGGAGAACGAGCGCATAGGCAGGCTCACAGCCGAGCGCCTTTCGCAAGCAAAGGCGCCCGCCCTCGTTTTGTGGCCGGCCAAGGGGGTGTCTGACTATGACCGGGACGGCGGCATCTTTCGAAATCCTGAAGCCGATAGAGCCTGGTTCAACGCGGTCAGGCGACACCTGCCGCGCTCGATCATCGCCCGCGAGTTGGACTGTCACATCAATGATCCGGAATTTGCGGAGGCGGCCGCATCGTGGATCGTCGAACAATTGATACCAGGAGGGTCATCCGGTGCGGATGTTTGATCGGGCCGAAATACTCGCAAAGATCACAGCTCAAGTTGCGGCTGGGAGGGCAGTGCTTGCCGCGGCGAGCAGTTGCGGCCTCGTCGCAAAATGTGCAGCTCTCGGCGGCGCCGACATGCTTGTGGTCTACAGCACCGGGTTATCGCGGTTGATGGGGTTGCCGACGAGCCGGATCGGCGATTCCAATGCGCGCACGCTCGAACTCGCTGCGGAGATCCGCAACGTCGTCTCCTCCGTTCCTGTTATAGGCGGTGTCGAGGCTTGGGATCCACTCCGGCTCGACCTCGATGATCTCTTGGACAAGTTCTGGGCTGCCGGATTCTCCGGCGTGATCAATTACCCGACCATTTCAACGATGGGTGAGAAATGGCGCGATCGTCGAGGCCGCGTCGGGCTCGGCTTTGAGCGTGAGGTCGAGATGGTCGCGACGGCCCGCAAGAAGAACATCTTCTCGCTCGCCTATGTCGCAAGCGCGCCCGATGCCAAAGCGATGGCAACCGCGGGAGCCGACTGCATCGTCCCACATGTCGGCGCAACGCGCGGCGGACTTGTTGGTCATGAGGAGGGACAGTCGATCGAAGAGGCCATCAGGCGCATCAACGAGATCAATGCTGCGGCTCAAGCCGTCCGCCCGGACGTCATCCTTCTCTGCCATGGCGGAGCAATCGCCGAGCCTCAGGATACTTCGGAAGTCTACCGATCGACCGGATGTGTCGGTTTCGTTGGCGCCTCCTCCATCGAACGGATCCCGATCGAGCGGGCGGTGAAGGCTGCAGCCGAAGAATTCAAAGCCGTTCCGCTCCCGCGAAAGCGTCAGCATTCACTGCAGAATCTGCACCGAGGCACGAATGAATAGCCCAATCACCGAATTGAAACCCAATTCCGCTTCCTTCTCCAAAGCGAGCAAGCCAACGCACGATTGGGAGACGGACCTGCTCGTGATCGGCAGCGGCGCGGCTGGACTGTCCGCAGCGCTCTATGCGGCAAAGGCCGGACTTCGGGTGACGGTGTGCGAGAAGTCTGGCCGGCTCGGTGGTACGACCGCTCTGTCGAACGGCATGATCTGGATTCCATGCTCAATGCAGGCCCGAGCAGCGAAAATCGATGATTCGATTGCGAATGCGAAGATCTATCTGCAACACGAACTTGGCGACTACTATCGCCCCGAGTTCGTGGACGCCTATCTTGAAGACGGCCCAGCGGCACTCGCCAGCTTGGAGGATGGGAGTGAAGTCAAATTCACGCTGGCCTCCGCTCCGGATTATCATTCCAGCCAAATCGGCGGGATCGACAAGGGCCGGGCGCTGAGCCCCGCACCTTACGACGGACGGCTTCTAGGCAAGGATTTCGACCTGATAGGTGATCCGATTCGCGTCGTGCTCGGCGGCATGATGATTTCGTCCGGCGAGGTCAGAAGCTTCCTCAATCCCTTCCAGTCGGCTGCCTCGCTCAAGCACGTCCTGCGCCGGGTCAGCCGCTACGCAGGCGACCGGCTGCGCTACAGGAGGGGCACTGAACTCAGTGGCGGCAATGCTCTGATCGCGCGGTTATTGGTAAGCCTTCGCAGATATGGCATTGAAATCTGGCCAAGCTGCCCAGCGGTTGATCTGACGAGGGAGAGCGGGAGAGTCACTGGAGCAATCGTCAAGCGCGATGGCGCCGATCTCCGCATCCGCGCCTCTCACGGGGTGATCCTGGCAACTGGTGGGTTTGCGCGGAACGGTCAATTGCGAGCCCAGCTCAGCCGAGCCCACCAGCACAATGATACGTTGGCTCACAGCGATGTCACTGGAGACGGCATTACGCTCGCAGGCAAGCTCGGAGCTGCGATCGATAATGACGTTGCATCGAGCGGCTTCTGGACGCCCGTGTCGATCCTCAGGAACGGCCGCGCCTCGCAAGTGGTCCCGTACGGCTGGCTCGATCGTGGCCGTCCAGGTGTCATCGCGGTGGGGCCAAATGCCAAGCGCTTCGTCAACGAATCCAATTCTTACCATGACATCTGCCTTGCCATGTTCAACAACGGCTATCCGGCGGACAAGAGGTTCTATTTCATCTGCGATAAGGAATTCGTCCGCCTCAGAGGCATGGGACACCTGCTCCCCTGGCCCTGGACTTTGAGTATCAAGAAATATGCCCGCTTGGGCTACATCGAGATTGGCCGGACGATTGCGGAGCTTGCGGCGGAATTGGGACTCGACCCGCAAGAGCTCCAAAAGACCGTTGAAGAACATAACGCCCACGCAGCTGAAGGACGCGATCCGCTTTTCAAACGCGGCGAATCGGCTTTCAACCGAACCCTGGGAGATCCCGCGGTCGGAAAGAAAAACCCGAACCTTGGAGCTATCAAAAACGGGCCATTCATTGCGCTTCCGATTGTCCCGGCGACTCTTGGAACTGCGACCGGCCTGTCAACGGATCCTGGCGGAAGGGTCCTAAATGGAAACGGCGTGCCGATCGCAGGTCTTTATGCCTGCGGCAACGACATGACCTCACCGATGCGTGGGATCTACCCTGGGGCAGGCATTACGATCGGACCAGCCATCGTGTTCGCCTACCGCGCGGTGAACAGCATCGTACAATCCACCCATCGAGAACAGACGGCGGCGGCATCCGGAGCGTAAGCGAAGTGTCCTTACCTGGGCGCCCAGCAACGACGGACAACGGCGAGAGCGAAAGTGCGCAACGTCGGCCAGCTCGCTTTGAATGCCTTATGAGCGGCCCTATCCCGTTTGATACCGGGCTTATCTTCTGACCTGGAGGGGCACGATGCGCCGCTCACGCCACGCCAAGATCGTTGCAATCGTTGGGCCGGCAACCGCATCAACCTGAAAAGCCTTGTGCGCTCTATCTTTCGGGGGCTGATACTTTCAGGCTGAACTTCAGCCACGGGACCCATGACGATCACGCCGGTGTGCTCACCTCGATCCGTGCGCTGGAGCTGGAATTCAATCGACCGATCGGCGTGCTGCAGGATCTGCAAGGCCCGAAGATCCGCATTGGCCGGTTCGATGAAGGCAAGTTCGCGCTGGATGCCGGGAAGACGGTCTGCTTCGCGCTAAGCGAAAGGACAGGCGGAAGCAGTCAATCCTTCGCAGCCGCTTATCGCGGTCAGGCCCTGATCATCGACGATGGGCGCGTTCGTCTGGTCGTCGAAAAGCGCGGTTCCGAACAGATGATGGCGCGCGTTGTGATCGGCGGCGTCATCCGTGATCACAAGGGCGTCAACCTCCTAGGCGCGCTGCTCAATATCTCACCTCTAACGAAGAAGGATCGAGCCGATTTTGCGTTCGGCCTTAAGCTTGGCGTTGAATGGGTTGCATTGTCCTTTGTTTCAGAAACCATCTGACCTGATCGAGGCACGAGCATTGACCGGTGAGGCCGCCGGTGTCGTTGCCAAGATCGAGACCCCGATGGAGCTTGATCGTATTGGGGATATCATCCACTTGTCAGACGCTATCATGGTAGCGGCGAGGCGACCCCGGGGTTGAAATCCCCCTGAGGAGGTGCCGGGCCTGCAACAGGAGCTCGTCAGGGCTTGCCAGCTTGCTGCCAAGCCCGTCATCGTCGCAACCCAGATGCTGGACTCAATGGTCACTGCGCCGACACCGACCTTACCGTTGCCATCGATGCACGGCTGTACCGCTCGGCAACAGCAATGGCGGTGTAAGGGAGTGGCTCGGCTTGTGGATCGACGCGCATGACGATAACTCGCAAGGGAGCGGAAAGGCGCATCGAAGCTCACGGGGAGGCAATTGCGAGCCGCATGGGGATGCTGAACTGGTCGGTGAAGCAGTTGGCCGAGCGAAGCGGGTTAGCATGCGCCGTCATCAGGCGGCTCGAAGAGTACAATGACACGCCTCCCGCATCCGACGATCTGCTACAGACTCTGTGGACCACGTGTGCGGGTGCGGGAATTGAAGTCACATTTCCGCTGGTCGGCAAGCCAGGTGTATTCGGCCACAATGACTTGATGCCTTCTCGGTGCTGAACTCACTGCCTACGGCCATCGTGAAATGGTGCGTCAGCTCGTCTGGTTTCCTCCGATAGTTCGGCAAGCGCTAACGGCGCGCGCGTTTGCGAGCGCCTGCGGTGAGGGCATGCGGATAGCTCTCTATCGCTTTTGGCTGCATCGAAATTGGGCTGGCGAGAACGGCCGGCGACCCGCCGTAGGGCCTCTTTAACGCGTCCCGCAATGTCGGTCGCCTGGTCACCATTACCCAACATTACTCAAATCTTCCTACGTTGGTCTAGGCAATCTCGCGCCGCATGTCGTGAATGAACCGCCGACAGGCGGGCCGCCCAAGAAGCCCACCATCGCCTGCAACTCCCATTGCCGGGATGACCTTCCAGGAGCGCTCTCGTGTCAGCAGCCCTTCACATTCCAACGTGCAGCTCACGCCTTCGAGCGGTCGGCGTGAAGATGATTTGCTCGCAAGCCCAAGGAATGTGACGCAGCAGCATGGATACGCTACTTATCGCGACCTTCGAGATTTTGAGCTTCGGTGCCATTGTTGTGCTGGTCGTGCTCGGTCTCGGGATCATTGCCAGCATGATGGGCATCTTCAACTTCGCCCAAGGCGAGTTCGTCCTGCTCGGCGCTTACGTCACTTATCTCCTGCACAGCGTCGGTTTGCCGGTCCCGCTCGGCATGCTTGCCGCGCCCGTCGCGGTCGGCACGCTTGGTTTCATCCTGGAAAAGCTCGTGGTGCGCCGATTCTATGCCGCTCCAATCGTCGCCATGCTTGGCACCTATGCGCTGGGGCTGATCATTCGCGAAGCCGTGCGCGGCCTGACCGGGGGACTGTATCTCTCGGTGCCGGAGCCAATCAGTGGCTCTATCACGATCGGAAGTCTGCATTTCGCCGCCTGGCGCGGCGTCATCGTCATCATCACTTTGCTGGTCATGGCCGCGAGCCATGCACTGCTCGCCTACACCTCGTTCGGCCTGCGAGTCCGCGCCTCGCTGGAGAACCCACAGCTGGCGCGTGCCTCGGGCATCTCCACGGGCATGATCTACAGCATCACCTTTGCATTTGGTGCGGCACTCGCGGGTCTCGCCGGCGCGCTGATCGTGCCGGTCTTTTCACTATTTGCCGATCTCGGCATCCGCTTTCTTATCCAGGGTTTCGTTGCCGTGATGGTCGGTGGCGTCGGTTCCTTTGCCGGCCCGGTCGCTGGCGCCAGCGTCATCGGCACGTTCAGTGCCTGGCTGCCTTGGCTGATGTCACCGGTCATCGCCGACGTTCTGGTCTTCGTGCTCGCCATCATTTTCATCAAGTTCCGGCCGCAAGGCCTTGTTTCGGGAAGAGGGGTTAATCGATGATCAACGCCAGCCGTCAACTGAGCCGCCGCCGCTTTCTTGGCAATTTCGCCTTCGCCTCCGCCGCCATCGCGGCGGGTCCGGGCAGCTGGATAATTCGCCCGGATTGGGCAAATGCTGCGGAAGGCCCGATCAGGCTTGGCATTGCGACCGATCTTACCGGGTCACTCGGCTTTGCCGGCAACACCGACGCCAATGTCGCTCGCATGCTGGTCAAGGAGATCAACGACTCCGGCGGCCTGTTGGGGCGTCCGATCGAACTCCTGATTGAGGATACCGCCTCCGACGAATCCGTCGCTGTGGGCAATGTGCGCAAGCTGATTCAGCGAGATAAGGTCGACTTGGTGATTGGCGGTATCTCGAGCTCGATGCGCAATGCGATCAAGGACGTCATTATCTCTCGCGGCAAGACGCTCTATATCTATCCGGAAGGTTACGAAGGTAAAGAGTGCACGCCCTATCTGTTCTGCACCGGGCCGGTACCGGCACAGAATTGTGACCAGTTCATTCCCTGGTTGATCAAAAATGGTGGCAAACGCTTCGCGCTGCCTGGCTCCAATTATGTTTGGCCGCAAACAATCAACGCCTATGCCCGCAAGGTGATCGAGAGCAGCGGTGGCGAAGTCGTCTTTGAAGAATACTACCCGCTCGACCAGATCGATTTTTCGTCGACGGTTAGCCGCATCATATCCAACAAAGTCGACGTGGTGTTCAACGCCATTGTTCCGCCCGGCGTCAGCCCGTTCTTCAAACAGCTCTATCAAGCCGGCTTCTCCAAAAACGGCGGGCGGCTGGGGTGCGTCTATTACGACGAAAATTTCCTGGAAATGAACCAGGCCCAGGAGATTGAAGGGCTCGCGAGCAGCCTCGACTACTACAAGGTGCTCGCGGCGGAGGATCCGGTGAGCGCCAGGATTCAATCGGCTTACGACAAACAATTTCCTGCCAAGTTCCGGTTCTCGGCAGGCAGCGCCGCCACCGGCACCTATCGAGGATTGAAGCTGTGGGAGGCTGCAGTGAAGGAGGCCGGTACAATTGACCGCGACGCGGTAGCCGCCGCCCTCGACCACGCGAAGATTGCGGAAGGGCCGGGCGGGCCTGCCGAGATGGCGGCCGGCAAGCGCCACTGCAGGATGAACATGTACATTGGAGTGGCGAAGGGCGGCCAGTACGAGATTGTCGCGCGTAGCGCCGGCCTGGTCGATCCGAAGGAGTGCTGATGTCATCGACCGGCACTGGCATACAGCCCCCGCCACACGTGATTGAAGCTGCTCGTTCGCCCGTCATGGCATCTGCCTTCGCAGCGCGAACGAAGGTGCTTCCAATTCTCGAACTGGCATTGCTGATTGCCGCTTCGATCGCACCGCTCGTCCTGCGGGATTACATCACTGTCTATGCAACGCGAGTGCTCATCTTGTGCCTCTTCGCGTTGTCGTTCGACCTGGTGTGGGGCTATGCCGGGATATTGAGCTTGGGCCAGTCGTTATTTTTCGGCATGGCCGGCTACGCCGTGGCGCTGCTTTCACGCGACTTCGGAGTCGGATCGATTTTTGCCGTTCTTCCGGCCGGAACCCTGATAGGCTTTGTCGCGGCATTGTTGCTGGCAGGCTTCCTGCTGCTTGGCCGTCACCCCTCGAGTGTGGTCTTCGTTTCGCTTGGTACTATGACCGGAGCTTACGCAGCCGACCGGCTGGCTCGGGGTTCTCATTATCTTGGCGGCCAGAACGGTATCCCTTCGATCCAACCGATGACAATCGGCTCGCACGAAATGAGCGAGGGACCAGGATTTTACTACCTGGTTCTCGCCATTCTGGTTCTGATCTACTTTCTGTCGCGCTGTTTGCTGCGGTCGCAGTTCGGTCTGGCGCTGGCGGGATTGCGAGAGAACGAACAGCGCATCGCCTTCTTCGGGTACAAAGTGCAGCACTTGAAGGCGATCATATTCGCAATCAGCGGCGCGATCGCAGGTACTGCCGGCAGCCTTTATGCGTTTCATGAGGGCTTCGTTTGGACGAACATGCTGGGCGTGGTCATGTCGACCCAGGTCGTGCTCTATGTCTTGTTCGGCGGCTCCGGGACTTTGATCGGTGCGGTCATCGGCACCGCGATTGTTGAGGGCCTCAGCTTCTGGCTCTCCGACAATTATCGCGATATCTGGCCGATCATTCTCGGCGTTTTGCTGTTGCTCGTCATTATGTTCCGGCCCCTCGGCTTGATCAGCCTCGTGCTGGGCGAGCGGGAACGTGTAGGTCATTTCGGCCCGAGCCACAAGGAGAAGCGCAATGCCGCTCCTTGAAGCCGTGGGCATCTCCAAGGTCTTTGGCAAGCTCACCGCGCTGGACGGAGCGGCGCTCACGGTCGGCGAGAGAGAGTTTCATGGCCTGATCGGGCCGAACGGCTCGGGCAAGAGCACGCTGATGAAGTGTCTTGCAGGTGCGCTCGTGCCGACCCGAGGCAAGGTGACGTTCATCAATACTGACGTCACCTCGTTGACGCCGCCAGAGCGTGCGCGAGCGGGCATGAGCCTGAAATTCCAGATCACCGCGGTGCTACCGACCCTCACTCTTTACGACAACATCCTGCTCGCGCTGCAGGCCCGGTCCTCACTGCTGGACCTGGCGTTCTCGCGCAGTCGGGGACGACTGCACGAGGAGGTCATGACGATGCTCCTCCAATTCCGGCTCGCCGATCGCGCCTTTGATGCTGCGGCGACCCTGTCTCACGGGCAGCAGCAATGGCTGGAGATCGCGATGGCGCTCGCATGCCGGCCGCGCCTTCTGCTCTTGGACGAGCCGACCGGCGGCATGAGCCTGGAGGAGCGCCGCGTCACGGGCGAGTTGCTGCACCCCATCAAGCAGCATTGCTCGCTCGTCATTGTGGAGCACGACCTGGATTTCATCCGCGACATCTGCGACCGGCTAACCGTGCTCGATCAGGGCAAGGTTCTGGCGTCAGGGACGGTTGCCGAGATCCAGGCCAACAGAAGCGTCCAGGAGATCTATTTGCGCCGTGCCTGAATTCCTCAATATCAAGCATCTCGACGCCGGCTATGGACGCAGCCAGGTCCTGTTCGGCGTCAATATGGCCGTCCCGCCGCGCGGCGGTGTGGCCGTCCTCGGCCGCAACGGCGCCGGAAAGAGCACGCTCATGAAGGCGATCGTGGGCGAACTGCCGGCATGGAAGGGCGGTCTGCAATTCAACGGCCAAGACATCGATCGCCGCCGCACCGAAGAGCGGGTGCGGGCCGGCATTGGATATGTGCCGCAAGAGCATTCAGTGTTCGCACGCCTGTCCGTGCGCGACAATCTCGCCGTCGGATCGCTTTTGCACCGCGATGGATCGGCAGTGGACCGGGTGATGAGGATGTTTCCAAAACTCGGCCAGCGCCTGGATCAGCCGGCCGGAACGCTGTCCGGTGGCGAGCGCAAGATGCTCGCAATCGCCCGCGCGATGCTCGGAAACCCTAAACTCCTCCTGCTGGATGAGCCGACCGAGGGCGTCTGGATCGGCGTCATCGAGGAGATCACCGAGCGCTTGATCGAACTAGCCAGAGAGATCGCCATCATCATCGTCGAGCAACATCTCGATCTCGCAATGCGTGTCGCGGAGCAGGCCTATGTGCTCGATCGCGGCCGTGTCGCGCTGTCGGGCCCGTCGCAACAGCTGCGCGAGGACCCGCGGCTCTTGACGTATCTGGCGCCGTAGAGGCGTCCCGGCTGCCATCTCACGCCCGAAAGATGGCGCGTTGAAGTTCCTTGCGATGACTGAACAGAGAGGGACGATGTCCAAAACGATGAGCGATTTTGTGAATGCGTGCCAAGTCGTCGATGTCCATGAACATCACATGCCTGAGGTCGCACATAGCCGGGACGTGAATCTTTTGAAACTGTTCCAGCAGAGCTATGCGGCTTGGACAAGCCACGTCCTGCCATCCGAGCCCAAGGCGACGGGCGATATGTTATCTATCGCTACCGAGCCAACCACCTGGGAGGCCCTTGCTCCGTTCCTGGAGAGGAGCGGCTCAAATGCATTCGTTCGTAACCTCGCCGGCGGTGTCGCCGAGCTTTACGGCGTCGCCGAGACCGGAATCACGCGCGACAACTGGGAGGCAGTAGACGCTTCGGTGCGCTTGCGCCACAAGGAGGCGACATGGCCAAGTGAAGTCATTGGGCGCGCCGCCATCGGGAGGATCGTAACGGACCCTTTTCTCGATCCGTTGATGGATCCGCGCCCCGGTCTTGGGCAAAACTACGATGCGGTCCTGCGGATCAACGCATTCGCGCTCGGCTGGCACCCCGAATCTCGCGACCATAATGGAAATTGCGGCCATACGTTGCTGCGGCGCCTCGGCATGCAGGTGGAAACCTTCGACGATTATTGCGCCGCGATCCGCGAGCTCGTAGCCGGCTGCGCCCGGCGCAATCACGTTGCGCTCAAAAACGCGCTCGCCTATGACCGGGATCTAAGCTTTGACGAACCGAACGAGGAACTGGCTCGGCAGGCCTGGGGACAAAGATCTCCATCCCCTGCGGCGCGCAAGGCGTTCTGCGACTTTGTCGTCGACTTGTTTTGCCAACTCGCAGGCGAGGCCGACCTGCCAGTCCAAACTCACCTTGGAACGGCCATCATACGCGGCTCCCACCCGATACGTATGACCGGGTTGATTGAGCGTCATCCTAGGACCCGCTTTCTGCTGATGCATTTGGCCTATCCCTGGAGCCGGGATTTGTTGGGAATGGCCTTTGTCTATCGAAATGTCTGGCTTGATTTGTGCTGGTCTTTTCTGTTGAGCCCGTCACATTTCAAGCTGGCCCTGCACGAGGCTATTGAAGTCTTGCCGGATGAATCCCGAATGATGATCGGAGGAGATTGTCTTCACGTTGAGGAGACGTTTGCCGCGATACAGGGCGCACGCCGGCTCATCGGCGAGGTTCTGAACGAAAAAGTTGCGAGCGGTTACTTTCGCCCCCGAGACGCAGAGCGCCTGGCGGTCAGGATCCTTGGCGAGAACGCGAAGGAGTTTTTCAGACTGTCCTGATTGCTGCACTTCGTTACGCGATTTTACCCAAAGTTGAGCCGAAGAGCCCGGTTGAAACCGAGAAATGACGGATAGCTTTCCGGCTACGCGCCCCGCAGGAAAGAGCAGGGCGCGTGGATTAAGGCCATGAGCCAAGGGGAGGTCAGTTCGATGCTGAATGATCACCGGCAACTCAGCCGCCGCCGCTTTCTCGGCAATTTCGCCTTTGCGTCTGCGGCCATTGCGGCCGGCCCGGGCAGCTGGGTGATCCGTCCTGACTGGGCCAACGCCGCCGAAGGCCCGATCAGAATTGGCATTGCCACCGATCTGACCGGGGCACTCGGCTTTGCCGGGAATACCGACGCCAATGTCGCTCGCATGGTCGCGAGCGAGATCAACGAGAACGGTGGTCTCTTGGGGCGCCCGATCGAGCTTCTGATCGAGGACACTGCGTCCAACGAGTCCGTTGCTGTCGGCAATGTCCGCAAGCTGGTTCAACGAGACAAGGTCGACCTGGTGCTCGGCGGCATTGCGAGTTCGATGCGCAACGCCATCAAGGACATCATCATCTCTCGTGGCAAGACGCTCTACATCTATCCACAGGCCTACGAAGGCAGGGAGTGCACGCCCTATCTGTTTTGCACCGGCCCGGTACCGGCGCAGAATTGCGACCGGTTCATTCCGTGGTTGATCAAGAACGGTGGCCGACGCTTCGCGCTGCCTGGATCCAACTACGTCTGGCCGCAAACAATCAATGCCTATGCGCGCAAGGTGATCGAGAGCAGCGGCGGGGAGGTGGTGTTCGAGGAGTACTACCCGCTTGACCAGATCGATTTTTCGTCAACCGTGAGCCGCATCACGTCCAACAAAGTAGACGTGGTATTCAACAGCGTCATTCCCCCGGGCGTCGGCTCGTTCTTCAAACAGCTTTATGAAGCGGGGTTTTCCAGGAATGGGGGACAGCTGGGCTGCGTCTACTATGACGAGAACACGCTCGAAATGAACCAGGCTCACGAGATCGAAGGCCTCGCCAGCAGCCTCGACTATTACAAGGCGCTCGCGGTGGAAGATCCGGTGAGCGCCAAAATTCAGTCGGCCTACGAAAAGCAGTTTCCTGGCAAGTTCCGGTTCTCAGCAGGCAGCGCCGCGACCGGCACTTATCGAGGACTGAAGCTGTGGGAAGCCGCAGTGAGGGAAGCCGGTACAATTGACCGCGAGGCCGTCGCTGCCGCGCTTGACCACGCCAAGATTGCGCAAGGGCCTGGCGGGCCGGCGGAGATGGTGCCGGGCAAGCGCCACTGCAGGATGAACATGTACATTGGCGTGGCGAAGGCCGGCCAATACGAGATCGTCGCCCGTAGCACCGGCCCGGTCGAGCCGAAGGAGTGTTGAATGCCGCATGTTGCGCGGGCGAGCTTCGCTCAGCGCCGCGCGCGAGCCAATCGCGGCGGCTACTTCCCGCGATAGTTCGGCGGCCTCTTCTCAAAGAAGGCGTTCATTCCCTCCTTCTGGTCAGCTGTGCTGAACGCAAACCGAATCGCTTGGCGCTCAAACTCGAGCCCCGCATCCAGCGTGGTCTGAAACGCGGCGAGAACGGCAGCTTTGGCAAGTTCAGCCGAGCGGGGAGGCTTTTGCGCTATCAGATCGGCTATTTCGAGCGCTCGCGTCTGCGCCTTGCCGCTTTCGACAACTTCTGCCACAAGACCGGCCTGCATCGCCATGCGGGCCGTAATGGGCTGGCCGCTCAGGATCATCAGCATGGCCAGAGATTTCCCAGCCACGCGTGTCAGCCTTTGCGTTGCCCCGTCACCCGGCAATATGCCGATGTTGATCTCAGGCTGGCCAAATACCGCCCCTTCGCCTGCTATCACGATATCCGCGAGCAGCGCCAATTCGTGGCCGCCGCCGAAGCAAATGCCCTCGACCGCGGCAATGAGAGGCTTGGGGAAATTGGCGACATCCCGCCAGGCAGAACGTCGCGCGGAATTGTCGATTGCCTCAAAGCCGCGCTCCCGCATCTCCTTGATGTCGGCTCCGGCAGAGAAGAACGCATCGCTGCCACAAAGCACGACACAGCGGACATCCTCATCGATTGCGGCACGGCGCAAAGTGGCGCCAAGCTCCACGATCAGCTCGTTGCTCAGGGCGTTTCGTTTTGATGTCCTATTCAGCGTCAATAGGCGCACGTGGGGCGCGACGGATGTCGACAGGATGAGATCGGGCGTCTCAGACATGGAGCAGTTCTCCTGAAAGAATATGAGAACCACGCCTTAGACTGAAATCGATTTCTTAGCAACGAGCCTTCTTGGAGCCTGCTTTTGGCTGTTCGGCTCCCGCAGCCCTGACGAACCGCGCTCAACGCGGCGCTGACGGTGAGCGGCGAGGCAGGCCTAACTGCTGAAATCGGCTTGACTCCGCAGTTCCGAACGCGTATTGACACTGAAATCGATTTCAGAAATCGCATGTAGAAATACGCGATACTGCGGGAAACCGGAAGCATGCGGCCGGCGAGAGGGGGCACATCTGAAGGGTCTCATTGACGCTGCGACGGTCTTGTGACGCCGCGCTGTCCAACAAGAACATCAGCTTCTTCAGAAGCGCGCTTAGAGCAACAGGAGGAAGGCTAGCCATGGGAATGGCACGGAATCTCGCGCGCGCTTTATGCGAGCCGCCGCGCAAGTCGGAGGCAACGATGGAGGCGTCCTGCGCCATTAGCGTCGTGCAATGGCCGCTCGTGAGGCGAGGCCCGCAAATACGTGAAGCCACGCGGGCTTTCCGCCGGCATCCCGGGCACCTTTTGCGCCTGCGCTTCCGACGGTTCGGCCTGCTCAAGGCCGCCGCTCTCGTAGACCCCCGCGTCGCGGCGGGCGCAGGTGAGCCGACGAGCGGCTGCTCGTTCTCGCGCGACCCGCAACATCATTAACGTCATCATAGAGCCGAGGACCCATGAACATCATTGCTCAGCCCAGCGCTGTACCCATCCAGCTTGACAAGCAAACTGCCAACAAGCGGATGACCGCCGGCCTTGGAGGAGGGGTGGCGCTGGAGTGGTACGACTGGAATGTGTACGGCGTAATGGCAGCGTTTCTCTCGCCGCACTTCTTCCCTTCCGATGATCCCACCACCTCGCTGCTGGCGGGACTGGCCGTGTACGGGGCGGGCTTTTGCGCTCGACCGCTGGGCGCGGTTTTGCTGGGGCCGGTCGCAGATCGCATCAGCCACAAGCGCGTGATGCTGATCTCGGTCACGGCCATGGCGGTTTGCTCGCTTTTGATATCCTTGTTGCCCACCTACAAGGACCTCGGCGTCACGGCGGCCATAGCCCTGCTGATCATGCGGCTGATTCAGGGGCTTGCCACGGGCGCTGAGGCTGGTGTCGCAAACGCCATTGCAATTGAATTGGCGCCACCTGGAAAGGAGGGACACTACCTCGGTCTGATTGGCGGCACATTCATCCAGTTGGGAAACCTTGGATCCAGCCTGGTTGCCTTCCTGGTGAGCGCCTCGGTCGCACCTGAAGCCATGCGCGAGTGGGCCTGGCGTATACCCTTTGCGGTCGGTGGCGTGCTGGGCCTTTTGATCATCTATCTGCGCACGACGGTGCCGGAAACCTTGATCAATCGAGCCATGCATCGGCAAGACGAGTCTTCGCGCATTCAGGAAACCACTGGCGGTGTGTGGAAAACGCTATGGAGCGTCCGCCTTTCGCTGCTCGCCGTCATCCTGGTGATCGGCTCGGTGCAGATCGCCAACTATGCCTGGAACACCGGTCTTCCCAACATGGCCAACACGGTCTTCAAGGAGAACAGCACGTATGTGTACGGGATCATGACGCTGATGGTCCTGATCTGGATGTCAACGGCGCCTCTTGTCGGCGCTTTCGCGGACAAGGTGCGACCCTCGCGCGCGTTCACGCTGCTGCGCCTGTTGCTCATCCCATGCTTCTTCCTGACACTGCTCTATTCGGAAAAAGGCATCGTCACGTTCTTCTTTGTCACCGTGTTCGGCGGCGCGATCGTGGGCTTCAACATGGCCCTCTATAACTTCATCGCGACCACGCTGATGCCGCGCGCGGTGCGGACCACCGGAGTGGCTCTCGGCTATGCGCTCGGCGTCTCTCTGTTTGGCGGGACGTCACCCTATCTGCTGGTCTGGTTGCAACGCGAGCACATCGCCTGGATGTTTCCCGTCTACGGATCATTGATCGCGCTCCTGAGCGTGCTGGTCTACCAGATCGCCAAGAAGCGCGGTCGCCTCTACATCGGTGAATGAACACGCTCTGCCCCAGCGCTTCGCCGTGCCCGCGACGGGGGCAAAGCGTCCACGTCAGGTGCAAAACATAAGGGCTCGCGCGTATCTCTTCATGCTGGGCATGAGCATGGGGTCGGCGCAAGCGTCCTTGCGCGAGCAGTCATTCACAACAAACAAAGAATGCTTGCGAGGCACTGAGTTGCCGAAACGGGAGTCCGAAGCATGAAAACACCGTCATCGCCGCACTTCACGCCTGTCGACTTGAAGCGATATTTCAACGCCAAGCGTGCAAATGCCGGTGAAGGGTTTGCCGCCCGCCCGGGTGACACCGGCTGGATCGATTCGCTTCGCGGGCTCCAGACCCATCGCGGCATGCCCTTTCTCTTTGGCAGCGAAACAGGGCCGGATGTGCTGGAGCTGCGCCCCGGGGCCCCTCCTGCCGTAATCGCGTTGCCGCCGACGATGGCGAGCTATGTGCTGTTCGCGCAAGTGGCAGCAGACCGCCCCAGTGCAAGCCCCGAGGGTTTCGGAGAGATCGGCCCGGCTACGCTGCCTGTCGAAGGCAATCCACTCGGCGATCGGGTGGCGACATACGGGCTCCGCTATGCCGACGGCAGCGAGACCGACGTGCCGGTGCTGCGCCGCTTCGCGATCCAGCAGAACCACATCTCCTGGAGTGCGAGTGCGTTCGCCGCGCTGCCGCTGCGCGGCCCCATCGTGCATGCAAGCACCGGCGAGGATTTTGTACTCGGCAGAGCGCCCGGGGCGAGCTTCTTCCAGGGCGAGGCCCGCACCCAATCGGGACGCATCGATCGACAGGGTGAGAACGTGTGGCTTTATGCGCTCCCGAATCCTTATCCGGACAAGGAGCTTTCAGCGTTGAGCTTGCGCGCGGAACAGGAAATCTCGCTTGTGTTTGCGGTGACCACGACAGCGCTCACCCAGCACCCGCTGCGTCTCCAGGGCCGTCGCAAGCTGAAGGTGAGGCTGCCGCCGGGGGTCCATCTGAACAAGCTTGGCGAGCTCGATGTCGACGATCGAGGCGAGCAGATTGGCATGGACCTCGGCACGGTCATCTCGGCCCGCGCAGTCCTCGAGTACTCCAGGGCGGATTGGCTGGGCGCCAAAGTTGATGTGCAGCCCGTGCGCTCCGGGAGCGAAGTCATCGTCGAGTACTCCGCGCATCCGGACGCAAGGCTCTATTTGCGCTCGGACGATGGCCGCTTGCACATGTTCGATCTTCGATCGTTGGAAGGTGGCGGTAACGCAGGCGGCGCCTCGCTCAATGTGGCGACAGTCGAACCGGCCACAAGGCCGGTCAAGATTCGCATCATGGAGAAGGGCAGTGGCGTGCGTGTTGCCGCGCGGCTGCATGTCCATGGTGCGCACGGGGAGTATCTGCCACCCAAGGGACATCACCGCAAGGTCAATACCGGCAGGTTCGAGGACTTCTCGGGCGAATTTGCCAATGGGCTGAACCAGTACGCCTACGTGGACGGCAGTTGCGAGGCGGACCTGCCGCTCGGGTCCGTGTTCGTCGAGATCTGCAGGGGTTTTGAGGTGCGCCCGCTGCGCACCATCATCGAAATCACTGCAACCACGGACAATCTCACCTTTGAGCTCGATCGTGTGCTGCGCTGGCGCGAACAGGGATGGGTTAGCTCTGATACGCACGTCCATTTCCTGAGCCCGCAGACAGCGCTGCTTGAGGGCAAGGCGGAGGGTGTCAACGTCGTCAACTTGCTCGCCGCACAGTGGGGCGAGCTATTCACCAACGTCGCCGATTTCGACGGACGCACGACGATCGGGGCAAAGGATTTTGGCGGGGACGGAGAATTCCTGGTTCGGGTCGGCACGGAGAACCGGATGCAGGTTCTGGGGCACATATCGCTGCTCGGCTACGAAGGTGACATGATCAATCCGCTCTCTTGCGGCGGGTCCAACGAAGCTGCGATCGGCCATGTTCTGGAAGCGACCATGGCAGACTGGGCGGAGCGCTGCCGTCAGCAAGGGGGGCTGGTCGTAATGCCGCACGCGCCGAACCCGCAGGCGGAGCGGGCGGCCGACATTGTGCTCGGCCTTGTCGACGCCATCGAAATGATGTCGTTCAACCCGCGGACCGCGCAGATCAGCGCATTTGGTCTCGCCGATTGGTATCGCTACCTCAACATCGGGTACCACCTGCCGCTGGTAGCCGGCTCCGACAAGATGGACGCGGCCGCGCTCCTTGGGGGCTCACGGACCTATGTGCGGCTGGGCGAACGCGACTTCACGTATCGCAACTGGATGGATGCCGTACGCAGCGGGGACACGTTCATCACTGTCGGGCCTCTGGTTGAGATGACCGTTGAACGACGTCGCCCTGGAGGCACCGTGGTCCTTCCCCGTTCAGGCGGCAGCCTCACGATCGACTGGCGGATCGAATCGGTCAGCGTTCCGCCGGCGCGGGTGGAGCTCATATGTAACGGCACGGTCCTCGAGGATGTTCGATGCGGGGGCTTGTCGTGCAAGGGGCAGATCTCCCTGCCCATCAGCTACTCATGTTGGATCGCGCTGCGCGTTCGGGGCAGTGTCGCCGGACGCGAGGCCGACATTGCGGCGCACACCAGTGCGGTATATGTCAAAGTAGGCGGAACGCCCATCTTTGCCACCGCGGATGCAGTGTCGGTCCTTGCTCAAATCGAGGGATCGATCGCCTATATGGACACGCTCGCTCCCAAGTCCGACGAAGCGCGACACGCGCGGCTGCGAGCTGCCCTGGAACTTGCGCATCATCGCCTGCATCATAGATTGCACGAACTGGGCGCCAGCCACCACCATGCGCCCGTTCACTCCGTTCACGTTGAACGCGAGCATTGAGAAGCCTGTTGTGCCATTGACGATCGCGCAGGCTCAGCCACCTCTACTTACGGACGATTAGTGAAATGGGGCGAGCTGCTTGCGTCACTGGATTCTGGGACGCGAAGGCCAGCCTACGGTTCTGAAATAGTTTCAGCAGCCGTGGCCCGATCAATGATCCCGACTGCGCCCGCGACGGGCAGAACGGACGCTGGAGCGCGGCGGGGCGCTCGATGAGCGCATGACGAGCCGGTACGGCAACACGACACTTCTTGGGACAGGACTTCCGGCAATGGCATTGATGAGATAGTCGGCGGCTCCCCGGCCGATTTCTGCTGCCGGAACACTGACTGTTGTGAGCGGCGGGTCCATTTGCGCCGCCAGCTCCACATCGTCAAATCCTGTAATGGAAAGCGTGGCCGGTACGGCCAGCCCCATCTTGCGAGCTTCTGCCATTGCACCGATGGCAAGCGTGTCGGTGGTGCAGATGACTGCTGTCGTGTCCGGATGATCGGTGAGGAGTTGACGAAGGGCACTACGGCCCTGGGCAAGCGAATAATCGGCCTTGACGATCTGGTTTGGCTTGAGCGGGAGACCGGCGTCCGAGAGCGCGCGCTGAATTCCCTCGAGCCTGGCGCGGGATCTGTCATTGGACGCGGCGACAACGTTGGCAATCGCGCCGAAACGGACGTGTCCGAGCCTTAGCAGATACTCCGTCATCTCACGGGTGGCGCTTTCGTTGTCGATTCCGATCGCGGGGATGCCGCCGCCGGCCTTGGCAACATAGGTGGTGATGACGGGTACACCTGCCTGTTCGATTAGGCTCCTCAGCTCCCGTCCGTGGGAAGCTCCGACCAGCACGATTCCATCGATGCCGCGTTCAATGAGACTTTGCAGTTCCTGAAGTTCACGGCGCTGGTCATATTGCGAATTTGCAATGAACAGCGTGTAGCCGCTTTCGCTCAGGCGGTTCTGGAGCGCTTCCACGCCTTCTGCAAAGATACCGAGCGCCAGTGTCGGAACGATGACGCCGACGGTCCGCATGCGTCCCGACTTCAATGCTCTGGCTGCGCTATCGCGCGTGTAGGCGAGGTCATTGATATGCCGCATGACCCTGTCGCGAAGCTCCGGCCGTACGATATCGGGGTGATTGAGAACCCGCGACACCGTCGCCGGCGACACATTCGCCTTCCGGGCAACGTCCTCGATCTTCACCCGCGGCTGCTGGCGGCCTTTTGGCGCGATTACAGATTTCTTGTCCATTTGCGTTGGTCAACCAGGAGAAGGAGAGGGTCTCCCCTCAAAAGGGTTAAACCATCACGAGCGCCACCTTCTCAAGCCCTGTATGCGGGCCATCGGCGCTATTTTCTGACCCTCTCATGCGCAGATGGAGCGGCATGAAGCGAATCTCATTCGAAGGTTGGTTGATTCGCTTGACTCCGGTTCTTGCGGGGCCTAATTCTGAAATCGATTTCAGAAATCGAGAGCCAACAGCTCGATCTCAGGTAAAACCGAAAGCAAGGATGGAATGGTCGATCTCTTGAAGGGCATCCGTGTCCTCAGCTTCAATCACTTTCTGATGGGTCCGGTCGGCGTGCAGTTTCTCGCCGACCTCGGTGCGGACGTGATCGCCGTGGAACCGCCCGGGGGGGCCTTTCAGAGGAAATGGGGCGGGGCGGACAAGCGGGTTGACGGCCAATCGATGTTGCTTCTGACGGGAAATCGCAACAAACGCAGCCTCACGCTCGATCTTAAAAAACCCGAAGCCGTGGTCATCGCCAGGCAACTGATCGCTAAATCAGATGTAATCGCAGAGAACTTCCGTCCGGGTGTGCTCGACAAGCTTGGTCTCGGCTACGAGGATGCAAAGAAGATCAATCCGCAGATCATCTATGCCGCTGCCTCCGGCTACGGTCCTGACGGGCCCTATGTCGATCGTCCAGGCCAGGATCTCTTGATCCAGGCGCTATCAGGACTTGCGATGATCACCGGAAGTCGCGAGCAGGGGCCGCGGGCTGTCGGCGTTTCCGCCATCGATCATCACGGCGCTGCCTTGTTTGCGGCGGGGATCCTGGCTGCCCTGGTGAGGAAAGCGCGGACGGGGCAGGGCTGCCGCGTCGATGTTAGCCTGCTGTCGGCTGCGCTCGACCTGCAGATGGAATCTTTTACCTGCTACCTGAACGGCCAAAGGCCTGACGACGTCCGTCAGCCGGGCCCGGTGGCCGGCTGGTACTACGGCGCGCCTTACGGCATCTATGCGACACGCGATGGGCACATTGCGATCTCTTTGGGATCGCTGGAGGCGCTCTTCTGCGCGCTTGGCCTTCCGGCCGACCAGCGAATTCCCGACGAGGAGGCCTATCGCCGGCGGGACGAGGCCTCAGCCATGATTGCGGCCAGCGTCGCCAAACGCACAACCAGCGAATGCATCGTCTTGTTCGAGGCGCGTGGAATTTGGCACGCTGCGGTGAACGATTATGCGGACGTCGTTGCGGATCCGCAGATTGCGCACAACAGAAATTTTCAGGTCGTGACCGGCGCGACCGGAGCTCCCATCACCCTTGTCAGCCATCCCGTGCGCTACGACGGCGAGCAGCCGGACGTGCGTTTGCCGCCGCAAAAGCTCGGTGCGCAAACGGAAGAGATTCTGAAAGAGCTGGGCTATGACGCCAGGAACTTGAAGCATCTTTACGACACGGGCGCCATCGGTGCTGCGGACTCGCATCACTGAGCGAATAAAGAGGATTCTCGAAAGCGGCACGCTTGCGTCAGGAGGGGTATGGTGATCCGCATAAACTTCCACGCGGCTTTCCTTCCGGTGCTGCTGACGAGGCTTGCTCCTCGGCAGCGATGCAACCAAGCACGCTTGGAAGTCTCATGAACACTAACCGTTCACGCCAGTCCAGGATCTGTTGGTAAAGAGCTTTAAGTTGCCGCCAGGCCAAAGCCGCGCGGCGAGTTTTATGTTGGACCAGAAGCCATGTCGGAAAGCCAATATCTGCCCGCGCGCGAGCGTATGCTGAAGCGCATTGCCGAGACTCGGGACACTGCACGCTCGGGCTTGCCACACTGGGCGAGTGCCGCCGACGGAAAATGGACGTTTACGCCCGATGGTGATTGGACCGGCGGGGCATTTGTCGGTGAGCTTTGGCTCGCGCATCTCGCTGATCCCAGGCGGTTCCCAATCGAAGACGCGCGAGCTGCGCTAAGCCGAATGTTGCCGCGTGCCGAGCGGCTTACGGCCTTCAAGGGCTTCGGCTTCTATCATGCCGGCGCCCTCGGCAGCATCCTGTTCAAGGAAGAAAACGCGCGCGCGGTGGCTCTGACAGCAGCAAGGTCGCTTCGTGATATGTTCGATCCACACCTCGGACTGATACCGTTGGGCAGGGATGCCGAGGAGGCGAGCGCAGTCGGAGCCTCCGAGAGCAGCATCGACTCGCTCCAGGCGATAGGCCTGCTCTATTGGGCCGCGGACGAGCTTTCCGATGCCCGGATGGAGGAGGTCGCCAATGCACATATGCGGCGCGTCCTGGAGATCCATGTGCGGCAGGACAATTCAGTTATCCAGTCTTCCACGCTTGATCCACACACCGGCAAGGTGCTCAGAACGCACACGCACAAAGGATATAGCGATATCAGCACCTGGGGCCGCGCGCAGGGATGGGCGATGCTCTACACCGCTCACGCCGCCATGGTCCGCCCGGACGAACCGCTATGGCGCGACTACGCCGTGCGCCTTCTTGACTGGTGGATCGACCATGTCCCCGCGGATCTCATTGCCTTCTGGGATTTCGACGATCCGGCGATCCCCAACACCAGCAGGGATACTGCGGCTACTGCTATCGCTGCCGCCGCGGCGCTGCGCCTCGCATCCGCACTTGGTCCTGAGGGGGGCGCGAAATATCGATCATTTGCGGAGCGCACAGTTACTCAGCTGAGCTCGAAATACCTGACACCGACTGCTCCCGATGACCCGCGCCCGCCTGGAATGCTCACCGGCGGCTGCTTCACCCGAAAGGCGATCGTGCGCGATATCGATGCGGCCCAGAACGTTGAGCTGATCTTCGGAAGCTACTTCCTGTTTGAATGTCTTGCCATCCTGACGGATCTGGTGCCGCCTGGCTGGATCTAGAGGCGCGAAAGGCTTCCAAGGCGAGCAAAGCCTTAAAACCAATCTTGTTTATGACGCCACGCCAGTCAATCTGTCCAAAAAGTGCGACGGCATTGGCTCCGCTCCTTGTTTGCGATGGGCTGATCGAGTTCGACAGCAACTGACCGCCCCTGTCTGGAATCCCCTACATGAGAAATGCGAAAACTCCCGTCTATCGCGGCTTGTTCCCGGTCGCTCCGACGCCGTTTACGGACACTGGAGATCTCGATCTCGAAGGGCAGCGGCGCGTTCTCGATTGCATGATTGATCAAGGCGTGGACGGGATCTGCATTCTGGCCAACTATTCCGAGCAGTTCCTGCTATCTGATCAGGAACGTGACATTCTGGTCGAGCTCTGTCTTTCGCATGTCGCGGGCCGCAAGCCAGTCATGGTGACCTGCAGCCATTTCAGCACGCAGATTGCGGTGCAACGCGCCCGTTATGCGGCCGAACGTGGCGCAAGCCTCCTCATGCTGATGCCTCCTTATCATGGTGCAAGCCTCAAGGCGGATGAAGGCGCCATGATCGGGCATTTCGGCCGGGTCGCGGACGCAGCCGGGATTCCAATTATGGTCCAGGACGCGCCGCTCTCCGGCGTTACATTGACGGTCCCGTTTCTCGTCCGGCTCGCTTGCGAGGTGCCGCTCGCCAGATATTTCAAGATCGAGGTGCCGTTTGCGGCTGCCAAGCTCCGCAGTCTGATCGAGCTCGGCGGTGAGGTCATCATTGGTCCTTTCGACGGGGAGGAAGCCATCACCATGATGGCAGACCTCGATGCCGGTGCGATCGGGACAATGTCGAGCGCGCTGTTGCCCGATCTGCTCCGCCCCATGCTCGATCATCACAAAGCGGGCGGCAGGCAGGAAGCCGCTCTTGCATATGCAAGGGTGCTGCCGCTCATCAATTTCGAAAACCGCCAGTGTGGCCTGCGCGCCGCCAAGAGCGTAATGGCTGAAGGTGGCGTGATCAAATGCGAAGCCGTGCGGCATCCGCTCGAGCAGATCCATCCGGCGACGAGAGCTGGATTGATCGAGCTTGCGCGTGAGCTCAACCCGCTGGCTCTTCGCTGGGGACATTGAGGTGCGGGCATGATGCGGCGGGAACAAGCCACGCAGGCAGAACCTGTGTACCCCAAGATTAGGATGTTCATTGCCGGCGAATGGACGGAAGGGGGTTCGGATCGCTCGGAAGAGATCATCAACCCTGCGACCGGCCAGCCGATTGGCGAAACTCCTTATGCGTCCCGCGGCGATCTCGATCGCGCGATCCTGGCCGCTAAGGAGGGCTTTGAGATTTGGCGAAAGGTTTCGGCCTTTGACCGATACAGGACGATGCGCAAGGCCGCCGATCTCATACGCTCGCGCGCAGCCCGCATCGCATCGATCATGACGCTCGAACAGGGTAAGCCGCTCACGGAGTCGAGTGCTGAAGCGCTCCTTGCTGCCGATATCATCGACTGGCTCTCCGAGGAAGGGCGGCGCGCATATGGGCGGATCGTCCCGGCGCGCTTTGGCAATATCGCCCAGCTCGTGACCAAGGAGCCGGTCGGGCCCGTTGCGGCATTTACGCCCTGGAATTTTCCGATCAACCAGGCCGTGCGGAAGATCTCCGCCAGCCTTGCAGCCGGCTGCTCCATCATCGTCAAGGGACCTGAAGAGACGCCAGCGAGCTGCATGGAGCTGGTGCGTAGTTTCGCGGATGCGGGCTTGCCGGCGGGCGTGATCAATCTCGTCTTCGGGGTGCCATCCGAAGTTTCAGATTATCTCATACGCCATCCTATCATCCGGAAAGTCTCCTTCACCGGTTCGACCGTGGTCGGAAAGCATCTCGCAGCCCTTGCCGGCGCCCATATGAAGCGCGCCACCATGGAGCTCGGCGGGCACGCGCCTGCCATCGTTTTCCCGGATGCCGACGTCGAGAAAGCCGCAAGAATCTTGTCGGCGAACAAGTTCCGCAATGCGGGCCAAGTCTGCGTCTCGCCGACGCGGTTTCTCGTGCATGAGAGTATCTATGAAGATTTCGTTAAGAGGTTCGTTGCTGAGGCCAGCGCGATCAAGGTTGGCAATGGCCTTGAAAGAGATAGCCGGATGGGGCCGCTCGCCAATTCGCGGCGGGTCGATGCAATGGGGAGCCTTGTCGCGGACGCTCTCGATTGCGGCGCCCAGTTGCGCACCGGCGGCAAGCGTATCGGCAATACGGGGTACTTCTTCGAGCCGACTGTCCTGACCGATGTTCCACCTCAAGCGCGCATCATGAATGAAGAGCCGTTCGGCCCTGTCGCGCCGATTGCGCGGTTTAAAACCTATGACGAGGTTGTGGCGGAGGCCAATCGACTGCCTTACGGGCTCGCCGCCTACGCCTACACGCGATCCGCCGCAACGATGGCCGCGATCGGGGCCGATCTCCAATGCGGGATGGTATCGATCAATCATCATGGCCTTGGGCTTCCCGAAGTGCCCTTCGGAGGAACGAAGGAGTCCGGCTTCGGTTCGGAAGGTGGCCTCGAGGCAATCGAGGGCTATCTCGACACCAAATTCGTGAGCCAGGCGAGCTAGAACCGGAATACCAGATACCAAGCCGGAGCAGAACGACTTCGTTAGTGCCGCCGGATCGCCTCAAGCGCTCCGCCCTTCTCCGCTGGCAGACCGGTACGTCTGCCTTCTCCCCAGACTTGAGCCGCTGTCGGAGAAATCCGGCAGCGGTCCTTTTCTTTGCTGGACCGACACCTTCTTGTTCTTTCAGGCGGGAGCAGAAATGAGTAACTTGTCCGGCAGATCAGCGCGGACGGATAACAGCTGCGTGTGCCAAAGCCGTCAAGTATCGGCGCCAATGATAGACCGCGAGAACCACGAATATTGGTGCCGCCCAGCATGACGGCGATGACCATCTCACGCGCAGAAGCGCGCGGATGCGGAGCAGGAAGACAGTAGACCCGGTTCGACCGCATCACCAAAGGCGAAATCGATAACGATTCGGGCCTTGGCAGTATCGACCAATGCGTCGGCGGTGATGCGCAGGCCGCCATACTCTGTTTCCTCGCGAATGCGATTGACCTTGACGCTGGTTCGATCGAACTCCACCCCCATCGTTATAAGAAACGCCGCTGACTTCTTTGAAGATGCGGACCATCTCGTCGTAATCATCGCTCTCGATGCCGAGGAAGTCGAGGGAGCACCACGGACTCGTGGAAAAATGGCCCGCTGGAGCCATACCAAGCGTTTACGATCGGGCCAAATGCGGGAGGGTCAGTTCACCTTTGCCTGCGACAACTGAGAGGTTGAGTTCCTGCGCGGCAGCATCCAGAACCGGCACGGAAACGGCACTCTCGCGCGCTAGGCGCACAGCACACTCGATGTCCTTTGCAGCATTTGCAATCGATATTGCCAGTACATCTGGTTTCTCTCCCAACAAAAAGGCGGCAAAGGCTTGGAATATTCCACTGTTCGTAGAGCCCCGACTGACCAAAGAGCGCAGTGTTACAAGATCTATCTGAAGACTATCCGCGAATTGGCAGACCTCAGCGGCGACCGCAGCTATGCCCATAGTCATGCTGTTGTAAACAAGCTTGAGCTTGTGGCCGTCTCCGACATCTCCAACATGCATAACGGTCTCGCAAAACGCAGCAAGAATGCGTTCAGCGACCGGAAAGAGTGTTGCATCCGATCCAACCATCGCATTGAGAAGGCCGAGCTCTGCTTGCTCGGGGCTTCGTGTTACTGGAGCATCAACAAAGCTTAGACCTCGTCTGTGCGCCGTTTTCGCCAATGCAATGGTCGATGCGGGATACGAGGTCGTACAATCAATTATCAAACCTCCTCGGCACATGTGAACAAACAGTCCATCGCGATCGAGGCACACCGCCTCAACTTCGCGGCTGGACGGTAAGGACAACACCACCACGCTTACATGCCGCGCCAACTCAGCGATCGACGCATGCTCGCGGGCCCCTGCATCTGTCAGGCGATCAGCACCGAACCGGTTCTCGTTGACTTTGATGTGGAGTTCGTTTTGCTGACGCAGCAGGCTGATGCCGATACCTGTTCCCATGCGCCCCGCTCCGATAAGCCCTATGCTCTGCTTAATCGTTTTGGGAGCCGCGTTCGCTGATGATCCCTTGCTCATGATTTAGCATTCCGAAAGAAGCCATGGCTTTGTAGGATGGGCAACAGCTCGTGATGGTTGTTGATGGTGTAATCTGGACGCGCGGCTTGCAGGCGCGACGCCGAAACAAATCCTCCGGTAATGGATATGCTTGTCAGCCCGAGATTGCGTGCAATATCAGTCTCGACGGGCATATCGCCGATGATGAAGGTTGACGACGGCTTCAGGTTGTACCTGTGCATATAAAGGTGAAGCCGCTCTCCTTTGCTCATCGATTTGTATTGCGTTGCGCGGCTTTCAAAGGCGAGCACGTCGGTGACGTAGTCATCCACTCCAAGTCTTCTCAGCTGGAACTGAAGAGGCGCGACTATGTGGTTGCTGAGGATGATGAGGAGAGCAGATTCTCGTCGCGCTAACTCGAGCGCTCTGCGCGCTCCCTCACGTAAATCGGCTTTATCCGCAAGAGGCTCGTATGTGTCGTGAAACAGTGCGCCCTCGTCACGCTCCACTGCCTCAATCTCCTCCTGCGACATTCCGAGGCTACGATAAAGACGAGAGAGGGGGACATCACAATGCTCGCGAAAGGTGTTTATATTGATGCTCGGACGACCAAACCGGTCCAAAATTACATTGGTCGTTTCGAGCAGCGCGTATGTGTCATCGAGCAGTGTTCCGTTCCAGTCAAATACGAGAGCTGGTTTCATGATGCTGACCTCAGACGAGGATTGGCAGGAAGAGCGGCCAGCAAAGCTTTCAAGTTTCTGTCCGCGCGCTGCCGTCCAGCGGGGGTCGGCATCTCCAACGTGAAGGGTGACAAATCGATGCCCTCTAGCCTGTTGGCCAATATGGATACAAGGGCACGGAAGGGCAGATAAGTGATTGTTGCTGCTTGGATCGCCGTCGCAATGTTGCTTTCAATGATTTTGAGGGCTGGCGGGTCCATCCTGTGGAAGCGAAGACACTGGGCCCGTAGTTCGGGCGGCAGTCGCTTCAACGCCTGCCAGAATGCGAGCTCATCTAGCGTATCAATACCCATGCCGTAGTAGTGTGGAGCAACTATAGGCGGCGAACCAATTGCCCAATGTACGGCTTTGGCTCCAGCGGCAAGGAGCATCTTTGTGATGGCTTGGCTGGTATCACCTCGAATGAGGGCCTCGTCGACAACTATTATGGTCCGTTTAGCGACGGCAGATTCCGACACGCGATACTTCTGGGCAATGCGAGATAATCGGGCCCTGGGTTTGCCCAGGAGCGTTCGCTCAAGAAATTGCGTTGCCACTACGTCACTACGCTCGGCCAGCACGCCCTGTTCGACGAGAGAGTCAAACAGACCATCGGCGTACGGCCCCCCCGTATTTGGCATGGAGGACACGATTGGCAGAATCAAGTGTGGGTCTGCCTGGACTCGCTCCGCAACGATTCTCCCCAAGGCGAGCCCGATGTTGTGACGGGTCCGGCGATGTGAATGACCCTCAACCGACGTGTTCGGACTTCCCAAATAGAGAGTTTCGTAGGCGCAGAGTTTGGCCTTACATCCTCGGCTGTTCAGGGTATGGTCAACTCTGCCGCCCGTCTTGGCGTCCACACGCTGTATGCTTCCAGGCAAGAGCTGCTGGGTCTCACCTTCCAAGCCGGCGAAGGCACAATTTTCAGAAGCAAAGAGCAACAATCCATTACTTGCCCGCATAGTCTCCAATGGTCGCAAACCGCTTCGATTGCGATATGCAACAAGATCACCGTTCTTATCTAGCAAAAGCGCGGAAATGGCACCATCGATACGATCATCAAGCTCGCGAAAGATGGCTTCGTAGTCCGCGGGCAAGCCGTGACGCCAATATTCTCGTTCGCAAGATCGTTCGATCCACCTCAGCAAGAGCTCGGCGTCTGTGTTGGTATCTATCAGTGGTCCCTGAGCGAGCAATTCGCTCCTCAGTTCATGAGCGTTCACCAAGGCACCGTCCAGAGAAATTGCAAAATGGCGGCTAGGAATTGACTGCACATCACCGTCATCCCCACCTCCGGTACGGATCTGCGCGATTGCAACATGAGGCCGAAAGCGCGGCTCCTGTTCGATGCCGTCAATGCGCACTGAATTATCGTTCGATTGAAACGCCCTTCCATATCGGATCCCACGCTCTTGCATGAAAGCAGAGACCACGACACCTGCTTGCCCACGGAGTGCAAGTGTCGGAATCATTTTCTTCAGCTGATCAACAACGCGCGACGATGGTTCGCTTGAAGCACAGAGAAACGCACCGGCGACACCGGACATATAGTCACCCACTTGTTAAGGAGCCGATCTGGCGGGGCGCCTCGCATGGCTAGTGTGCCTATGAAGGCGGAAGTTCGCTTCACCCTTAAGCAAGCGTCGTACCACTCCTTTGAAAATACTGGCTGGCACTTCTAGAGCGAGGAGAATTGGAAGACGAGCCACTCTAGCCACCCAGTTGAGTGTTGTGCCTCGTTCAGGTCCTCACACAGTGTTCAAGATGCTACGACTATGTGCGAAAAGCGCCACACCGGAGCGAGAAGGTGCGAGTGCTTGAAGTCGGTGAAAGCCTTCTGATCTTCCACTCATTTCCTTCCATTCTGCGGGCAAGCCACCAAAGCGGGTCCTTACGGACGACCAGAATTAGAAAAGGGCTCCAAGCAGGCCTGGTAGCGGCGCGTTGGTATTTTCGTGTTTTGCGAGTAAGAGTCGGCAGATGATGCAGAGCGAGTCCATCGCGCGGTTGCCGATACCGAGAGCCGGGTCCTGGACAGGCGAAGTGCGCCCGTCCGTCTGCGAGACAGAGTAACGAATGGACTTACAGGCACTTGGCCCCCCGTTCTTTGGCCAACTCACATTTGGTGGCCGCTGTGCGCACACTGCTACGAACAGGGCATGAACGGAATAGAGTCGCAGCCTGGCTTACTAGGGACTCTTGGGCGTAGCGAGCGCATGACGGATCTGGCGGCCCGATGTCTTTCCTGCCTTGCCCTAATCAATCTCAGGGGGCGGGTGTCGAATAGGGCGGCTTTGTCGATCTCAACCTCCACAGAGTGAAACCATCCCGCTCACGCCATTTTAATCTTCGCTGCCATTTGGCTTACATATGGACCCTCTATCATCAGCTTACATGGTGCATGATTGTCTGGAACGGTCGCAACATCTTAACGCGCGTCTCAACGCTTATCGGATCAACTACTAACACTGGTGATTGATCAGGCACCATAATTCCTGGCCATGACACACCGTGCCGCCTGCGCGGATCAGGCGAATGACGATGCATCTTCAACGAGTTTGCAAGAGCAACTGCAATATGTCACCGTCAACGGCTCTGTCGCGGCGCCCGTGGCCTAGTTCTCACGTTTGCGAAATCCTTACGAGGTCATTCAACTATCCATGTGCCGGCGGCAATAGCTTCGCAAGTAGGACGATGGCAGGGGCCCGCATTTTGCTAGCAGTCCAGGATGGCGTTCTATGCAGCGATAGTCGAGCCAAAGAGCCGTCCGTTTGATGTTGAGCCACAATTGTCGCACCAATCACTCAGCATGGAGCGACGGCAATTAGGCTGTCGGCGTTGTGTAGTGGAGCTGTGTCGGTCTAGGTGAGATCGTCAGCCTCGCCGAATATGGTTCTATGGCTAGACCGCGAGAGCACATTGGTCGCGAGCTTTGGCTCGCTGCTTGAGTTCGACGACCGTAGGAGGTCTCACTTTGCTGTCAGGCTCGACATTGTTCTGTTTTACAGAGCGTGTGCCCCAGGAGGTGACGTCGGGTTCTGCTTTTAGCGGGCATCAGTTTATCGATCTCGCAAATGACGAGATCTTCGAGCCACTCTCATTAGCGCACGAGAGGGCGATGGTTACCGTCGATTCTGGGGCGAGCGGCGTCGTGGATCCCATTGGCCTCATGCCGCTCCGCAAAGCTATTGCGGAAAGGCTCGCGGCGCAGACAGGCGTTGATTGGAGTACGGAAGAGATCGCAATCACTGCCGGCTCAAAGCAAGCGCTGCTTTATGCGGCCTTGGCTGTCCTAGAGCCGGGCGACGAAGTCATCATTATCCGCCCCTGGCAGCCGTTGGTCCCAGCACTGGTTCACGCCGCTGGCGCAGTACCAGTGTTCGTCGATGCCCAGCGCCCACGATATACTCCTGATGTCAACTCAATCCGAGCTGCCATTACATCGCGGACTAAAGCGATGATTATCAATTCACCCAACAATCCGACGGGCGCAGTCTACAGTCGAACAACATTGCAGGAGGTCGGCGAGCTTGCTATCGAATTCCGAATATGGATCATTTCGGACGAGCGCTACTCAAGATTAGTATTCACTGGTTTGCACCGCCATGAGTCGATCGTCGTGGCGCACCCCGCCGTGCGATCGCGAACGATCATAGTCAATCCATGTTCACAGGCGCTGGCGATATCTGGCTCTCGCTTGGGTTATTTCGCGGCTCCCAGGACCATCGTTTCCGCCGCAAGAAAGCTTCAGGGCTATGCAGCGATAACACCGAGTCGAGAGGCGCAGCAGGCTACGCTGAGCCACTTTCAGGTCGCCGGCGGCCGCATTGAGCGGGAGACATACCAACGGCTTTTCGATGCTCGCGACATGGGTCTTAACATCCTTTCCAATCTACGTGATGTAACCCCACCGTGCCGACGGGGCTTTCTTCTTCTATCTTGATCTGAACAGGCTTGCATCTGCTTTGCAGGACGAAGGTCGCGTTGGAGTGACGGACGATGTTGCAGGCTGGCTCCTGAAGCAAACTAATGTGGCTTGCGTTGCGGGAGACGCGTTTGGCGACGTCAACGGTCTGCGACTCTCATTCGGCGCCCCACCGGGAGCTTCGGCGATCGGACTGAAGCGCATCGTCCAGGCGCTAAATAGCCTTAGGATCAAATAACCGCCGGTCCAGTCCCAGATGAAAGGCATCGATATGAATATCTGCGCTTCAGCGGATGACTGGCACTCCGCAATGTAAGCAGCTCCTATGTCCGTTAACGGCGAGCATCGGTTGAATCGTGACATCAAAGACCGCGGTTCGTCGTGGCCTCTGGAGGTCACGTCTCCTGATCTGGTCTGGAAAGGATCGGTTAACGATCTCACTATCCGGTAAAGAGGTCCGCTGCACTCGTTCGCTCGACGTCGGAGAAGGCACAAAGGGCCGCACGTCGCATGCACGCAAATTGTCGCCGTAGGCGGGAGTGCTTGGTCCGAAACCGAACGCGTCCGGTGTCACGAATCGGTCAAGTCGCTTCTAACTCCGACTTTGATCAGACAATCGCCAGCGATTCCTCTGATTGGAATTGGCCCGAAGCGTGCATCGTGACAGATGGGAGCTCATCTGAGTCTCGCGACATGAGCAACAGTTGCGGCTCCTTCAAATCGAGTGGATTACCGACATTAGGTTCGGAGACAGTATGCGCATCTGCGGTATCAAGCTGACCCATGACGGAGCAGTGGCCCTTGTCGAGGACGGACGGCTTGTCTTTTGTGTCGAGCAGGAGAAGCTGGGCAACAATCCGCGATATAAAAAAATCAACAATCTCGATGCGGTTGTTGTCGCCTTGGCAGAGCACGGCTTATATCCGCGGGACGTTGATCGGTTCGTCATCGACGGATGGTGGGGCGAGGCTGAGTCACAATTTGAGGTTTTCAGTGGGACTGCACCCATTACCCTTAAAGGGGCGCCGTATGTTGAGGGCGATGCCGAAGGCCTCCTCATACCGCACGACGGCTCTGGGCTGATGCTCAACGGGAGCGCCTTCCCCTATCAAAGCTATCCGCATGTCACAGCCCATGTGGCTTCCGCTTTTTGTACTAGCCCTTTCGCCAAGGCCGGGCAGCCTGCGTTCTGTCTGGTGTGGGACGGCGCTTCCTTTCCACGTCTCTACCATGTAGAGCGCCGCGCCGCCAGGTTCCTCGAGTGCCTCTTCCCGCTGATCGGGCATGCTTATGCTGCCGCGGGCTATCACTTCGGACCATACAAGCAGACGAACCGGACCAAGTGGGACCTCGGTGTTGCGGGCAAGTTGATGGCCTACATCGCGCTCGGTTCAGTCGATGAAAGCATTGTCGAGGTGTTTCAGGAGCTCTACGAAAAGCACTTTAGCACGTTTACGGAGCCAGTCGGTCGTTGCAGCGAGGACGCCGCGCTTGAGCCTGTCCATGAGTTCTTCGATGCCAGCGCGCTACGGTTAAAAGCCAAAGCCCCCGAAGATGTGCTTGCATCCTTTCATTGGTTCCAAGAGCGTCTGCTCGTTACCAAACTCGCGAGTGCTATACAGAGACATTCGAGGCTTCCCGCGCGCAATCTGTGCATCGCCGGCGGTTGCGGTCTCAACATAAAATGGAATAGCGCACTACGAGCTGCCGGCTTGTTCGATGCTATCTGGGTGCCACCCTTTCCGAATGACAGTGGCTCGGCAATAGGTGCCGCTTGCTCCGCATTGGCGGCGGACCAAGGCTTTGTACCATTGGAATGGTCCGTCTATAGTGGTCCAGCCGTGGAACGAGGCGACGTGCCGCCCGGATGGGGTGGCTCACCATGTAGCATGCGTGAACTTGCAACGATTCTCGCCAGCAACAAGCCCGTCATTTTCCTTGCCGGCCGCGCGGAGCTTGGACCTCGGGCTTTGGGTAGCAGAAGCATATTGGCCGCGGCGACATCGCCGCGAATGAAGGACCGTCTCAACGACATCAAACTTCGCGAGCACTTCCGGCCGGTAGCGCCAATATGCCTGGAGGATCGTGCGCCGGATATTTTTAGTCCTGGAACGCCAGACCCTTACATGCTCTTCGAGCACCTAACACGAGCAGAATGGCGGGACAAGATCCCCGCTGTCGTGCATCTGGACGGATCTGCGCGATTGCAGACTATTTGCAGGACCTCTCAGCACAAAATCGCCGAACTTCTCGTCGAATACGAGGCCCTCACGGGCATTCCGCTACTATGCAACACAAGCGCCAATCACAATGGACGCGGGTTTTTCCCGAATGCGGCATCTGCCTGCCAGTGGGACCGCGTTGACCACGTGTGGTGCGATGGCGTGCTGTGGACGAAACGCGCGGGCGGAGACCACGCGCTGGCCAACGGCATCTTTCTCTCTCAGCGCGCGGAGGCGGGACCGTACGCCGAAGAGCGGATACTTCCCGCCAGAGGCCGCCTGGTTTGACGAACGCGATTGCTGCAGGTCTAGGGTAATCCTAGGAGAAGCGCCATGACGATTTCGAGCGCGGAGGTGATCACATCGCTAGAGCGGCGGCGCGGTGGTCGCTCGATGAGAGGGAGCGGCTTGTTGCAGCAGGGTGGTCGGGATCCCCTTTCGCCCTCCTCGCGGAAGGATTCGGCGAAGGATTCGGGCGGCGAAGGTAGGATTAGTTATCCAGCGAGTATCGCCGCTCTCTCTTTTGAAATGCTGCTGCGCCGCCCTCAAGTATCCGACACACCTGCTGCCGAGTACTTTGTGTATCTGCGCAATCCTCCAAAGCGCCGGCTGCGTAAGAGAAGGACGGTAAACCGCCGTTCTCTTTTACGCATTGAGCGACAATGACTTGCTCGGCGTCCGTGTTGACGACTAGATTCGGGTTGTGTGTGATGAGAAGGATTTGCCGCCGGAGCTTGGCTTTTCGAAAATAGCTCGCCAAGAGGCTATAGATGGATTCGTTGTCAAGGTTCTCTTCTGGCTGATCGATCAGGAGGGGTCGGGTATCCTTCTGGTCCATAGCAAGGTAGAGGATAAGCAGGACGATACCCTTCGTTCCCGGCGAGAGATTCTCTAACGGAGTGCCATTATAGCTAAGTCCATAGGTGAGGCTGATGTGATCCGTGGAGTAGAGCCAATCGAAAAATTCCACGACGGTTTGGCTCGGTTTAAGGTAGTCACCCACCGTGGCACCGGCTTCACCATAAGGCGCGAGAAATTTGTCCAATCCAGCCTCCAGATCAGAATGGCTGCCCGATCTCCAAGCCGGCTCTAAATGCTCGGAAGCAGCTGCGATCATGTCGTCTAGGGTGGGGTACGGCAATCTCTTTCTTTGATTGAAGAGCCGAACTCCCTTCTCGATCCAGCCATCGAGATCGACACTTAGCCGTATCGCGAAATCCAGATGTCTCTCCTGCTGCTCTCCCAAGCTCAGGTGCTGCTGGAGCGGCTCGTATAGCTGAGCAAGGACTGTCCGCTCTTTTTCCAAGGTATCGAAATAAGAGTAATAGGTTGACCGTCGTTGCGCTCGAAGCGAGGCTAATTGCTCGCTCTCTGACCCTTCAATCATATCGATTTCATTTCGCACGCGACGTAGGTCGATATCTAGAGCTGCTATTCGGTTCTGTAGCTCGACAATGCGCTTACGTTTCGCCTCATCAGCGGTTGTGAGATCACTAAGTTGCTTCACCCGGGCTTGGTGGAAACGAAGCGTTCCGACGGTCGGATTAGTCGGGTCACCCTCTAGCCGGTCAATCTCTGCTTGCAATTCGGCATTTCGCCGGTTGATGGGCCCGGTGGGGTCATTCGCAAAACGAGGCTTGAAATCACTCCAGCAATCTTCGGGTATGCCGAGAGCCTTAAGTTCTGGAGTTATCCCATTCCAGAACCGGTCCATGTCGCCCTGGAATGCTGTGATCTTTCCTTGTAGCTGATCGAGCCTCAGCACTTTCTCTCGCTCAGTCCCTACCAGGTCGATGAGCGTGGCCGAGGCATCCCGTTCGGTCTGGAGCTCAATAGCAATTTTCGCCTCTTCGTCACCTGACTGCCTCGCCAAGTTTACGATGCAGCTTTACTGTAGTTTCCGTACGCGGGTCGAACTCTGGTACCGTCGGAGTCCGGCTTTTCCACTAGAACTGGGTTGGTTGCCCGAGTGCGGGCTTCGTCGGATTGCGCAGCGAGCATCGTTGTCGTCGGGGACGCGCCTTTGATATCCGCATGGGCCAATTCGTAAGTCGATCAGAAAGGCAACCATTAGAACATAACAAGAACACAGGAGTCTAGTCTTGAGAGAACGCATTGAGGATCGCCGAAAAGACCGGCAAAACAATCGGTATGAGGATCGGCAAATCGAGAGGTGATCTCGGTTGTAATATTTTGAATTTTTATTTATATAGAAGATGTTACAGGAAAAGTTCCCTGGCTTTGAGATCGGCAAAATGACCGGTACAGGACATATGGAGCCGATGCTCCCGGAAATGGACTCTGGTTTGACCGACCAGGTTCTGGACCTCGTCGCCGGCGCCGGCTCGTTTGCAGGCGGCCTCAACGCTCCGCTTAAGACGAGTATCGGCGACCTCGTTCGCGCGATGAACTGCTACTACTCAAACCTGATCGAAGGGCATGACACCCATCTGGCTGACATTGAACGGGCCCTGAAGAGCGACTATTCAGCCGAGCCCAAGAAACGCGACCTGCAGTTGGAGGCAAAGGCCCACATCGAAGTCCAAGGCATGATAGATCGGGATCAGATGCCGCATCCGGCTATTTCCATCGACGGCATCCGTTGGATCCACCGCGAATTCTGTAGCCGCCTGCCGGAAGCCCTTCTCGCAATCGAAGATCCGGGCACCAAGAAGACCATACAGATGGTGCCAGGCGAGTTTCGCAAGGTCCGCGTCGAGGTCGGACGACACGAGCCGCCCAAACCGGAAGCCATCGAGGCGCTCATGTCGCGCTTCGTCCAAGCCTATTCCTCCCCGATGTTGAGCAGGACGCAGCGCATCGTATCGGCCGCGGCGGGGCATCACAGGCTTGCGTGGATCCATCCCTTCATGGACGGAAACGGGCGCGTCACCCGCTTGATGTCACACGCCTTGCTGCGAGAACTCGGAATTGGGTCTGAGCTCTGGTCGGTCTCGCGCGGGTTGGCGCGCAATGTGGATCGCTACAAGACGTTACTCCAGGCGGCTGACGAGCCACGCCGTGGCGACCTGGATGGCCGCGGGACCCTGACCGAAGCCGGACTTGCTGAGTTCTGCCGCTTCTTCCTCGAAGTGTGCACGGACCAAGTGCGGTTCATGCAAACCCTTCTCAACCCCGCCGAACTCATGAACAGGATCGAAATCTGGACGGAAGAGGAAATGAGAGCAAAACGGTTGCAGAAGGGCTCTTGGCGGCTGCTTCGCGAAGCGATCCTGGTTGGCGAATTCCCCCGTTCGCGCGCGACTGAACTCACAGGCTATCAGGACAGGCAAGCGCGCGCTGTGTTGTCGGATCTCGTGAACCGGAAGCTATTGGTATCCGACACTCCAAAGGGGAACGTTCGCCTTGGATTTCCGTCTGAGGTGGTTGAGCGCTGGTTTCCGAATCTGTACCAACCCAGATCCGCCGCCAGGGAGATAACTGAAGCTGCTGCAGCACCTGTCGTGACTGAAGAGCGTGAACAACTGGCTCGAGAGTTAAGCTCGCGCGTTGCCCGTAGAGGCTGGACCGCGCCCGACAATTTCGGCGAAGCGATCGCTATTTATGCGGATGACAGTGCACTGGCGGCCATGCTGCAGGACGTCTGGCGGGTCGACACCCTCGAAGATCTACTCGCCTTGCATTCCGTGCAATTGCCCGGAATGACGCCCGGTTAGTCCACGGCTGCCTCGCCCTGGTAAAAAGGCACCATGATGAGGCCCGCCGAGCTGCTGTCCGCTGGCAAAATCGCGCTGAGCGGCATCATCGGCGCCGCCCCGACCAGCAGCATTACGTCGCCGCGGCCGAACCTACTGGCGCGCTAGGTACCCGCCGCCACTGCCGCCTCGAAGCGCTCGCGGGTCGAAGCTGCCAGACGCCCTAAGCCGAAATGCTCCTGCATTCCTCGGATGATGTCTTCATCCTCCTCCAAGCCTGTCGAGCGCAACGTGGCAGCGAGACTTGCCAGCTCGGGAAGCGGGATGTCGATGTGGTCGCGTCCCCCGCCGCCCCTGTAGGGAGTGCTTTTACTCGCCGTCGCATCGTGCGGCCAGACAATCTCCCGTTCGCCGTCTTTGGTGGTCGGAAACCGATTGCGCCCGAGCGATGAGGCAACGATCTTTTGGACAGTCTCGCCCGAGCGCATAAAGCCGTGCGCGCGCGCAATTCGATCGACGAGGACGTCAAAATAGAGGGGACCCTCAATCTCGATGACATGATCGACCATACTGCGCAGCGTTCCGCGGTAGCCGACCTCGTAGAAGCGATCCCGGTCGGGTGTTGCCGCACTGGCGGGGTCTGCCTTGACATAGGTTGCGGCGGCGGTCTTTTCTGCGTTCGGTTCTTCGTTCGATGGTCCGCGCGCGTAGACTTTCGTTGGCTCGATCGGCTGGCATTCGTCATTTGCAGGTTCCGGCGAGACTTTTGCTTGGTCTGCTTCGGACTCCGCTCCCGTGGCAGCGGTTTCGACACGAGCCGGCTTTTCGGACTCATCCAGGGACGGTATTTCATCCGGCAGAAGCGTGGGTTCTTCTTTAACCTCGACAATCGGCCGCGAGGCGCGGTCGCATTCGAGATCGGCGACCAACCCTGCGTGGATCTTTTCCGTCGCGGTGGCAGAATCCATCCACCATTCGGTGCTCCAGATCCGCCGAATTCGCCAACCGAGATCCGTGAGCACCATCTCGCGCAGACGGTCGCGATCGCGCGCCGTGGCTGACCGGTGATAGGCGGCGCCGTCGCATTCAACGCCGGCAAGGTATCGCCCGGGGAAATCCGGATGAACGACGCCGAGGTCAATCCTGAAGAAGGATACGCCCACCTGAGGATGAACTTCCCAACCCTTTTCCTGGAGAGCCCGCATCACGGCATCCTCAAAGGGCGATTCAGTGTCGCGGCCGGTTGGCGAGAAGGCCTCGGCGATAGCTCGCGCGCCGTTCTCGGCGAACTCAAGGAAGTGCTTGAAGTCGACTACGCCCTTGGCACCTGTACGCCCCAGGTCGATTTGCTCAGGCCGCAATGTCGCGAACACCAACAGCTCGCGCCGTGCACGGGTGACTGCGACATTGAGGCGGCGGTGACCACCCTCATTGTTCAGTGAGGAGATCTGAGCCGTGACACGTCCCGTCTTGTCTGGCCCGACCGCGACCGAAAAGATGATCACGTCTCGTTCGTCGCCCTGAACATTCTCGATATTCTTGACGAGGATCGGCTCCCTGGTCTGGTTGCGATCGAAATGCGGCTCCAGTGACGGGTCGGCGCGACGGGCCTGATCAAGCAAGTTCTCGATCAACCGTTGTTGCTCACCATTGAATGTGACGACGCCGATCGAATGGGTCGAAGTCCTCATGCGGCGGACTACCTCGGCTACGACAGCTTCGGCCTCCTTGCGGTTCACCTTGGCACCGCCGCGCTCGTAGATGCCGCCTTCCACATGGATGTAACGGACCGCGGTATCGCGCGTCACAGGGGAGGGGAAGGTCGTCAGCTCGCCGCGATAGTATTTGACGTTGGAGAAAGCGATGAGGCTCTCGTGGCGACTGCGATAATGCCACGACAAGCGCATGCTCGGGATGTTTGAAGCCAGACACTCATCGAGTATGCTCTGCTGGCTCTGGACGATCGATCCGTCGTCGTCCTCTTCATCGACGCCACGCTGACCAACATTCGTGGGGGGCAGCTGTTCTGGGTCACCAACAATGACGACTTGGCTGCCGCGCGCAATTGCTCCGATCGCATCCCATACCGGGATCTGAGAGGCCTCGTCAAAGATAACCACATCGAAGGGTTTGGCATCCGCGGGCAAGTACTGTGCGATTGAGAGCGGGCTCATCATCACGCATGGCGCCAGTTGGGTCAGTACCGTCGGAAGGCGGCCAAACAGCTGCCGAAGCGGCATGTGCCGGGCTCTCTTGTTGATCTCACGCGCTAGCGTGCCCCATTCCGGATCCTTCCCGAAATTGGTTTGAGTTGGCACCGCCGCCCCAATGCGCGCTTTCACGATGTCTCGGGCTAGCTCGCCGATCTTCTTGTCTGCGGCGACAAATGCTTCAATTGTCGCTTCGTGCTTCTCCGCGAGAAAACTACTGAGAACCTCGTCCTGATTTACAATAGCTTCGGCAATCCAGCGCGCGTACCCATAGTCGAACACACTCGTGATCGCCGCCCCATCTACAAGGCCGTTCTCGACTGCGTCGACAAGAGGGGACAGTCCTGCTACGCGCGCCGACTGAGCAGCCCAACGCCAGGTGGCCCATTGTGGAGCCTTGATAACATTTGACCTCCAGTTTGTTGTTCGTTGGAGGAGGGCGTCAATCCAGCCCCTTTCGATCTTGACGATGTCCTCGGGGTCATCAAGGCCGATACATGCACCTAGCTCTTTGGCCGTCCGGTGCATGGTAGGAAATGCCTTGTACATTGCCTCGAAAGCGTGGCGAACCTGACCGCTCGGTCGGAAGCGAGAGTTATCCCGAAGCAGCAGGTCCTGGACATGCAAGAGCAGCTGATCGGGTGCCATGCCGTCAACACGATAGGCATCGACCGCATCGCGCAGGTTTGTGGCCCAATCAATCAGTTCTTGGAAACGAGACGTCTCGCTTTGCGGCCCGCGCCAAAGGCGTTCCATGCCCCGGAAGCGAGGTTTAATATTCTCAATTTCGCGCAGCAAGACTGCGAGTTCCTGCAGTACGACAAGGTCTCGACCGATGTCCTCAGGTACTTCACCAGAACAATACGGCTTCAGCGCTAATCTGACTTTCTTTTTTCGGCTGCTTCGCACGAGTATATTCGACGCGCACGCCTCCATCCAATCGCGCTCGAGCGATGGGAGATCAAGTAGCGCCGCTCTGAGCTCGTATTGGATCGAAAGCTGCGAGGTTTTTGCGTTTAGCCGGCCTACGACATCGGCAAGGTCACACAGGGCACTTTCGCGTTCTGGTGCCTCGGCCGAGAGCAGAAGCGCCCCGTCGGAGGCATCAGCGTGCAACATCAACGAGACGAGCTTGATCAGTTGTGGCAGCAAGGCATCGTCGCCAGCAGCGCCGTCGAGCCCGATAGACAAGACCAGCTCGTCGGCGGCCTTCCTAACGTCCTGTAGAGCCAAATGGAGGCGATCGACCAACTGCTGGAGCGACTGCACCCAGGCAGGGCTCCATTTGGTCTGCTCGATGCCTTTGAGTGGGTGGTTGATGGGGTCACCCACAGCCTCGAGCGCGGTGCGGAGATCCGCGCAAATCTCGCGCATCCGAACGAGGTCTTCGGGGGAGTGTACCGTACCAGCAGGCCATGTCAGTCCGACGTCGGGAAGCCGTTCGCGATCGGCGATGACCCGCCCAAAGGCCTCGTACGCCGTCATCCCATTGACGCGGCGCCGGTGTAGGGCGGAAACAAGCTTATTTAGTTGGTCACGCCGCCGTTTCAGCTCGCTGGCCGCAGCCGACCAATGTTCCTCGGTTACCAGGTTGCGTTCGCGCCAGGCCGTAGCAAGCTGCTCGAGCACGCTAGACTTCTGAGCCTTGGTCGAATGAACCTCGAGACAGTAGTTGCCAAGGCCGATCGCTTGCATGCGCTGTCTTACGACTTCAAGCGCAGCTGTCTTTTGCGATACGAAAAGCACCGTCTTTTGATGAGCGAGGCAGTTCGTAATCATATTCGCGATCGTTTGGCTCTTTCCCGTACCTGGCGGGCCGAAGAGCACGAAATCGCCCCCACGCTGCGCCGCGAGAATGGCGGCGACCTGGGAGGAATCGGCCGAGAGCGGCGTAAAAAGCTCGGCCGGATCCACGACTTGGTCGATAGTGCTCTCTGCGACAAAAGCGGCCCCCGAACCTCCATAGGTATGGGTGGGTGTATCTATGAGATGCCGCACGACCGGATTTCGCTTCAAAATATCGGATCGTTCGACGAGATCCTTCCACATCAGGTACTTCGTGAAGGACAGCGTCGCGAGCACGACTTGCTCAGTGACTTCCCAGCCTTTGATACTCTTGATGTGACGCCTAATTGTCTTCCAGATACCTGCAACGTCGACACCCGTCGCGTCTTCGGGCAATTCTCCTTCCAACTCGGGAATCGAAAGGTCAAAATCCTGCTTCAGCATCTGCAACAAGGTCGGATTAAACCGAGCCTCATCCTCGTGAAGCGCTAGGCGAAAGCCAGAACGTACGCTCTTGCGCTCCAGCTGGACGGGAACGAGGATCAACGGTGCGCGGTAAGGCCCGGCGCCATCCTGGGGCGTCCACTTTAAAAAGCCAAGGCAGAGGTACAGAATGTTGGCGCCGCCTTCTTCAAAAGCGAGCCGAGTGGCCCGGTAAAGGTCCGTTAGCCGACCTTCAAGCTCGGTCTCTGAAACGGCGGTGTGGAGCTCGCCGCGGACCAGCGCATCACTAATGAAATCCTTCCGAGCGTCGTCCTGCAGGCGCTGTGCGAGCAGCGCAGTATCCCGTCCATCACTTCCGTTGAGCACGTTGGCCCGTCCGAGCAGTTTAAAGCGATTTCCCCCCGAGAGCTTGTCTTCAAGAATCGCCGCATCAGGGCATTCGATCGCGATGGTGGATTTCGCATCCTTGAAGTTCAGTAGGCGGTTTCTCAGCGTGAGATCCAAGAGGTTACGCTTCCAAACCTCAAGCCGATCTAGATTCTGTTCGAAAACGGGTTCACGGGGCTTGTCGAGATCCTCTTCAAATTTTGGTATCTCGCCGACTTCATGCGAGACGGACGGTGCGCCAGAAGGAGTTATTGTCGGCTCGCCGGACCCCGATAGATCAAGTGGCCGGATCTTGGCGCTTCGCGCGCGTTTGACGTCAATAGCGAGCTCGAACGGGGAGGTCGCGTCCTCGGCGATCAGCTTTGCTCCGGCATCGACGGCTTGTTTGAACCGCCCGGTGTTTGACCCGGTGAGGATCGTTGTCTCTACCAGGACCATCTCCTCGAGCTGCACGCGTTTGCGCAGCATCTGCGGATCGTCGATCACAAGCCTCGAAAAGTCTTCATCCACAAGCCACACGCCAACGAAGGCATGGCCTTCGGTTAGGACGAGCACCGGGTTCAGACCTGCCTGTTCGAGACAGGACGCGTAGAGGAGAGTGAGGTCCAAGCAGGTGCCGACCTTGCGAGACAGGATTTCGCTCGGTCCCCGAATCTGTTGGCCCGAGCGCTCGAAACTCTTCGGAGGAAGGACGTAGGCGATCGAGTGTGAAACTAGAGCGGCCCATACAGCATCGGCGATTTCCCAGGCCCTGGTCTTGGTCTTCTTGCGATAGCCGTCCATCGCGTCGTCCCGGCCGGCCGCGGCGAGCTTACCCGAGGCTTCCCGCAGGATAACGTCGACGCTGGGATCGGTCGGCCTGACGAAGGCCGCCAGCAGCTCAGGCGCTGCGTTAACGCCGCCCCAGTACGAGGGCGGGAGCAGATCGAGCTCGACAATCTTTTCGACGAGCTTTTCGCCGGCGGCATGCACATGTATGCGCAATTGGGCTCGCCTCGACGCATTGATGCCAGCCAGGAATGCCGCATCCAACTTCAGATCCAAGCTGCGGATGTGATGGATAGCTTGGTTGGCGACGTGTTGGATTCGCCACACACCCGGCGTGATAAATGGCGGATCTGCTGTGAGGTGCACCGAAAGATCGGACAGATCACGACCAATCGTATTTTCGATCGCAAGTTCGCGAATGATCGGAACTGCGTTCTGGTAAAACGCGATGTTGACGTTGTCAGCAGCGGTGCAATTTACTTTCAGTTCGCCAGCTGCTTCACCGACCTCGATCTGGTCCGCCATACTCTGCCCCCGAAAATTTCGACCCCGCAATCATCTCAACCAAAGAGACATCCCATGTAATGCTCGATCTGGCTCGCCATCATTGCGTCCGCCTGGAAATCTGCCATGATGGCCAAGAGCGTCTTGTACGCGTTTTGCGGGACTGTAAAGTGCGCACTTCGCGTGTTCGTGCGGAACTAATGTCTTATGCTCCGGATTTTGGTGTGTGCCGCATCGTAGTAGCTGCTAGTTGAAGTGGTGGGGCTAGACCGCGCGGCTCCCAGGCAGCTCCGATCTCCAAGCCGTGATTTTGCGGGCATTCGGGAGGCAAGGCGCGAGCCGCCTGGTGGACAACCTCTGCGAAGATCGGAAGGTGGTGAAGGTATTCAGCACTTTGGTTGGAATCCGCCTAATTTGCATTTCCGCATCTGGATAAAGGCCTGTGCATATCGAACAACGCCTCGCCCGGCGCTACGTTCGACGAGCGCTTTCGTATAGCCATCTTATCTCGGGGAGGGCTGCGCTCGTGCAGAGGATAGGCCCGACAGGCAAGGTCATGGTCGCAAGGCGTTCGACACGGCGCTTCCGATGAGCGAAGCATTGTGTGCGTCGACTGCGGCTTGCGACGCTCGGTTTAACTCGCACGAGCACAGTTCTCCCGCTCTTGTCCATCGGTGGCTGGAACGACGTCGCGCCGGGAGCGAGGGGCATGAGGAGTTCGTGCGTACGTGCGCTCCTCGGCGTGGAAACCCCGCACCAGGCTCCACGTGGCCGCGATGCTTGCATCGATTATGACAATGAACTTATTGTCGTATTGCGACGAATCGCGGGAATTAAGCTCGCGCGTTGCCCGTAGAGGCTGGACCGCCGGACAATTTCGGCGAAACGATCGCCGCTATGCGGATGATGGTGCGCTGACGGCCATGCTTTAGGATGTCTGGCGCGTTGACTTGCTCGAAGATCTGCTCGCGTTGCACTCCTTGCAGCTGCCCGGAATGAAAGTTGGCTAGCCTCGACCAGCAGCAGCACCAGCAACAGCACTATAGCAGCGCCGCCCATGCGAGGACGACTACGGTGCTCTGCTGGCGCCAGCAACAGTGACAGACGCCTCAAAGCTGGAACCGAGCAGTAGGTAATAGGGGCCTAGGTCGGCAATAGTCCCAGGCAGCGCGACCCAAGTGTGACGGCTCGCTTATTCGACGGCAGCTAATTCAACAACCGCAGAAGGGACAACACGATCGCCCATGCAATCGGCACGAACGCGACTAGGACTATCGCAATGCGTAGTGGCCAACGGACTACGTCAAGGGCTTCTTTGCCTGAAGCTATAATCCTTCGAGACTTTAGGTCGACTTCAATTTTGGGAATCACAAACGGTCCCCATCATCTAAGTGTGGAGGCCCCATCAGTTTGTGAGCCCAACTATTTAGGCACGAGTCATCGCGTGGAGCAAGTAAGAAACATTGCGTGCAGGACAGCTGCTTTCTCGCATCTCCAACAACTTGGGGACGGTTCGTTGTAGGCTGAGGTGCTTTCCCGGGCTTTACCAGATCTGACCTGCCACCGCGTATTTCCTCCAGAAGGAGTTAGAGTCCGGCCCGAAGAAGGACGGACAGGCAGATTATCGCGGTATTAAGGAGCATGAGGCTGGGGCGAAGACAGCCGACCTGGCTCGCAAGCACGGTGTTTCCGAGACGACGATTTACAATTGGAAGGCCAAATTCGGCGGCATGGACGTTTCCGAGGCGAAGCGGCCGAAAGAGGAGAACGCGAAGCTGAAGAAGCTTCTAGCCGAGCAGATGCTCAACGCGGCCGCCCTTAGCGAGCTGCTTTCAAAAAAATGGTAGGGCCCGCCGCCAAGCGCGCTGCGGTCGCGCATCTACAGGCCGTCATGAGCCTGTCGGAACGGCGGGTCTGCTCGATCGTCGGGGCGGATCGGAAGATGATCCGCTATCGCTCCAACCGCTCCCCGGACGCAGTTCTGCGTGGCCGATTGCGCGATCTCGCCAACGAGCGGCGGCGTTTCGGCTATCGCCGGTTGTTCGTCCTGCTGCGGCGGGAGGGCGAGCCATCGGGAATCAACCGGATCTATCGGCTGTATCGCGAGGAAGGGCTCACCGTCCGCAAGCGGCGCGCTCGCCGCAAGGCCGTGGGGACCCGTGCCCCGATCCTGGTCGAGGCGAGGCCGAACGCGCGCTGGTCGCTGGACTTCGTCCACGACCAGTTCGCCAATGGCCGACGCTTCCGCATCCTCAACATCGTCGACGACCTCACCAAAGAATGCCTGGGCGCCATTCCGGAGACGTCGATCTCGGGGCGGCGCGCGGCCCGCGAACTGACGGCAATCGTCGAGCGACGCGGCAAGCCAGGAATGATCGTGTCCGACCATGGCACCGAGTTCACCTGCAACGCCATCCTCGCTTGGTGCAAGGACGCAGCCATCGATTGGCACCTCATCGCACCGGGAAAGCCGATGCAGAACGGCTTCGTCGAGGGCTTCAATGGCCGGATGCGCGATGAGCTGCTCAACGAGACCCTGTTCTTCGATCTCGATGACGCCCGCGCCAAGATCGCCAATTGGGTCGCCGACTACAATCTCCAGTGTCCCACTCGTCGCAGAAATACCTGACCCCCGCGGCCTACGCCGCCCACCTCACCGCAACGGACGATCGGCTGCGCAACCCCGACCAGCTCCGCCGATCGTCCGTTGCTCCACCCGCGCCACTTGGCGTACAAAACCCCGAGACTCTAACTGCCGCGCTCGCAACCTTATAACTGTTCGTCAATCGCTTTGGCGTACGGTCTCGAACTACGGCATTCTACCGCAATGTAGCCACGGCCGCGGTGAGTAGAGCGGTGCCTCAGCGGAACCGGAGTTCTTTCTTCAGATAATCATCCTTGAAGATTTCAACGAGCGCCCTGGATATCCTGCCACGATCTTTTCGGCGCCGGAGCTCCGCAACAACGTGCGTTTCATCTAGACCGCCTACGATGCCTTCGGTCTGAACGATGATGAGTATTCGACCCTCTCGCTCCTGTGTCTGCATTCTCTCGCTATCGTGAGGACGATTACTTCATCAGGATCGCGTTTCGTTCGATGTTAGCGGCTCAGACGGTGTCTTCGTCGGTGGAGCTCGAGCGCATGTTGCTCGGTGGCGACGCTCACTTCAAACAGGCCAGGAAAGGCAGCAATCGACAGGTACTTGTGAGGAAAGGAATGAGCATTTCAGGGCCAATCCGCGCCGCGCCGGCAACAAGATCTGGGGGAAGGAGCGGGCGCTTCCCGAGTTCTCCCCATCGAAGAACTGCAAGGACCCGCGCCTCAGCTGGCGACGGAGAAGAATGCATGCGCCCAAAGCGCCGGGTCGGCCGGAAGATGCCGTCTCCTGCTACATTCTTGAGATAAAAGGATTGGGACTGGAGCTACAGCTTCGGTGTGAACGATAGGCTGATTGGTGCTTAGGGCTTTGAAAAGATTGGTATTTGGGCATTGATATGTCAGCGATCGCTGACATGCGAAAATGTTGGCGAATGGCGACATTTTTGGCTGTCAGCGATCGCTGACATATGCTAATGTAAGCGACCGCTGACATTTGGATTGCCCCATGCTCATCCGCACACCTGCCGACCTCGGCGCCGTTATTCGCGACAGACGCAAGCGTCTCAAGCTCGACCAGTTGACACTGGCCAAGCGCATTGGCGTGAGCCGTCAATGGGTGATCGATATCGAGCACGGCCATCCCCGCGCGGAGTTGGCTCTTGTGCTCCGCGCGCTCGACGCTCTCGGCATTCCCTTGGACGCAAGCGACGAGACGACCACCAGCCGTGGTTCGGCCAAATCCGCTGTCGATATCAATGCCATCCTCACCAAAGCCAAAAAGGGCAAAGCATGACGAACGAACTTGTCGCGCTCCTGGACGGCAATGAAGTAGGCCGCGTGCACAATGATGCGCGCGGGCGACTAACCTTTGTCTATAAAAGCGACTGGCGCGGCACACGTGGGGCTTACCCCCTCTCACTCTCGATGCCGCTCGCTGCTGAAGAACATGGTCCTCACGTCGTGCAGGCGTTCCTTTGGGGACTTCTGCCGGACAATGAACGTGTACTCGATCGCTGGGCCAAGAAATTTCAGGTCTCGGCCCGCAATGTCTTTGCCCTTATCTCTCACGTCGGCGAAGATTGCGCAGGAGCCATCCAGTTCATCACGCCCGATCGGCTGGAGGCTCTGAAAACCGGCAAGGACGACAAGGTCGAATGGCTGGACGAGCCGGAACTAGCAAAGCGGCTCCAAGCTTTACGCGAGGACCACGCCGCCTGGCGTCTGCCGCGCGATACCGGCCAATTCAGCCTTGCTGGCGCCCAGCCGAAGACGGCCCTTGTTCTGCAGAAGAACCGATGGGGCATTCCGTCCGGGCGCATTCCGACCACCCATATCCTCAAACCGCCGACGGGCCATTTCGATGGTCACGCCGAGAATGAGCATATCTGCCTGCAGCTCGCACGCGAGCTTGGGCTACCCGCCGCCGATACGAAGGTGATGCGATTCGCGGACGAAATTGCAATCGTTGTCGAGCGCTATGACCGCCAAGTGAGCGGGAACAACATCATCCGGGTCCACCAGGAAGACATCTGTCAGGCATTGGGCATCTTGCCTACCAAGAAATATCAGAACGAAGGTGGGCCTACGCCCGCCGATGTGATCGAGCTCTTGCGCACCTACTCGACGGACCGTGGGACCGATGTTGATACATTCATCGGCGCACTTGCCTTTAATTGGCTCATTGCGGGAACCGATGCTCATGCCAAAAACTACTCGCTTCTCTTGGCTAGCGGCCCGCATGTCAGGCTCGCACCGCTCTATGACATAGCCAGCATCCTTCCTTATGACGATGTCGATGCCCATAAGATTAAGCTCGCGATGAAAATCGGCGGCGAATACAAACTCAGCCAAATCGGCCTTCGCCAATGGCAGAAGTTTGCGCGCGAAACGCGGCTTGATGCCGACAAGATGCGTGCAGCACTAATTCAGATGGCCGAGCAACTTCCGGATTTCATCACTGCGGCGCGTGCGCGGGCCCAAAAAGAAGGCTTGGACAATGCCATCATCGGGCGCTTGGCCGACCGGTTGATCGCTCGAGCACAGGCCTGCGAACGTCTCCTGAAGGGGACCTAGTTTTGGGGGGCATGGCAAATAGACCAGCGCCTCGCGGCACCAGCACCAGCATAATCATCGTCGGCGTCGGGTTCGACACCGCGATTATCGCCGCCATGATCGCCGTCGGCGTCGCCGGCGCCGGCATTGCCGGACCGCGATGATCGGCGGGCCGATGATGATTATCGCCAGCAGCAGCGCCAGACCGGCGTCAGTGAAGCGGCATGCCTCGCGTCTAGGTCACTACAATCGTTGTGACAGTCGACAACTGAATCCACTCTCGCCCGCCGACAGATAACAGCGAGGAGCTTGCTGCTGCCGAACGTACTCTACTTGGCTAAAGGCAGATTCTCCCCCAGAATTGCCAATGTATGAATGCTTCAGCTCGGGAAGCGCTGACAATGTCGGATCTCGATCGTCACTTCCAAGCCATTTGGAACCGAGCCTGCAATGGGCCATCGCTTGCCGCTTTAGCGCCCGAACAGACGATGGGCTATCGAGCGCGACCTCGACGTGACAAGCGTGGAGGAGCGCGAGGTGGGCAATTTCGCAACGACTCCGGCCGTCGTGCTCGACGTCGGGGGCGTCAAGGCATGCTTCCCGAAAATTGGGGCGACAGGTGATCCGAATTGGGAGGTGCGCCGGCAAGCAGCGGAGGCAAACGCGGCATTGTGGGAAAAAATGGAGTGATTCTCTCCGTTCTGGATTCCCATGGGAGAGGCAAGAAAGATCCTTGGCGCTGCAAGAAACTGTACGCGCGAGCGAGCTATCGAGCTCTTCAACTATCATACATCCACTTTGTACACAGTGCCTTTCGAGGCCATTTGTATCGCACAGATCTTGCCTCAGGCACGCAGCCTGCAAGAGATTTGCCCCTGGCGCGGGAGGCGTTCCTCGCCTTCTACAGCGGATATCGCGCTTCAAGCATTTCCGCGCTCATCCCGGCTATTGAAGGAAGTCTGACGCGGATCGTTTCTGCCTCAGGAAACGAGCTTCCAATTGCCGCCAAAGTCGATCGCGTCATTGATCGATGCATCGAAAACGCGGCAGGTCTTCACTACGACAGGATGTGGGTGCCAGAGGACTATCTGAGCAAGGACTACTTGCTTGGTCAGGATGAGCGTGCTTTCGCGTTCGAATTCCCATTGGAACAGGGAGCCTATGGAAATGGTCGATGAAACTAGCGATCCCATGCTTACCGCCCCGGAATGCGCAAGCTTGTTCGGTGTGTCTAGTTACGACTTTCTGGCGCTGGATCGCCGGTGGGCGCGCGCCGAAACCGATCAAGCTGTGCAAGTTGTCGCGTTGGCCGAAATCTGAGATTTTGGGCTTGATGCAGCGCGCGAAAGCTGCGCGCCAAGTTGCCGCCTAATCCGTCACGCTCGGGGAAAGAAAACGCTCCGAAGATTTCTCCTGGGGGCGGCACCGCGTTTAGATCGTGATTGGCCTTGCGATCTATAAACCAATGGTCCCGCTTTTACAAGATGTAAGGGCACACGAGGAACGCTCACGTTCCTCCGACAGATTGGACTGTCGCTGATATCGATCTTGATCCGTTCGACGTAATCGATCCGCACATAGCCGACAAAGCAAAGCGCCTTCATCGAATTCATCGCTGGGTTTTCTTCCTATATTGCTGGATCAATGAATGGGGCGGGGCGCTACTGTTTGACCGGAAGTATCACCCGCTGTGTTGCAAGCGGCCGGATGGCTCGGTGGAAATCCTGGCTGTAGCGAACATCGAACGCGCTGCTCTGCCACAAGCCCAAGAAGCTGCGATTTCTGTACGGGAGTCTCGACCATCCATAGTCCGACGTCTCGGTTTGGGAGAAGTGGTCTACCGCAGGTATGACGTGCTCGACCGCGTATTTGCAGAACGCCGTAGGAACTTCCGGCGATACCTCGCAGGTTTCGGTGATCTCAGATGAATGCCGTTGATGCCCTCCCGCTCTACGGGTTGGAAACGCCGGAGGTGCGAGACAGGCAATAGTCGTTGAGGACGAGAAGTGCCGCGACGCGCTCGCCCGCGAGACGGGTAGGGCCGTGGTGTCCTGGGCGGGCCGAACGCAAGGCGTCAAGCATACCGATTGGACGCCGCTGGCTGGGCGCAACATCGTGATTTGGCCGGATGCCGACGCGCCGGGCCTTGCGACTGCGAATGAGATTGCGGCCATCCTGGTCGCGCTCGCCTGCACCGCGTCATGGATGTCATGCGGGACAATCCGCCGAAAGGCTGGGACGCCGCTGACGCGGTTGACGGCGGATGGGACAAGGACCGCCTTGACGGGTTCATGCGGGACACGGTTCGTCCGTGGTCGCCGCCCGCGCCGCCAGCGGAGAAGTCCGCAGCACCTGCCGGTCCGGTCGCACCAGCCGCGCCCGTCCCTGATGTTCAGGGCGACCGTCTAAAGGGCGAGCCGATCTATGGGATATTCACGAAGCTGTTGACCGGGCAATGGCGGTGCTTTCGAATCCTGCGCTCGGCATCTACGCACATGGCGATGATCTTGTGCGAGCTGTCACGTACAGCATGCCGACGCGGACACTCACAATCGCAAAGCAGGGCGAGAATGTCGATCGCCCCGACGTAACGGTTATCATCGCAACGTTTCTGATGTTGCCTTGGTCGAGACGCTTAGCGCCATGCCACATTTGCGAAATGGGATGCGCGCGCCGGCAAGTTTGTGCCGTGCGATTGCCCCACGTAAATCGCTCGCATGATCCTCGCGAGTAAGGGCCATGGCTGGACCGTGGCGCGCCTGCGGGCCATCATCAGCGCGCCGACGCTGCGGCATGACGGAACGGTGCTCAGCGCGCCTGGATACGACAAGGCCACTGGCCTCTTGCTGGTCGGAGATCGCATCTGGAGGCAGGTTCCTGAAAACCCGTCTAAACGCGATGCCATAAAGGCGCTCGATGTCTAAGCAGAGCCAATCGCGGGGTTTCCTTTCGTCGATAACTCCGACCGCGCTGCTGCCTTGGCGCTGCTCATCACTAGCGTCATGCGTCCGAGCCTCAAAACGGTTCCGATGTTCACCGTAACCGCGCCGGCCGCCGGGACAGGAAAAAGCCTCCTGGTAGACATCGCCGCCATACTGGCAACGGACCGCAAGGCCGCAGTCGTCACGCCTACCCAAGATGAGGCCGAACTCGAGAAGCGGATCGGCGCAGCCGCACTTGCTGGCGATCAGATTATCGGCATCGACAACGTAACGCATATCCTGCGCAGCGATCAGCTTTGCCAGTTGCTCATTCAAGAGAAAGTTCAAGTCCGAGTGCTCGGCGCGTCCAAGAATGTACGCATTCCTTCCACGGCTCTCATCTGCGCGACTGGTAACAATCTCTCGGTCCACGGCGATCTAAATCGCCGCGCCGTTCGTATCCGGCTCGACGCCAAGTGCGAGCGGCCTGACGAGCGCCGTTTTGATCGGCATGCGGCAGGCCTCGCATTACGGAAGCGCGCGGAACTCGTCGCCGCCGCGCTGACGATCGTCCGGGCTTACCTCGCTGCCGGTGCTCCAAGTCAGGCAGCGCCCACGGGATCGTTCGAGGATTGGTCTGACACGGTGCGTTCGGCGCTGATCTGGATGGGAATGGGCGACTGCCGAGGGGATGTCGATGCGATGCGCGCAGAGGATCCCGAGAAGGCGGAACTGGCTGAGATCATGGAAGGTCTGCCGACCGGCAGGTTCACGGTCCGCGAAATCGCACACAACGTCTCCGAGAGCCCCGAGCTGCGAGAGGTGTTCGCCGGCTTTGTGGGCAGGAATGGTGTGTTCGCCACGAAGACCTTCGGTCGGTATCTCGCGCGGTATCGCGGCACGATCGTCGGAGGGCGATCAATCGAGCTGATCGCCAACGGTGCTGTTTGGCAGGGCCAAAGCCAGACTGAAGTTCGGTGGTGAGCGACCCGCATAGCCTCAACAGACCCGGCCTTGGCCGGGTTTTTTTGTTGTCAGCACCCAAACAAATTTGGAATTCCATCCTCTTGAGGTTTGTGAGGTTTCCGAGGTTTCTCTCAACCCTAACGCGGAAATTGTCAGTAGAGATGGTTATATACCCGTGCATACATGACAATGCCTAGGAGGCGACTGAAACAAACCTCAGAAACCTCCGAAACCTCATCGCCCTCGATCTCACCTCACGTAAGAAATGGTCCTTTCAAAAATGACACTCGAACACTTTCTCACCGCTGGTGTCGTTGGCTTCTCCATCATTGCTGGGGCAGCGTGGTTCCTGGCGGCGACTGTAAAAATCAATGTGCCCAAGCAAGGGGGCAAGATCGTCGACTTTCGAGAGACCATCGGAGATGAGCCGGGTGACAACCAGCTAGTGGTTGACGGCGTAGATGTTTGGCGGACATCTGCGTTGCAGGGTCGATGGAACGCCACAGCAGCCGCTGCGGCTTGCGTCGCTGCGCTCCTTCAAGCATGGCAGGCTTCGCTTCACTGGTAATTATGGCCCTTCGGTAGAGATGTAGGGAAATGCAGTAGTGCGGTTGGTGGCGGCAACTATTCGCGTGCCACAGATCGCATTATGGCATTGACCGCAAAACAGCAACGATTTGTTGAAAGCTACTTGCTCGATCTCAACGCGACGCAAGCCGCGATCCGCGCGGGCTATTCCAAGGGAACCGCAGACAAGCAAGGTCCGCGCCTTTTAGCCCATCCCGATGTTATTGCCGCGATCGATGCGGCCAAGCTCGCACGGTCGGAACGGACGCAAGTTGACGCGGACTACCTGTTGCGTCGCCTTTTCGAAGAGGCTGAGGCTGACCTTGCCGATCTGTACGACGAGAACAACAACCTCAAGCCAATAGAGGAATGGCCGGAAATTTGGCGGCAAGGCCTCGTTGCCGGTGTGGAGATCGACGCGCTGTATGAAGGTTCAGGCGAGGATCGTCGGCAGGTCGGACACGTCAAGAAAATCAGGCTGAGCGATCGACTGCGCCGGCTGGAGTTGATCGGCAAGCATGTCGGCGTGAACGCGTTCCAGGATCAGGTTGCGATGAGCGGGGTCGAGGGGCTGGCGGACCGGATTGCCCGTGCCAAACTTCGCAACGGAAGCGATGGCTAACCCGATGGTCAAAAGACTTGCGTCGCGCAGCCGAGCGTGATGCACAACGGCCTGTGGCATCGACCCGTGCGATGGCGGCGGAGCGAGCGCAACGAGGCGTTCGAAATGCCGTCTACAGGTTGGGCCGCTTTGGCGGCGGCCCTTCTCATTTCCGGTGCTTGTACAATTCGGCCTCAGCCTTCTTTAGCTCGGCGTCGGCTTCTTCCCACTCTTTGGAGCCTGGGCGCATCTTGTCCCTGGCTTCACGCCACGCTGAAACATTCTCTGCGTATGCCTGGTCAGTCATTGAGCACCTCGTTGATCCACAAGAGCTAATTAGGACACTACAAGATTCAAGGCACTATGAGGCCTCGTCTTGCCGACCTGTATTGCCGCGACGCTGATTCGGAGGACGTCAATCGGAAAGAATTGTGTATTCACACCTTGCGGCAACTAGAACGGGCGTTATGTTGTGCCCCGACACTGAGGTAGCCGAAGCGTGTAGGGGCACCGGGTGGCTATTTAAACTCCCAAAAATCTCTGCCACTGCTGGCTTAACGCGCGATGTCGGCTAAGTTAGGACCCCGCGCGAGAGAAGGAGGACACCATGACGGTGTTACTCACTCTCGAAGCCAGCCAACCAAGTTGGAAGACCTTTCGTCTTGGTATTGGATGCAACTTGCATCTGGCTTCGATGATCGCTCTGCTCTCACAATTGTTCTGATCGACGGAAGGAGCCTCTCGGAAACGAGGGGCTCTTTTCTGTTTAGAACGTCCCATCGTCAGCGCGTTCCACCGCTGGCGGATTTGGATTCAACTAGGCCCGACGGATTGGTTGTTCCGCTGCACCCGAGCACAATAGGCGATGAATGAGGCTTCCGCATTGGGACCCCGGGCCTCATCCATGAACTTTTGCATCCGCTCGTCGGTGACGCTGGTTTTCCCGTAGGTCAGGTGGCAATTGAATGCGATAATTGCCTCCGCTGGCTCGATCAGCTTCGCCGGATTTGCAGCCAGATTTGCTTGTGTGCAGGCTTCGAGAATGCCCTGATAGGTGATGCGCAACTCATGTGCGTCCGCCGCCGAGCCGATCAGGTCGTCAAAGTAAACCGAGACCAGGACGCCCCGGTCCATCGCCTCCTCGATCGACGAGGCAATTGCCGACCGCCACAGCGCCAGACTAGCTAGGAGCGGGGACTGCTTGAACCCGATCGGCAGAACGTATTTCGGCCCGCCCTCGTACGGATTGCGTACGGTAGACCAGGCCGCATAATCCCGCGCTGAGTGAAAGCCCAGTTGACGCAGCATGTGCGCCACCCTGTTTCGAGAGATCGAATAGAAGAAGTTTTTGAGGTCGATGCGGAAGAAATATCGATTGGTTCGGTGCTCGTGGAGCGCCGCCACATGTCCGCCGCTGCGGTAGTGGAAGAAATAGTGAGGCAACTCGATTTCAGCGGCAAATTTGAGGAGCGTATCCCCTCGTCGATCGCATTCCGCGTTCGGGACGAAAATGTGTTTACCGCGAGACGTATAGCGTTCCTTGAAGTTTTCGAGCATCGCAGTTGGCGACCTTATCCAGGATCTCAAGCACAGCCTTGGCCAACCGTAGAACGGCAGTCAAGACCTGCAGGGTCACCCGAATAAGGCGCGCCCGACGTGCGAATTTCTTCGTCATCGAACAACTCCGTATTCCGCCCGTCGACTACCCGCGATGCCAGTTTTGGAATCGCCAACCGAGAGAGACCCATTGCGTAACAACAGATACCCCTAAGGCGTGCAGGTAACGTTACGTAACGTTTCGAAACATGCAGCCACGCGAAGCAGGTCATCGCCAACGTGCGTGTCGATAGGATCGTAGGTGGCGAGGTCGATCGCAAGGGGGCGCATCCTATAATCCACAGTTGCGTCATAAATGCCACCATTCCCCAAGCCCCGGCCACGACTATGTCGCGCGTTGCGAACATCGCAACGGATGTTGCGATCTTGCCCGCAGACGCAACGAGGCGGCGCGAACGAGGATTACTTCGGGCCTGCCGGCTTCAAGGGACACGGGAAGGACGGCATCGAGACGCGCGACCACACCTTCGGTTCATTCAGCGGCCACGCCAATTAAGATGGCGCAAATCTTCCAAATCCTCTCTGATGTCCACATCTCAATGGGGTTTACCCTCACGAGACAGGCCCCTGAGACGCAGAACATGTCTCAATAGGATTGACTTTGAAATTATGAGACACCACCGTCTCACGGTCTAAAGCCTAACGAAACACAGAGGCATACGCTCGCGTCTCCACCATCGATCAAGACCTAACCATCCAAGAGACCGCGTTGCGCGCGGCGGGCTGTGACCTGATCCGCTCTGAGAAGCGAACGGGCACCACTACCACCCGCCGCGAGGAGCTGCGCACCGTGCTTGACTTCCTACGCTCCGGCGACGTGCTGATGGTGACACGCATCGACCGTCTCGCGCGCAGCATTGGTGACCTGCAGGACATTGTGCGCGCCATGAAAGCCCGTGGTGCCTCCCTGCGGGCTACGAGCAACCGATTGACACCAGCACGGCAGCGGGCAAGTGCTTCTTGGACATGCTCGGTGTGTTCGCAGAATTCGAGACCAACCTCCGCAAAGAGCGGCAGTTAGAGGGCATTGCGGACGCCAAGGCACGCGGTGTGTATCTAGGGCGCAAGGCCATTATCGACCCTGCGAAAGTGGAGGCCCTCAAGGCTGAAGGCATGGGGGCGTCGGCCATCGCCAAGGCTCTCAAGATTGGTCGCGCCTCGGTCTACCGCGTTCTTGAGGAGTGAGGAGCATGCCGATGCTATGCAGGATGATCCTCTGGACACCATTCGATAAAATTGCAATTCCTGCGGGCGAACTAAGGGAAAGGAAAACAAGTTGAAGTTTGGGAATTTGCTTGTCGCGGCAGTGATCGCGGCTTTGCCCTCGGTGGCGTTCGCAGAGATGACAACTCCGCTCCTCGACAAGGAGACGGACGCGATCAAGCAGTATCTTTGGAAGCAGGGCATGAGCACGGCGCCGACCGGATTGTATCTGGCAGCTCGATACCAGCTGCGGACGGAGATTTGCGGCAAGCCAGACATGGACGAAGAAGTGCAGATGTACCTGCGCGACGCGACCGTAGAGGCGCCGGCTGCGGTGATCGCAAACTGGCACGCCACCTTCAAAAAGAAGATGCGCGAGGTACTCCTCGCCAATCCATCCGAAGCTCGCGAATTCTGCAAGTAAATTCGCTGGCTATGGGGTGGCTGAGGGGTGATTGCGATCTCCGCGATCTGTTGAGGCCGATCTTGCCGGCGGAGATCGCGGCCTGATGAACACCGCGTTACTGCTGATGGCGCAGTATAACGGCATGGTGATCCCGCTCGAACTCTTGTGCCGAGACTACTTCCAGCACCTGACGCCGAACGAATTCGCGCGGAAGGCTACGAACGGGAGCCTCGACATCCCGGTTGTCCGGATCGAGGGCAGCGCGAAGACAACACGGGGCATCCACCTCGCCGACCTCGCGAAGTGGATCGACGATCGCCGCGCGGCAGCGCAGAAGGAGCTGGAGCAGCTTCAAGGACGCAGGTGAGAGGTGGCCGCTCACATCATAGAGGCCCGGCCAAGCGCCGGGCTTTTGTTTTCTGAGTGATCGCCCGCTAGAGCATCTAAGGTCCGCTTCGCGGCCAAGCGGTTTCTATGCCATTGTTCTCGGCGTTCTTGGCAACGACGTCCGGTCCGATCATGAGTTCGCCAGCTAGTTCATAGACCGCGCTCTGCGACAGAAAATTCTTTGATGCTCTTTTCCGAAGTAACGCTTTAGGGGCGGTCAACTCGGCGGCAAACGCACGATTGGCTTGCTGGTCGCGCGTGACGGCGGAAGTGAGAAGGCGGCTCTCATGTGGTTCGGCTGACCAGCCCGAGAAAACGGCGCGTGCGGCGGCGAATCGACGCTTCGGTTGGGTTTCCTGCAATAGCGCAACTCGCATATCGGAATCGTCGCGCACCACTGCGCCGGTAATAGATATTTCCTCGTCAGTCCGCCGTCGCGGTTCGCCTCTGATCGAAGTGTCGACGCGCAACATATCAAACACCTTCGTCGCCCCGGCGGGGTCCGTGTCCTTAATGCCGAGCCGCCGCCTGATGAGATCGGCGGCCTGGACGCCGCGGCGGTAGGCATGCACGGAAAGATTGTCGGCCGGCAGCCGTACTGTTTCGAGCGGTGAAAGCGTGGAAGTCGCCGCGTTCTTGGTGAGCAAGGCCGCTTCCTCAGCGAGCGCCGCGACTGATTTGAATGTTTGAGGGGTCGAACTGAGACAAAGGTCCATAAGTAACCGATCGCCTAACACCGGCTGTAGCCGTTCGATTAAGTCGGCGATCGCGTCGTCGACATCATAGGGAGAGAGACCGAGAGCGCCCGCACAACGACAGAACTGGGCCTCTTCTTCATCGGTATCGATGATTTGGATCCATGCATCCTGTAAGAACGTCCCCTTGATGCTCGCCGCTTCTAATCGCGCCACAACTTTCGCGACGAAGTCGCGCAATACCTGTTCGACGGCGTCTCTCTTCAATGTTGTTGATGCGGTATTCCGGAATCTGACACCGGCCAGCTCAACGTCTCTTCCGCTGGCAGTGATGTAAACGGAGCCGCCCTGAGGAAGGAACAAGAGGCGCGGAAGAGCAAATCCGTGTTGCCCAGACAGCAAAGAATGACGAGCATTGAACGTCGGGCTGGTGCTTTGGGAATTGTCTTCTTCACTCTTGCGGGGCTCCCACAGCAGAGCCCACCAATTCTCGGCCATCCATTCGGCAAGGTAATAGGCAGGAATTTGGAGCTGCGGCACTACGTTGTCGCGGCCGTCGATGAACTCGGTGACGACCTTGTTCCCCACCTCAATCATGAGGTTGCAGAAGGTCATGTCCACCTCGTTCCTTCCGCCGGTCGGCGACCAGGACGTTGTGATTTTGAACTCACTCATTCTGCAAACCAGGCGGCAGGCCGCTGACCTCTATGGGGTACGCGTGATAAGTCCCGGCAGTTCCCGTATTCGTGGTAGCTTCGTACCAAACCATGCCGATCTTGTGCCAGATGTGCCTCGGAAAACCGTTAACCCACTGCCGGGAAATTCGCCGAGCCCGGATAGCAGCTCTTAATGCGTCGCCGGCCTCCTGAAGCGTGAAGTCACGCGGACACGGAGTGGCCGGTTTTGGCCGACGGCGTAGCCTGCCATCGATCTTACAGTGATAGTCGCTCGGCGCATACAGCGCCCTTGCAGCGGCTGTTTCCAACTGCTCTTCCGGAACGAGCCGCGCCAAAATACGCGGCTTATCCGGGTTCGGATTCCGCCTCTTTGGCCGTCGCATTCCTCTCCCCCAACGTAGGCATGCTAGCTACTCGGCCAAGTTGCTTCAACCAAAATTGTTCGCTTTGGGATAGGCTGATCCGTCAATTCTCCTTCCGAACAGTCGGATTTCGCGAGTACTATCAACGGGTGAACGAAAGGGGAAAGTTCGGTTTGGGGATTGAAAACTAAGAAGAATTTGACGGATTTTGATTCCATGGGGCGTGCGCGTACTTAGTGCGCCGGGTCTTAAGAGATCCAGTGGCACGTTCGGCGAGATCAGACCGTTCTCCGGCACGCATACGACCATGTCGCCGCGGACAGGCTCGGCGGCCAGCACCGCAAGCGCAAAAGCAGGAGGGATCGGCCGCGGAGCGTGTCCTCGGTAGAATTGGTCTCGACAATGTCGGTCGGAAGAAGGGCGCTGGGGGTGGGCGGCGAAGCCAGCCCTCACCGAAAAAATAAAACCAGGTGAGATAACGGCCAATAACGGCGCGCGGTATTCGGCCATGGCAGGGGACTCCAGCAGCCTGCTCAGGGAGCCTGCTACGTGGGGTTAGCCAGATTGTCCTCGATCCCCACAGGACCAAGCTTTCGATCGCATCCCGAATGGCACGCGCGTTGACGACGCGCGCGACCTCGGCGGAAGGTCGAAGGTAGCGACGCCGACGCACAGGTCGACGGGCAACGCATCGCCCTCATAAAATCTTGAGATACTCAACAAGCGCTCGGCGCTCGGGTTCGGTCAATTCTGGTCCGATGACGCCAGGCGGCAGCTTCGTTAGGTCGGTTTCCTTGCCCTCGAACGAATGTCCGCGATTGCTGTTGCCAAGCAGCGACACATCAAAGTTCGTCAGGCCGGCCGCACAGCTCTCGGTCGCCTCTGCTTTCGTAACAAGCCCGACATTGACCGGGTCGAACGCACGACTGCCGATGCAAAACGAAGTCGGCCGTTGGGCTTGCGGCAAAAACATGTCTCTCAGTGTCGGAACGGACCCATTGTGCAGATAAGGAGCCGTTGCCCAAACACCGTCCAACGGGCGCGCCCGGTACTGAGGCTCAAGAGCGAGAAGGATTTCGTCCTTGCCGTTGCGGCTCGCACGCGCCCCGACATAGACTCGCTGGTTTTGGCAGTTCTTCCGAGGTCCCCACATTTGCCGCTTGGTCTCTTCAGAAGTGCCGTTCGCAATGAGCCATTGGTCGATCGTTTTGCCGACCACGTCCATGAGCGCGAGTACAAATAGAGGATCTACGCCTTTATCTGCCAGAAGGCCGCAACCTCCGGCTTTGTTGAGGTCATCTGCAGGATTTAATCCGAGTGACTTGGGTAGGTGAACGCGCCGCGTCGTGAGGACGTTAGATTGTTGGCGGTCGGTGCCGATCGCCGAAACTGGCATCTGGACGACGTTAAAATAGTGCCGTCCGCCGATCTCTACCCAATTCTTCTCGTTCCTGGCTGAGCGATCGGGGTTCTCTGCGCGCCAGAATGAGTCTTCCGGCCACTTTTTGTCGAAGGCAGCATCGTTCACGGGGCCTCGGTGGCATTCAAAGCAGTGAGCACGATAAAGATCGCGACCTTGTTCAACGAGCTTTTCATCGATCGCCCAGGCCGGGTCACCGCGGAATTTCTCCTGCGCGTCCTTCCATCGGGGTGCTACGAGCCCGGTGAATTTTCTCCCTCCTGCATTTTCGGACGAAAAGGGATCGGTGCCGCGCAGAAGCTCTTCGAACCGCGCGATGTCGGAGAGATGTATGGATGAGGCAAAAAGCGGCCTTCCGGGCGCGGCAGCGGTCATATTGATTTTTGCGCTGACACCGAGCGCTTCGCCTGCATTCCGAACGAGTTCGTTGAGAACAGAAGCGTCATACTGTGCCCAAAGGAAATACGGCGTGTCCCAGATCGGTGGAAAGCTCACGGGGGCATCGTGGCGCGCGAAGTTGCCCTTGAGGAGTGGCTCGGAAAGTTCGCCGGTCAAGGGATCGAGTAGATTGCTATAGAAAACCTGGTTTCCGATCCGGTTCAGCGCATCAAGTCGACCGAACCCTTCATCGAGATCCGCCACTCCTTGTCCCGTTAAAAGTCTGTCAGTCTCTGCCTTTTGGTTCTCGATCTTTCGGAGCGCTAACTCGAGATCGCTTCGAAGCTGTCTTCGATCGACGCTCTGCCCTTTGATCTGCTCCAGCTTGCTGGCGAAACGCTCGAAACGCCATGGCAAGATCAGCGTGTAGCCGATCGACAGCCCGACGGCTCTTTCAACCTCGCCAAGATTGACCATCGCCGGCCCGTCGTCGAACCGTATGCTGACATTCTTGTATTCGAGATGACCCGTATGACAGGCGGCGCAGGTTAGGCCAACCTGATCTTCATACGGGGCGCCTGTCGTTGGATCAACGCCGCCCTTGAGGATGGCAAAGCCGACCGGCAAAGCATTCAGGTTCGCGGGCGCGCTTGGAGTCCACCCGGGGTTGGCTGTGTCCCCATTCGGCGCATCGTCGTGATAACCGTATGCGGGCGCAATACCGGCAAAGTCCTTTGAGCCAGGACTGGGAATGAAGCCGAGGCGGCGCAGGTAGTTCTCGTCCGTCAAGCTCGTGTAAGAGAAGGACAGCTCCGGCCGTTCCAGAGCCAAAAACCACTGATAATTGACAGGGATGGTCGCTGTCCCCTGCGATGTGTGGTGAAACCAGTAACGCTGGCGGGCGCTCCAATTTTGCGGGAGCCAATAAGCGCTTTCGATTTTCGATGGCTCGGGCAGGGTTGCAGGCAGCAATTGAGCTACCAGATTAGCATCGTTCTTGATTTTGAGGGTGGCGTCGCGAACCTTCTCCAAATATACCAGGCCGGCCGCCACGATCACGACAACGACGATTGCCAACAATAGGCTGGTGATATGAGGCCAGCGCATCAGCCAGGAAAAAAGACGAGAGCCAAAAGAAGGTCTCCCCATAGCAGGACTCCATCCATCTTTCGTGCGCCCAGCCGGCCCGACAGGCCGGCGGAAACGACGACGCCGTCTGTTACTTGTTCAGCAATTGGCTATTGATGAAGGCGACCACGTCGGCGGTCTCGGCTGCCGCGCGCCTCGTTATCGTCGCCGTGGCCCGGCCGCCGTGCAAAAAGGATGGAAACCAACCGAAGTTGCGGAGATTCCAATCTTCCTTCGGCTAGACCGCCCGCTTCACGCCAGGGACTGCGAAATTTGGAATTTTCCTGGCGAGTGGCTGTGCCGTCTCGGTGTGACAGCTCACGCAATCGGTATTGAAGAAGTGGCTCTTCTTCGGATCGGCAATGGTATTGACGATCTCGATGATGCGGCTGTTGGGCACGTTACCATCGATGAACTCGGAGGTCGAAACACCCTTACGATCAGCTTGGGGCAGGGGCGGATTTTGCAATGCCGCGTGTCGACAGGTGATCGGATTTTGATTATTCGTACCCGGTTGCGGGACCACGTGCTTTCCGCCGATGGCGCTGAACATCTGTGCCGCGTGCATGCCATCAAGCGTCGGGCCGGGCACTGGTGTTAGGCCTGCTTGCGGGACCCTTAACATCGACACGAAAATCCAGGGTTCGGGCGGTGCGATGCCCATCACGGCCATGGTGTTGAGGCGCTGCGGCGAGAGATGCTTCTCAATCAACGCCTTGAGCGCGTCGCGAAACGCCTTCGCCGATAGCCCTACAAGACCCGGATGCACATTCAGATCACCGCTAGTCGATACCTTGACATTGCCAAAATGCCCGGCTCCAAGCTGACCGCGCAAAGTCGCGACGTCACGAATGATCGCCTTGAATGCTTCGTCGTCTGGTTTGAAGCGCGGGAACGGCGCGCAACCGTCCAGAGGTGGATCCGCCTCGAGGGTGAAGCTGAAGATAAGGTGGCCGGCGGTGTCATGGACTTTGAAGCCGTCCGGCCCATTTGTTACCGGCTGAATGATCAGGCGGATTTGTGGTTGCCGGCCAAACTGGGCGATGATCTCCGGCGACAATCCCGGCGCGCCCGGGTCGATCCGGATTCCGGCCACAAACCAGGCGTCGATCTTTTTTACGGCATCGGGAAACTGAATGTGCCGTGCACCCGAATCCGGCGCGCCAGGATGCTCCGGGTTTTCGGCGTTGGCGATAAAATGCGCGAAATCCGCGTCGGAAAACAGCCGCTGCGGCAATCCCGAAGGGCCCGCAAGATCGGACACGGCGATGAGGTTGGCAAGGTCGGCCGCCGACTTCGGCGGAGGAAAGAGAATGGACACATCATTGGGCGCAAGCGGCCTCGACGCCGCTTGCGCCGGAGCCGTTCCTACCTCCAAAGCTGCGGCGAACATCACCCCTGCCGCTAACAAGCTTGCAAGCCGTCGCGGAAACAGAGATCCGTTGATTTGACCCCTCGCGATCATTGGAAATCCCCCTGTAAGACCAAAACTTTAAACATTAGCTGTCGGACAATCTCGCCGCTACGCGCCTCGCCAAGGCAATGCGGGTGACCGGATCAAACCCTTCACTCCTCACCGTAGAATTGGCTTTGCAAGGTCTTGAGTTTCGTCGGATGCAACGCCTCATCGATACAGCCGAGGAAACATCTCACTGCGTGCATTGACCCGCGCGTGGTCGGCTGGATGCGCCATATCCGTTTGCAACGCGCGGACGGTTGTCCAGTCGTTCGCACGATCCTTGAGCAATTCGAACAGCGTTCGGCGGTTGTTCGGCGGAGATAACCGGTCGTCCTTATACCGGTGCATCCGGAAGTGAGCGAAAGTGACCTTGGCTGAGATCTTCGCATCCCATAGCGCGTCGGGTAGCGTTAGCAGATCAAGTCCTTGCAGCTCGCCCAGCTGCTGCATTTGATCCTGCGCTTCCTGATACTGCTCACGGCCGACCAATTGATACATTCCTCGCGGGCGAAACAGCCAGCCGTCGTCCGTTCCGGGCTGGTTGCCAAAGTCGTTGTCATCGTAAGCGAGCACGAAATTGGCTAGAACCTATCTCAAAATTGTCGAAACAGGATCAGCAGGCAAGCGAGCTGGACGAAGCCGAGGAAATTTTGCGGATAGAACTCCCAGCGGACCAGCAGGCGCCGCCGCCACTGTATCCAGGCGAAGAAGCGTTCGACCAGCCAACGCCGAGTATAACGACGGAGCCTACGGCCGTCCTGGGTGAGCGACCTCACTCGGTTTGAACGATGTGGCGCGATCATCTCGATGCCTTGTGACCGCAGTTTATCGTCGAGCGTATCGCTGTCATAGGCGCGGTCGCCGATGAGGTTCTCTGGCTTGGCCTCGATCATGTAGAAGTCGAAGCAGAGCTGTACCAAGCGCACTTCGTGATGGTTCGCGGCATGCGTGCTCACTGAAAGCGGCAAACCGTGGCGATCCACAATCGCCATGATTTTTAACCCCTTTCCGCGCCTCGTTGGGCCGATCTCTGCACCGCCGCCTTTGGCCATCGCAAAGGTCGCGTCGATGAAACACTCCTCTTCGTCGAGCAAGCCTTTCTCGCGAAGTTCGTTGGCGATATCGGTCAGAACGCGTCGCAACACTTCATTGCGACACCAGTTCTGAAAGCGACGATGTACGGTCTTATAGTTCGGATAGCACTGCGGCAGCATGTGCCACTGCGCGCCCGTATTCAAAATCCAAAGAGCGGCTTCGAGAACCTGACGCGTCGCAATCGGCTTCCGGCCCGGCCGGCCGTCGGCAATGTGCTCTTCCGGAAAGTGTTTCCGGATGCGCTCCCATTGCTCGTCCGTCAGCCGAATCATCTTTCCTTTATAGACGATCGACGCTGATCTTCAATTTTGAGATAGGTTCTAGTTCCTTGGGATGATTAAGCAAAGAGTTCACGTCGACCGCGGGCTTGTTTGCGGCCAGAAGCCTTGAGTTATTTTTGTCAATGCGATCGCGCCATTTCTGCGGGAGTTGAGAAACCGCGCTGTAAGAAAAGTTCTCGCTGCTGCGCGTAAAATCGGCGCTGTCGTAAGAGATGGATCCCAGAATATAGGCGAGGATACGGGGATCCGTTTCCTCGACGCGATCCCATTCCTGCAACAAGGCTTTGACCTGTTCGGCCTGATAGTAGGCCATATAGCCCTTGCGATATGGCGGAACGGGGGGAGGGGCCGGCGAATGATTTTTGCGCGATTCACTGAGCTGATGCTCGTAGGCGGCGACGTTTTCCTGATATTCCTCATAACCGCGCTGTTGCAACCAATTGCTCTCATAACAAGCAAGTAATGGCTGCGGTTTGATCTTTGGAGTTGGTTGATATTCCTTCGCTAGCTCGTCGGCGTAGGCAGTGGATGCATGCAAAAGGGCTGAAGGAGAGTGAGAAAAATCAGCTCCGGCGCTTGCTCGACACCAAGCTGAAAGAGGCGCACACGCAGTATCTTGCCAAGAATCCGATGCAGCTGACGATACTGTTGTCTTTGATCCATAATCGTGGTGCATCCCTGCCAGAGAAGCGCACGGCTATGTACGACGCTTACATGGACATGTTTTTCAGCCGTGAGTCAGAGAAGAGCGATGTCGTGAGGGACAATCGAGATGTTCTCATAGACATACACAGATTCCTAGCGTGGAAGCTGCAAACGGCTGCAGAGGCGGGCAACAATGGCAGTATCGAGTACAGTGACCTCAGGGCTACACTGTTCTCGTATCTTGATAAGGAAGGTGAGGATACGACTATTGTTGATGCGCTATTCAATGGGATTATAGAGCGAGTAGGTGCCTTAGTGTCCAGAGTGCAGGACACTTACGAGTTTGAGGTTCAGCCCTTGCGCGAGTATTTCGTTGCTAAGTATCTTTACGAGACATCGCCCTATCCCTCGGGCGAAGGAGACGCCACGGGTGACAAATTCGATCGTTTTAATGCTCTTATCCGCAATCCATATTGGTTGAACGTCACGAGATTCTACGGAGGCTGCTTTAACAAAGGTGAGATCCTCACGTTGGTGAATGAGCTTGTGGAACTGGCGAAGACTTCACCATACGATCGCACGAGCCATGTTCGATCGATCGCGCTGATGCTTCTTGGTGATTGGGTGTTCACTCAGTATCAGCCTGGCGTGAAAAGTGTCGTCAACTTTATAACGGACTACCCGCAACTTCGGCAGTTGCTTGCTTCGGTCGACGAACCCGGCACCGGTTTATGGGGTGTGTTGCCCGAGCGAAGCGGTAGAGCAGACTTCATCTCCATTCTGTTCGATCGAATCGTTAGAACGCAATATGTCGATGAGCGTCGTGCCCTCGCTCAGATTATTAATCAAAATGCGACGGCGGAAGAACGCTTCGACTATTGGCAGCAGGCGCAGTCAAAGATGCTCCATCTAGAGTGGGCGAAGCTTGGTGCGTTATTAGATGTTTACGCAACGGCAAACGAGGTGCGAGCGGGCGCGCTGCTCGCCACAAAGAGTGAGGCTATCCTTAGTCGGTTCGTGGAGTCTCGTTGCTTTACTCTCCTGGAGAAGTCTGATTGCGCAGACGAGGCGCGCAAGCTAATCCTTTTTGATGCGAAGTTTAGTGCCGTCGCCTTTGATGGGTCTAATCCTCATAGGCTCAACTGGCTAGCATTGATTTGCGGCGCGTTTCAGTATGGTTCCGTGTTCGATGTGGGTGCTGTTTCGCTGCGATCCTTTCTTGAGTCGAGAGCCGGGCGCGATAAATTCCTCCCGCGTTCTGCGACGCCCGAGAACCTCAAGCTGGATGAGCTTCCCGAACCTGAGCGCGGGGTTGTTCTGGCGTATCTCGCTTTTATCGACAATAGTACGGAACTCTTGTCGAGTACGTTAGCCCCATGGACAGAGTTGGTGACGGCCTTAAGACAAGCTCTCGGAGATAGCCCGGCTTTCGATCGGATCGCGGTCATTAGTGCGGGCATCCGATCTAAGATCGATTTGGGAAGCGACGGTGACTTAAGCGCCACGGATGATATCGTCTCGACCGCTCGGTTTGCGAGATTGAAGTCTGGCGCCCATCAATGGTGGCGCGACCGTCTAAGCGGAGTCGAGAATGTTGATGCACGGGTTAGATGGTTGTTGCTGTTGTGGTTTTGGGCAACACCACGAACATTGATGAAGCTAGCGTCCTTTCTTGATGGCTTGCTCGCCGATTTGTCTAACAAAGAATGGACGACCCTGAGCCGAGAGTTCTATTTCCTTTCCACATACGTTCGGCGGTCGGACGAAGCCTCTTCCGGCCAGAGTTATGATCTAACCGACTTTGAAAAATTCAGTTCTCGGGTCTGTAGCTTCGTGAGACAGCGTCTTCCACTCAAGCCGCAGCTGAAGCTTGCACAGAACGTCGCGAACGATCCGTCTGCCGAAGCTCCTGAGGTGCAATTTGCGTTGGAGGCGGTAGTTAGGTCTTGCCTAGGCGAATCCAACTGGGAAGGCGAATTGGGGACCATCAAAGCGCTGTATTCGAGGGGGGCTTACATCCCCCTAGGAATACGTCGAAACTTCGAAGTCCCCGCAGGCGTGGCGAGTGAGGTGTCGCGCGAGCCCGAAAGCTTTCCTTTGCCTCTAGTCGCCGCCGCGGACGGCGCTTTGCGGGCAGAGGCGGGATCAAAATCGGTAAGCCTGCAAGCGATCGCGGCGCGAGACAAGTGGTTCCGTTAGAAGCAGCGAAGAATCAGCATTTGTCGTGACGTGAGATCGATGAACACGAACAGTAGCAAGATGAGCGTTGCTGTTTCTATTGAGGTCGGCCCCTCCGTCGCAACGTCTGAGCGTGTGACCTTGCCCCCAAGTTTTATCCAGTTTTGAGTTCGCCCCGGTGGTTGGATTTGCCCGTTTGGGCGGTGGGAGCGACGGGAGCTGGCGCGGAGCCTTCGGCATAGCGCAGCGCCAGATCCCGGCGCGGATGACAGGTGAAGGCGAACTCCGACGGGGTCTTCCATCCGAGCTGCGAGTGTGGTCGTGCGTTGTTGTAATCGGCCCGCCAGCATCCAAGCGTGACGCGGGCCTGGGCCAGCGACGTGAACAGCGTCTCGTTCAACAATTCATCCCGCAGCCGGCCGTTGATGGGGAAGACGGCCCCGCTCCCTCGGCGCCGGCGATATACTGGCGATGGACGAACCCGCTAACAGGAGCAATTCACCAATGGAAGCCGCGACAATTGGGTTGGACATTTCGAAGCACGTATTTCACATCCATGCAGTTGATAGCCAAGGCCAAGTGGCCGGTCGCCAACGCCTCCGGCGAGGCGAGATCGTGTCGTTCTTCTCCTCGCTCGCACCTTGCCTGGTCGGCATTGAGGCCTGCGCGACTGCTCACCACTGGGCGCGGGAGATTCGGCAGTTCGGACACGATGTGAGATTGATCCCGCCAGCCTATGTTAAACCCTACGTACGAAGAGGAGCCAAGAATGACGCCGCTGACGCGGCCGCGATCTGCGAAGCCGTCACCCGTCCCAATATGCGGTTCGTTCCAATCAAGAGCGTCGAGAACCAGGGCTTCTTGATGCTTCATCGTGCAACTCTCGATGAAGGCGTTCTGCATGGGCTTGCCCGGCGCGATGTAGTGCCATGCGACGCGGCTCTGGTCGGCCCAGGTCAGGGTGGCATTGCTGGTGAACTCGCTACCGTTGTCGCTAACCACCATTTTGGGCTTGCTCCGTTCCATCACCAGCCGGTCCAGTTCCCGCGCGACCCGGGCGCCCGAGAGCGAGGTGTCGGCCACAAGCGCCAGGCACTCGCGGGTGCAATCATCGACCACGGTCAGGATGCGGAAGCGGCGGCCGTCGGTGAGCTGATCCGAGACGAAGTCGAGCGACCAGCGGTCGTTCGGCGCCATCGGCACTGTCATCGGCGCTCGGGTCCCGATCGCCCGCTTGCGGCCGCCACGGCGACGAACCGCGAGCCTCTCTTCCCGGTAGAGCCGGAAGAGTTTCTTGTGGTTGATCCTATAGCCCTCCCGCTTGAGCAGAACATGCAGGCGCCGATAGCCGAAGCGACGGCGCTCCTGGGCGAGCGCCCTCATGCGTTGGCGCAGGGCGGCATCATCCGCCCGGGACGTCTGGTATCTGATGGTCATGCGGCAACAGCCGATGGCTTTACACGCCCGCCGTTCGCTCATCCCGTGGGCATCCACGAGATGCGCGACAGCTTTCCGCTTCCCCGCGGGCGTCACCACTTCTTTCCCAACAAGTCCTTCAGCGCTGCATTGTCCAGCATGGCATCAGCCAGCAACCGCTTCAGCCGCGTGTTCTCGTCCTCCAGCGTCTTCAGCCGCTTGGCCTCCGAGACCTCCATCCCGCCAAACCTGGCTTTCCATTTGTAGATACTGGCATCACTGACGCCGTGCTTCCGGCACAGATCGGCAACCGAAACGCCAGCCTCGTGCTCCTTCAAAATCCCGATGATCTGCTCTTCCGAAAAGCGGCTGCGCTTCATGCTCTGGTCCTTGTCTTGGGCCAGAGCGAACTTCAACCTGGATTAAGCCTGAGGGGCAAGGTCACGTGGGCTCACGTTGCGTGATCTATCGCATATCTAGGAAATCGCTTCATGGCCTTGGCGCGGGTCTTCAAGGTGACTTTGGTGTACATCTCCTCCTGTGTTCTCTCGACCATGTTTTGAGATGGCATTCAAGGTCAGCAGCTCGATGCCAACTTCCTTCCTCCCACGGCTCGTATTTGAGTTCCGATTGAGAAAAGCTAATACCGGAAATAGACGAACGATCTTTGTATCTTCGTCGCGTTGGGTTTGGTATTGTCAAGCCTTGGTCGATCAGCATGTTTGCTATGCTACAGGGGGAGGCACATGGCGTGCAGCATCGAACACTTTGGTCACGTACTCGCAATTGCATTCAGCGTGAGCGCGATACTGTATTATATCGAACTGCGCGAACTAATAACGAAACGGAGAGAGGAGGCCGTGGCGATTCATGAGGCCGCGCGAAAGGCTGCCAACAAAGAATGGGCTGATGAGCTTGTTCAGAACATTAGAAAAGATATGGACAACGCGAGAGCCGCGAACCGGCCCTGGATGCTCACACCCACTCGGGAGCCGAGCGAAGAAGAACTCAAAAACGAGTCCAGACTTTTATCGAGAATGTTATTGCTCGATTACAGCGGCACTCTCCTGAGAGCGTTCCCATTCATCACAACAGCGTTGGTCTTTTTGTCTACAGCAACGTCATTAGGCGCCTTACTTGTTGCTGGTTATTATCCGGAGGCGCAACCCGGCTGCAGTTACATGACCTTCATTCTAGCTATTTCCTTTGCTTCGATAGTTTGGAATGTTTTGGTGTACTGGATCTACATCCCAAAAATATCGTCGTGGGTGGCGAAGGGCTGAAGCCGTTCAGGCTCGCCAGAGACTCCTCTATCTTGCCAGTGTCGTGCTGCAGAGCAGCATCCAATCATATCTTTCCTCTAATATGTACTCATGAACGACGGAATGCCATTTGACCTTCTGCCGAAGCCGCCCTCTTTCACGGACGAAGAAGTGCGCGAACAAAGCCTCGGCGTCCAAATGGTCAAGGTTACAAACCAAGGAATAACCTACACCGCCGCACAGAACGCGCCGAGCCTTCCCATATCCGTCGGCGCACCCGTCCACGCTATCATCGGCCAAATCTACGCGACGGGTTCACTTCAGTTTGTGGCGCTCGTACCTTCCACAATCGTACTGAGCGTTACGACATACCAAGAGAGCCGACGTCGATGCGCTCAAAACGTGGCTAACCGAACAAGCTTGTAAACGGTAATCGCGTCACTTTCTGATGCTGGGTTGCCAGAGTTGTACGAAACGTTCGCGCAGCCAAGCTAAGCTCCAGCTGTTCGATCAAGAGCGATATCTTCCTAGTCAGATGTCATCAGTGAATGCAGCGCCGCGCTGCGCTGCGACCTAGGTGAAGCAGCTATTCCTAGCTTTTCCTCGACCAAATAGCTTCGTTTCGTCCGTTGGACTTGGGACCTGCGCACTTATGGTCACGTGCAGCGACGAGAATTCGTTGGCGAGCGGACATAGTCTTAAGGTACGGCGGCAGCGCCTCTCCCGCCAGCTCGGCAGACCGCGCAATCGATAACTTCGCCAAAAGGAGGGATGCTATACGCGCCGGTTTTCGGGTCACGACGATATCGTAGGCAGGGTGCGGGCGGAGGACCGGTCGGGACACAGATGTATGGGGGAGGGCCCATCGATGCGGCTGTGCGCGCAACCAACGCATGAGCCTCGGGTTCAGTCAGCGTCCTAGCCCGGTTGAAGCCCTCCGGGACGACAGGACGAGATTTAGGTTTCCGTGCTTTGGCCATTTCGAAATATCCAAAGCTAGCGATTTAGTGCGTTTCTCACTCCCGTTTCGATGCCGTTCGCGATCTGAGCAGAGAGATGCAGGTCAGCGGCACGCCTGTCAGGCACGCGGCTTGCCACCGTAATTCTCCGACCATTTCTTGTTGCTTCCACGACGCCCGGAACGGCTGGTCCCAGCGTGATCGTCAGATCATTTGTTCTCGTGCGATCCAGGCTCAGGAAGTTGCCGCTCGGATTGACGGTAACTCTGGTGAGTGTCCAGCTCGGAGTGGCTGTGGCATTGGTGTTGATCACAAATTTTACCTGGTGCTGCAAGATTGAATCCTTCACTGCAATCGTAGTCGTCTTGAAATTGACGGTGTTGGTCATGGAGGCGCTGACAGCAGTGAATAGCCACTCCGAAAGCTTCAAATCGCTCTGCAGCAGGAATGCGCCATTCGGGCGCGACTCGTCAGAGCACGTTGCCTTCTGCAAGTCGGAAACCAGATAATAAGCGTCAATCTTGTTCGTCCTCGTTGCATCTGAGGATACGGACAGTCCAGCGCCCAGGGAGAACACTGCGGTTGCCGGGCTGGGGGGCGTCCAAGTGACTCCCGGGGCTAACGCTCCCTTTTCATCGTAGGTCAGCGTAAGCGTAGACTGAATACCAAATCCGTCCAGGAATGTGCCGCCTGGGAAAGCCGCATGCAGATCGGCCACTGCCGCACGCAACTCGCATGTTATGTTGATCAGAATTGCTTGAACAAAGCGCTGCCCCTCAACGCGATCACCAGAATCGTCAATCGGTGGCACGCGGAGTCCACATCCCAACAGCGCTCCCATGATCATAGTGAGCGCAAGCAATCGTATCGCGGACATGCGATCGTCTCCCGTCCGAAGCTCTTCAATTTCTGAACGTCTCCTGCGATTGTTGAAGCAACGAAATACGACTTTCTGGAAAAGAGCAATAATCAAGGGTTGAGGAAATGATACATTTCAATTGTGCGACTTTGCGGCAACACTTCTGGCTCGTAGGCGAGGTCGAAAGATGTCGTCGTGAGTACCCGGTTCGGCCTCCGTTGGACTCGCGGGCTAGGAAAGCGGATTTGCATCTGGCGGAGACGGGGGAGATAATGGCCGGCAGTTCAGGGGGCGCTTGGAGCGCCGCGCTGGTCGGTTGCTTGAGCGGCCGCGCCGCCCGCACGCGGGGGCGACAGGCTGGATCGTGCTTGCCGTCGAACATTCGCAATTACCGAGTGTGGCTTCCCACAATGGCTCCAGGCATGACGACAACAGCTGGGATTTTAGCCACTCCAATTTTCAACAGCGGCGGGGCGCCAGCCGGCAATGAATAGGTCTCCCCAATACGACGGCACATCTTATCATAAGCGTCGATCGCTAGTTGAATTGACGTGTTTGCGGACTTTAGAAACTCGTCTGCTTGCTTTTGCATAGGCTCGGTTAGTGGAGCGATGCGTCGTTTGATGCTTTCGCGCATAACCTCAAAAGCGTCTCTGCCGTTGATCGTCGGGGGAGCTCGATAGAGAGGTGTTATCGGTGCCCCGTCTCGAACTCCGATGCAGGTGTAAGTCGTTTCGCCAACTATGGTGCAATTTATTTTGAAGTGAGCGTCAGGCGACATTTGACGGCCAACTTTATCTCTAATGACACTAACTCGCCTCACAAAGTCGTCCATCGTTGGTCGTGCGCTCCTGATGTGGCCCTGATCATGGTCGAGCTCGTAGAGCGCATAGAGCGTAAATAGCCGGTAAGCCATTGCGGTCGTCGTGACAAAGAGCGCCTGGTCGTAATTTAGCGACAGCGGGACCAAGCTTGCGGTCGTCGTGTCGCATGTTTCAAGAAGGTACTTGTTACGCAATCGATTGCTCGCCCGCAGGCTCGAATACTGATAAAGATTGGTGTTGATGCCCTGCAAGTCCGCGCGACATCTGCTCGATCACTCTTTCATCCAGCTGACGTCTTAGTTCAGCAGAGACAAATGCCTCTAATTCAGCGATGGCGTTTTTGAGCCAGGACTGTACATCCGAAATGACCGGATCACCTAACGCACTGGCCAACAACCGGCCTCCGACGTAACTGATCGCGCCTTGCAGCAGTGCAAGTCCAACAAACGCCGCTGCGGATCCAAGTGTAACCGGCTCTTGTGCTGCGGCCGATCTGCTGAACGGCAGCGTCGTTGCCATCAGGCCGCAAATCATCTCGCGCCGCGAAGCGAAGATTCGATTTTCGGTCCGATCCTGCATTTTTCCCGCCAGATCCGTACGTCTAGTCACCCTGAACCATGCTCAATGTTTCCTATTGCAGCGAAAGTTCATATAAGCCTCTCCCGTGCGTCGCCGCCCGCATTAACCGCTGAGTCGGGTGAATTTGCAGATCGAAAACCGGCGCATCGGGCAAGCCGTTCTCAAGCGGATTCCAATTGAGACCGCCGTCGGGAGAATGCCAGACGCCAACATCAGCGCCGACGTAGACGTTATTGGGGGCCGTCTGGTCAACGGCCAGGGCGTTATGCTCAACGTCAAGGAGGCCGGTCGCTCCGGCACCACTGCGGACTTCCCAGCGTGTTCCGTCGAAGTGCCAGACCCTGCGACGGTCTCCTATTCCTCCAAAGGCGACATAGATGGAGCCGCTATTCGCGTCGGCCCAGTCCACTGCAACATCGGCGATAAGGCCCGATACTCCGAGCGGCGCGGCGGGCGCGTCGTCGAGCCGCCTAATCTGCCATGCATTGCCCGAGCGATCCGCTCGAAACACTTGGCCGCGCGTCGTCCCAATGAACAGACGGTTTGCCGAGGCAAATGCAAGTGCGAACGCGTCACCCGTCGAAGCCCCACCGGGGAGGGTGATCGGCGAGAGCCAGTTGCTCGCGAAGTTGTTCGATAGAAATACAAGCTGACCAGCCCCGACCGCCACCAAGTCTGCGCTGGATGGGCTTGAAGGATTGTACGGCACGCCGACAATCGGCTGTGTCATCGTCGCCCAACCGAAGTTCCACACCGGCGTCCACCCCGCGTGCGATGTGCCTCCCGTCGTGGAGCGATACACGACCCCATTCATGTATACGAGCACTTGGTTAGGCGTGTTCCAGTTAATCAAACAGTAGCCACCATCTCCACCACTGACGTGCGTCCAGATTGCCCCCGACGACGTCCGCGCCGTGCCGTTATCTTGCAGGCCACTGAATAGGATGTTGGGATCTGTTGGATGCTGCGCGATAAAATTGCTGCAGAGGCACGCGAGTCCATTATTTTGACTTACGAACTCACCGGTACCTTTGGGGGCGCGGTTGAGAAATACCCCGCCGTCGCATCCGCACCACAGCTCGTTCGGATCGCCGGGCGTGTGGCAAATGATGTGAATATCGGCGTGGGCATGGGTACCGATCGATGCCGAGTTGCTCACCTTGAAGGCCGAACCGCTCGCCTGGATAGTGCAACGCCAGACCGATCCGCCCCACGGCGGGGCGTCCATGCGATCGCCGCCAAGGTAAATTAGGTTGGTATCGGCAGGATCAACGACGATCGTTAGGTCGTAAGCCCCCTGACCTCCGGGCAGGACGTTGGGCACAGCGTTAACGGGTTTCCAGGCCTGCGTAATGCCATCAAGGCGATAAACGCCCTGGAGCGATCCGCTCGAAGTTGTAACAAATGCATAGAGCAGATTTGGCTTATCTGACTGCACCGCAAGTGCTATGCGCCCAATGTTGGTACTTGGGAAATTAGTGCCGGTGGTAGCCCAGGTTGCTCCGCCGTCGTCCGAATGCATCACCGTTGACCGAGAGGGGCCCTGTCCCCACTCCGCGCTGAAGAACCGTGTAGCGCCGCCGCTCGATGCGGCAACGACGCTCGCGTGCACTCCAGTGCGCACCTGCACCCATTGGAATTGACCTCCGGCTTGAGGTACACGGCGGTAGAGCCCAGCGGTCGTCGCACCAACTACATTCTCGCGATTGCCGGGATCGATCGCGAGCGCGAAGAAAGCTTCGCCTGCAAGGTCCGGCGAGCTTGCTTCGACGACCCAATTTGCGCCTCCATCGTCGGTGCGGATCACGCCGAGCCCGCGGTAGGCTGGAAGGGCTCCCGTTACGCGAGAACGGAAGAGCTGCAACGTGTCCCCTTCTCCAGTGCCAACATAGACCCGGTTCGGATCTATCGGGTCGAGTGCGATCGCTCCGCAGACCAAGCTTGCTGTGGCAAAATTCGTGGGATCCAAGTCGAAACGGTCCATCATGGACCGCCACGTTGTTCCGCCATCGGCGGAGCGAAACACGCCGCCGTTGGCCGACGCGGCATAAACCACCGCACCGCCCGGCGCGACCGCGAGACGCGAGACACGCCCCGCGACCGGCTGATTGCCGACGGTTTGGCCATCCATCACGACGCTCGGGCCCAGCGGGAGCCAGTTGCGCGCACCTGGGACCAATGGCATCGGCGGAGCGCCGGGCGCTACCGCCGGCCCTGCGACTGCGGCGGCCTTGCGTTGCTTGTATTCGAGGAGCACGTCGCGCCAGATTGTAGGCGTAGCCGGCGCGATTAGCGCCTCGCTGCTTGAATCGAGACTGCTTGCAGTTGCGGTAGTGACTGAGTGAGCCGTTGCGCCTCGTCCCTCCAGTGGGGTGTAGCTCGACTCCAGCATCGGTAGCAGCCACTCAAGTGGCCCGCTTCCATCTGTCTTCTTTTTCTTCTTCTTTGCCGCGACTTTTTGCTTACTGAGCCTGAGCGGCTTCAATAAGGGTGCGGCAGGTGCAGGAGCGCGTTTGCTCTTGCGTACATATCGCTTGTTGGATGTTGAGGAGGAGCTTCGCTTCCGCTTTGTCGATTTGCCCATTTGAGTGACCTCGCACTATCCGGCGACCTTAACTTGAGAACGACACGTGCTGCGAGTGCCGCAACAGGACTGACTTCGCAGTTGCTTGTCCTCCGTCAGCAAAATCGAAACCGAGACCGGGTGGAGCACCGCCGGCCTTTTCGAAAGTTCGGATCGCTATTGGTCGATCGCGATTATGCGCGATTGCTCACCCGTAACAGATTTCGCACGTAGTCTCGTGCCTTGGGCATGCGAGCAAAAGCAAGGATTGCAACGACCACGCAGACGGCAAAAACAATCATCATTTCAGTAGTGCCGTCGCCTCCATCGGGGCTAAAGCCCAGCAACTGCTCTATCCAATCCATCTAATACTCCCCTCGTATTGGGCTTTGTATTGACGCCTAGGTTTCGGTCCGACAGTGACGATCAAGACCAAGCTCTGGCAGGAGGCGGTGTAGGGCCGGTTGCGTCGTACTAACGAATTGGCCAAGCACATCCATGCGCGCGTGCCTGCCATGCTCAACGCGCCCGCAACAGACGCTGCGTCCCCCGATTGAAATGCCTCGATACCCAAAAACTAGATACCAAAAAAGGACGAATGAAGCAGACTGATTAGATGCTAGTTTTGTCCATTTCGCAACTAGAAAGCGATGCACGTAGAAATAGTCTGGAGACCTGACAGATTGCGCCTACCGGCCGAGGGAGCAGCACCCTCCGGCAAGCCAGTTCGGGAAAACAAAACTAGGGGCAGTTAATGAGCAGTCGATGTCAGGTTTATGATAGTTCGGGCATTTTGGGTGATCGGGTTCAGGGGTAGTCGCGCTCCTGAACGAGTTGAAGGCGCTCCGTAGTCGGCTGCGAAGGGCGGAAGCGAGAAGCCATCAAAGACCGCGGCGCGCCAGACGCGCCTGTGAACGTCGTTTCTTCGGCGCCAGGTAGAGGAGGATGTCGGAAACACCGCTGACTCGACGTGATCGATTGTCGACGGAGAGCCATGAAAGGTTCTGGGCGAGTTTGCCACCAAAGAGAGATCGTCGCGCACGCACCGAGTGAGAAGTATTTTTGATCCGAACACCTGGGTAGTCAGCCCTTCTAAGCGCTTGCGTAGCAGACCAGCAGTCGGTTGCTCGCCGCAACTGAGCTCAAATTTGAAGGAATGGCCCGCCCTCCCGCGTCCCGTACTTACAAATGCGAAAATGCCGAACTTTATCCGAGCCGGACTTAATTTTCGTTATACTCTCGCAGCTGGAAAGCTGTATTCTGCCATTTGATTTGCTGATCAATTTTTTACGAGAGCATGTTAATGCCCCAGCGAGCGGTATCGCGTGAGGATTTTCGAGGCTTATTCGCCTTCTATGTGTTTGTTGCCCGACATAACAACAAGCATGACGGCGCATCTCGCCTGTTGAAGTTATTCACGTCGAGCCAAAACATTTCCGATGAACTTCTGGATCAGTGGTCAGAGCGCGCTGACGCACTCGGTGGGGAGAGGGTTGGTAGCGTGCTGGGCCCACGCACCCGCGCCGTAGCGAATGGCGATGCAAACTACGACCATGCCAGCGCGTTTCTCCACGCTTTGCTCAAAGCGTTGGATCAAACCCAGCACTAAACGTCGTTGATCAGCCCATGGTCGACGCAGTGCCGTTTATCGCGATCTCGTGGGAAGCTATTGCGCCAAGCAACTTAGCAGACAGCTTGCGCCAACGCGTGAAGCGCAATTGTGCCGCAATCAGCCGATCAGTCGGCTTGCCTGAGATGGCAACTACTAGGAGTGGACTTGCTTGCAACGGCGAGCACGTCGGCTTCGGATGCCTCCAACCCGATCTTCTGGGCGAGCATGACGTCGCCGATCGGCAGAAAGCTATCGGCATGAAACACGATTTCTTCTGTAAATGACTTCTTTCGCCAATCTCGCAAACTTTGGCCGAGGCTAACGTAGACTCTTGTACCGCTTCCCGCTCTCGTTCCCGCCACAGCCGGGCCAGCCGTCCTCGTGTGCAGCGGCTCCGGGCCGCCCATGAAGGTTTCTCCTATCCGAGGCGTGGCTCCAGCAAGCAGCGAGGTCCGCAATGAAAAGACGGCTTTGTACGGGGGGAGGGCAGGTACGATTACCTACTTCAAAGGCGCGCTGTACTGCATCAGCGACGAGCTAGGCAGACCTGTTCGAGTTGAGAAGCTGGACACGCGATCATTAGTAGTGCTCGATTTACTATTCAGATTTTGAAAAACGATTTCCAATGAGCGAAACGATAGTTTTGCATACAACCCACCGGCAGGTTGTCCGAGGCATTGTCAAAGATAGTTCAGTCCTTTACACCGCCATCAGCGCTGATGTCTACGTTCACAGTATCACCAAGGAAGGTACGGCCGAACTTCATCAGGGCGCGATGGCACGGTCATCCCCAAAATGACACCGATCAGATTTTATGTCTTCCGGACAAATACAGGCAACGAACCGTTCTCCGCCACCGTCACGGTAACTGACCTGCCTGCCGCGGCTGGAGCGCGTAGCGACGTGCTCATGACGCCGTTTAGTCTTGTCAAACATAAGCCCGACGGCATTAAACCCGCTTACAGGACCTCCGGTCGAGGCATGAGCTTGGCCGTGTGCTGGATCCAAGCCGTGCACCTGAGCGATTGCGGCCGACCGCCCCGCCCGGGTGAAAGAACCTTCGCGACAACCGGAGCCGCCTCGCAAATAAAGTCGCCTCACTTGACCTGGGTCTTTCATTCGAGATCAACTGTTGGCCGTAACCGGCATGAGGCCCCCACCTCGCCACCGCGAGTTTCGCCAGCGATACGGCTTGGCATGAGCAGATCGGCGGAGGTGCAACGATGGCAAATGCCATGCTTAATGCCAGGCAGGAAGGTGATTCCCATCCTCGCGTCGAGATGATCACCGGACAGCGCCCGGCGACGCGAGCGCGCTCCTGCTCGCGGCCGCGGCATCAGCCAGGCAAGTGGCGACTCGCGTTCTGGCCGGCGGTGCATAGATGCCGGCCATGTCGAAGAATACGGCACCGGAGATTATTACCCATCGTGGAAAGACGATTATGACCGGGCCTTCGTGACGGTGAGGTGAAGCCTCTGCCCGTCCTCCAGGAGAACAGATAGTAGCGGGCAGTCGCCGGTGGTCTTGCCGATGGAAACCGCGGCCTTGCGCTGCCCGATGGAGTAGTGCCTCAGGAGGGCTTCCTTGAAGTCCTCCGCAAGGATTTCCAGCGGGTCTGAAGGCATGGTGGTTGCCATGGCTTTGATTTCCCTGCGCTCGTTATCTTTATTCAGCATACTCTTGTCCTGAACCTATTTGCGGCGCACTTTCCTGAGGTTTTGACGGTTTCCTGCATCGCACGGGAATTTCGCGACGAAATTCACCTCAGCGGGAGCTGGATCATGCGATACGATCGAGTAGACGCCCAAATGCTCGAGATTGTGCAAAAGAACGACCGCCTAACTTCCGAGGTGCTCGGCGAAATGGCCGGGCTTTCTGCTACCGCCCTGTCAAGACGATTGAAGAGGCGCTCCGCTCAGAGGGCATCATCGAAGCCGACGTCTCAATCGTCTCGCCGAAGGCGGTGGGAAGACCTATTCAAATGCTTGTGCTGGTCACCCTGGAGCGGGAGCGCGCCTCCCTTGCGAAATCGATCCTATCCGCCATTGCTACAAGCTGCGTTAGGGCGGCGGCAGTCCTAGACACGAGATCTTGCCGGATCGGCTCGCATGACCAAGCGCTCACCCACAAGGATTTCGTGTCCAACTTCTGACACGGGACAAAGTCCGTCAGGTTCAAAACACCGGCTGCGTTTGGGGCGCCTTGGAGTTTTCAAAGCGTAGTCAGGCGCTTGATGCGTGCTGACCGAGGTGGCACGGCTGTTGCTATTGGGATGCAGAAACACGGAGTGAGGGCTGAGCGCACACCAGATGCGCAAAGCGAGTGATGCTCTCCTTCTCTTGAACCCGTGTGCTCCGTTTCTGAGAGAGACAGGCTAGCGCATAAAGTCGCGCAATGAGTGGCAATAGTTTTGGAGAGCAACATGGTGCTGCGCATGGAGTCCCCAGCTCCTCCGATCAAGGTGGAGAACTGGCTGCGCGGCGAGCCCCTCACGAGCTTCCAGCCCGGGAAGGTGTACATCGTCGAATTTTGGGCAACTTGGTGCGGACCATGTGCGGCAGTGATGCCTCATCTAGTACAGCTGCAAGAGAAATACAAAGACAGCGGACTTGAGCTGCTCGGCGTCGCAGCTTACGAACGAGCTCCAACGGCGGACGAGGCCCGAACAAGCTTGGACGCGTGGTTGACCGACAAGTTCTCGAACCTGAACTATCGGATCGGGTTCGACTCCACAGGCGAAATGAGCAAGCTTTGGATGGAGTCCAGCTTTTCTGTCGGGATTCCCACCTCGTTCGTCGTTGACCGTGACGGCCACATCGCCTTTATCGGTCCTCCGATGCAGCTCGATGACGTCTTGCCGAAAGTTCTTAACGGCAGCTGGCGGACCAGCGATGAAGCTAAAGCCGCCGATACAGAGCGGATCGACAGCGGAAGACGCGAAATGCGCGAAATGAAGCGTAAGCGGGCGCTGACTGAGCCGATTCTCGCCAAGCTTTCGCCGGCGATGAAGGCGGAGGATTGGGCAAAGGCGGTTTCGGCGGTCGAAGAGGCCGTCGCGGTGATGCCGGACGACCTCAACTTCCGCGCGCTCCATGCGGATCTATTGCTTCACAGGCTGCGCAACTTGCAGACCGGCTTGCCGGTTATGAGGCAATTCGCTCGCGACGCGATCGACAAAAACGATGAGCAGTGGATGGAAGGGGCGCTGCGCCAACTCTTTGATCCGGCGAATGACAACTCCCACTTCCCGTCTGCCGAGCGCCTTGCGATGGGCAAAGAGTTGTCCGAACACATTCTTGCGCTGAATCCTCCGCAAGGGGACGGTGACTTCAAGTACCTGTCCTATGGGGCGGTCGCTCAGTATTATTACGAGAGCGGCAACAAGGATCGCGCAATCGAATTGGTCGAGGTGGCGTTGAACTCGCTAGGCGGTCCTGAGCCTATCTCCGACGAACTGAAACAGGACGTCATGTCGACGTTGGTCGAAGCGCTGGCCAACTACAAGGGTGAGAAGGCTTGCTATGGGACGGTTTGTGCAACTCCGCAAGACGGATTTCCGAGAGCGTCAAAGCGCAGGCAACGAAGCAAACAACATAAAGAAGGGTGATTAGTCGGAATTGCTGGCTGGCCATCATCCATTTCTCCAGCGGCCGGTGCCAACTAAATCTGACGGTCTGACGGTTTACACGAAAATGCTAAACGACTTCTCCGGCATCAAAATGCACGAAGGCACAGCCATCGGGGCGGCCGGAGCTAGGCCGGCATCCCCCTCCGATGCACGTCCTTAGTTTCCGCTGCGAACGCAAGAGCTCGTTACACTGGAAGGTACCGCTTCCAGTGCGGCTCGGAAACAATGCTGATCGGAAACCCTTTGTCTCGCCAGTCACAGGCCTTCATGATCTTGTTCCCAAACGAGGAGTGTTTCCACGAATCGGTAGCGTAGATGCCGATCACAAGAACGTTTGTTTTCTGTGTCAGGCTACCGACTTCGGCGCCGAGGCCTTCGACCGCGCTCTCACATTCCTTGCGGCAGCCGAAATTGAATGTGCCTGTGAAGCAGTATCGTTGACCGGCGAATGTCAGTGGCGGCTCGGGATCGTTCAGCGGCAGCGATGTTGATTTGAGAACTTCACCCAAGCCATCAATCTCTCGGTTTGAAAACTGATTGAGTGTATCGAGTAGCTCCGTCTTCTCGTCGTCATCGAGCACGCCGTCACTCAGCATCTCGTCGACCCGCTTGTAAAGCACTCGCACGACGGGCTGATCGCTGATGTGAAGATTGGCGCCGAGCCACTTCTGCAAGAATTCGACTTCAGCTTGGTTGATCTGGTTGTCTGCCACCAAGCCGCGGGCGATCCCAATCAATTCATCGATCTGCCTGCTGCCGATCCTGTCGCCACCCACACGATTGTAGAATTCGTCTGCGCCAGCCATCATCTAAAATACTCCCCAAACCGATAAATAACGGCATCAAATCGCAACCGGAGGGCGAGCGCAAGGGGGGCTAACGATTGACCTCAATCGGTCACGTAAGCTTCACCTTCCCACAACGATCCTATCCGCGCCATAAAGACGGATACTGCTGGGATTGGGGCGCCGATCGGTCTGGAAACGCCATCACGCTGAAGCGGATTTCCCCAAGAGCGGGGATGGTGCGAACGCCTATTCGATCGGTTGTGTTCAATCCCCCCACATGCGCGATCGAAGCGTTCGCCGCGGCCGTGGGCGGTCGCTAGCGCTGCGCTCACACGGAGGACCTAGTCATGACCGAGCCCACACGTCAAGCCGTTGCTGCTCAGAACCGCTCCGGCAAGCTCACCGTCCCAGGCAAGCTCAAGACCGCCGTCGACCTGATGCTGTACGAGGGCTCACGTAGGGCCGATGCTGCCATGGCCGCCGGGATGACCGACCACGGGCTCAGAGAGGCGTTCAAGAAGCCTCACGTGAAGGCCTACTGCAATGCGGGCTTGCAGGTGCTGCGAGAGAGCGAACGCGCCCGAAATATCCGCCGGCTGGCCGAGATCCGCGACACAGGTAACGGAACGCCCGCGGTGAATGCTGTTCGTGCGCTCGAGCAGATGGTTGAGCGAGACGGCGAGGCGGGTGCATCCGGACAGCAGCGCGTGCCTGGGCTCACCATCGTCATCCGCAACCAGATCGGCGGCGTCGATAACGTGATCGCACCTCCGGCGTGCAGGTGATCGATTCCCACGTGCTTCCCAGCCGCGGCGTGGCCCGCCCGCAAGAGGCAAATTTGCCACTGGACCAGCAGACGGCGAGGAGAACCCAGTGATTGACCAGTGTTGGCAAGGCTGTTTCAGCCTTTCTCATTCTGTCTCAAGTAATTGAGACTGCTTATTTTAGATTGTTGCCCCTGGGGCAACAACGCAAACCTAATCGCCTGTCGAAAGTGATGGGGGTCTATCGCGCCGTCCCATCTCCTCGCGCAGGCGCTTGAGGCGGTTCGCGACCTCGGCCTCGTCGTCCACTGAACCCCCCGGCCGAATCCGCGTTGGCGGCCATCCACTCGTCGGTGACGATCTGGATCGCGCCGGCGCAATCCTCTCCGACCTTCGATAGCAAAGCGAACGCGCTGTTCGGCGACACGCCGTAGATCTGTCCCCATTTCTGCAGGGTCTGGTCGCTGTCCGGAAGCAGTTTCCAGAGATAGTTGGCCACCTTCGCGCCGGAGTGCTTCTTGGCGGCGAGAAGCAGGGACATCGAAAAGCGGAATTTGAACCCTGTCGGCCGCGAGCCAACGATCGGCATACTCGATGGCTAGGACGCCGGCATCCATCTGCTCGAGACGGCCGATCGGGACGCCGCCCATCAGGACGTTCATGAATTTTCTCATCGCCGCCGTCACTTGAGGAAGCTCGGCTCGTCGAGCGCGAGATCACCGGTATCCAAGTCGTCGTTCTGCAGAGATCCCGGCACACTGTCGATGTTCAGGTCGATCCCGAGCGTGGCGAAGGCCTTTAGCACCGTTTCGAGGCTCGGATTCTCCAGGCGCCCAGTCTCGAACTGCGAGATCCGCTCCTGGGTTGGTCCCCAGCGTCTGGTGCTTCGGTGCGCGTCATCGACGGCTGTTCCTGCTCTCGAGACCGCAAGTAGGCGCGGAGACGTTGGAGGCGTTCCCTTGCCGGTGGATGTGACCGAGGCGCGGTCTCTTGGGACAGATCCCTCAATCCATGCGGCCAATGTCAGGATCAGCCACGCCCCAGAGTGCCCGGTATAGCCACATCATCTCCATCGACAGAGCCGATCGATTCCCGAAACGCAAAACCATCAGCAGCCAATTCCATCTCGAAGTGACTTGCGTCTGTTGTCTTCTCGATCCACAGGTCTCCAGCTGCCACATGCCCGCACCCAGGAGAAGGAACTGAATCGCGAAGAATCTAAGGTTGCTCCCAGCCTCAAGTGGGTGCCCCCAACGGCGGACGTCGGTGACAAGTGGAATTGCTCCAAGTTCCCTGAGCACGTCCGGCGTGTCAGCTGTTCCGAGCTGAACGTACCGGTGGATCATCATTCCGAACTGCCAGCCGATCTGTTTAGAGAACCGCCTGGCGAGGTAGGGCCGGCTGGAGAAGCGGTTCAGCCGACGCCTTAGCCGCAGCAGCCACGGCTCTAAATCCTTTCCAAGCCCCTTTTTGGTCAATGCGTTTCCGAGCGTCTCGCATAGACTTGTGTCCGCGAGCAGCATGAGCATTTCGGCACCGCTCGAGATTAACGGCATGGGCCCCATCGGCAACGCGATCACGTAGCCAACTCCTGGTGATGACCTGGAGGAGTAGACGTGTCCGTTGAACTCTGCATCGTTGACGGTTCCGGACGCGATCCCCGCGTCCGCTCGGCAGGTTTGGCGGAGAGCCGGAGGCTTCGAAATCAAGTCCTCGAAGGCGTTGTGCACCCAGTCTGTCCGCTTCAGAAACGAGGAGTAGCGATCGATAAACGTCCCCCCGCCAAAGCCCAAAGCCCGCTCCCCGGCCGGTCGCTTCCGCGACGATCTGGCAGTGCAATTACCGCGGCCGCCGCAAACAGGCGTAATAGGACGGCAAAATCAGTGAAGTCATTGGGATTACGGTGTTACGACCTGTCCCGCCCTTGTCATCAAGCTGTTCTGGCTCGCAACCGCGTACGGATCGTGGTGATCATTTCGTGATCCGGTAGGTGGACCAGCCGTTCGCTAGTGGCGTCTTGTGGATCACGATCCTGAGGTGCGGCTTAGCTACCGGATTGGGAAACGCGAACAAATCTGTCGAGCCTTCGACGAACATGTTTGCTCCGACGGGCGTGAGGGACGGCAGATGATCTTCAAGATCATCCACATGAGGTCGATTTGGAAGCAAGCCGGTCCGACGGATAGAACGTGTAGCGCCCGCACAAATCGGCCGCGATAATCTCAATCGCTACAAAGTACGTTCCGCCCCGGTGAACACCCGGCGCGACTGCAGCATCTTTAAGATGCTCCCATTTCCAGCGACCAGGAATCAGTTCAGTCTCTCAGGTAATTGAGCATACTGTTGCAGGCGTCCTCGGCCTCAGCGAAGCTCCGCAGCGGCGAGCCGTGCACCCTGATCGAGCCACGGCTCTGGTCAAGCGGACGCCACGAAGCGACGTAGCCGAACCTTCCGCGAAAGCCAGGACCGGTCGGGCTCTGCAAGCTTATAACGAACGAGTAGCCGCCGCTGCGTGCACTCCAAATTTCCATGTTTTCGACTGCGCGGTGGAACTGCAGGGGCATCACGCACCGTTCGCCTGGGCAACCCGACAATGAAATTCTTCCGGCGGACTCACTGGCGTACAAAATCCGAAACTCTAACCGCTGCCGGATGAAAGCGCAGTAACAGGTAAGCTGGTCTGCCAGGCGAAGCTGTCGTCTAAGTCTTCTTCAATCACCCCGGCCGCGTATAACTGATCGAGCAGGTCGGCTACTGCGAGCACGCTCGCTCCGTCAGTCGTGACCTGCCTAACCAGCTCCGACGCTGTGCAGTTGCCGTAGGCGATTAGATGGCCAACGGAAGTCGGAGCGATGTCGTCCAGCACCCGGTGTTCCATGTTGCGTGAGCGGAGATGAAAGCAATCGCTTCCCAGCCTTGTATTGCAGGTCCCTGCGGAAGCGGATCGGCAATTTGGGAGCTGGACTCTCGAGCATATGCTGGTCGATCATGCGCTGCAGCCCGTTGCGGAACTCGTCAGGCGTCCTGAAGAAGCGTTCACTCAAGACGCGGTAGCCGAGCGGCCAGCGTTTGCTACCCGGCACCGGCGTCACCAATTGTAAACGTCCCTGCAGCATATTTACGAGAAAGCCGAACACACAGGCAATCGTCGTGTGATCGCCCTCCAGCAAAGCGATTGCATCATCCTTGTTAGCGGTCCTAAGTTTCTCGCTCCGCTCGCGCGCGCGCGCCCAGCAAAAGCCTTTGCAGTCAGCGCCTCCTTGCCCTGCAGGACGAGTTCGACATCCATCAGCTCCTCAGGCGAAAACGCCATGTGAATCTGGTCGAGATGTGTTGTGCTCAGCACAGAGAAACGATTCGTCACGGTCCGATAGCGCTTGAACAGTTGGAGCACGCGCTTGGTGAGTGCGCGATCCTTGAGCGGGGCCGCCGTCGTTGTTTGGGGCAATGCGCCCGTGATCTGATAGTAGTCGAATAGAAAGCGGTCGTAGTGTGGGTTGTCCATAGGCTCTGTGGCCCAGTAGCAGAAACCAGTACGGGCTGCCGAACCAAACATCTCGCGTGTGATACCGACCACGCCGCGCCAAAGCGCTGCATGCTCTTCGCTATATTCGTAATAGCCTTTGAAACGCTCGGCCGAGAGGCCGCAGAACCAGCAACCGACGGTGCAGCCGTCGCTCAGCTCGAAAGCGATGATGGGGTACGTGACCGAGGCCGCCGTTCCGCCCAATTCGTCGTTGCAGCGCCGGATTTGGCGCTCACGCCAAGCATGAAAGCGAGGGTTGATCGTCGACATTTCGCCCTCTTCGCGCAGGAGGTCGCGATGGCGCAACATCTCGCAGATAAACTCGTCCCACATCATAGCGAGGGGCCAGGGCGTAGACTCCGGCTTAAAGCGGTGTTTCAGGTAGCCGCCGCGCCAGAGCGGCAGCATCTTCATTGGGTCAACTTCGATGCCGTAGCGCTCTGTTACCGCTCGAGGAATCAACGTTCTCCGAAAGCGCCCTGCGGAACTCCAAGTCACCAGCCAGCCGCTCCATGAAGCGCTTGACGTGTGACAACGTGCGCAGTTGCTCGGGGGTACGCCGGTCAAAAATCTGTCGGCAGTGTTCGGTGGCAGTGTGCGTCATACGGTACGGGTGCGCCCTGAAGCCGCATCTCTAGGCCTGAAAGCAATGATCTCACTCCTGACGAGGCGTGCTTTCAGTTCTCTTCGCACCGGATCGTCGACGAGCCAGAACTAAAAATATGTCATGCCGCGACGGCGACAACAACTACAATAAGTAAAACGATAGCGACTAGGTCACGGCCCGCTTCCGCGGCTTGCACGGCCCTCGTGGGTGCCTCCGACGTTGAACTAGCCAACGCTGAGGTATGCACAATCCTGCTCAAGCCCGCACCGCTCAAATCCTGCTTGGCGCCGACAATCGCGTCGAGCTGCATCAGCTCGTGTCGGCCTGGCACTCGGATGCAGCTCCTAACCTCGTCAAGCGTGAAATCGTAGCCGTGGCTCTTTCCGACCGCTACAATCGGTGCAAGACCTGTAGCACTCTGCTTAAGGTTTTCGAGCAGACTACCCTCTTTTGCTAGATTCTTGACAAACCGTTCTACCTCAGCCTGCGACATAGCCGGGCCTCTGCTAAATGTTGCTACCTATCCGTCGCCTTGGAAGCGATCGGTGACGACGCCGTAACAAAGCAATCCGCATACCAAACTGAAATTGCTGCTTTCGCGCTTTGTCTGACCGTGCGTATCGTCAACTTGCCGACATTGGTCTCTCTAACAAGCGCTCTGTACAGCGGGATGAAATCTCGTTGTGGGTAGCTAATCCAGCAGCGCAAGCGGTCGCCATCTACAAAAGCTCGGTCAGAACCGTGCTCAGCAGCGTCTGTTCACGGATTAGAAACGGCGCGCATTCCGTCCAATGCGCCCGGTTCTGCGAGAGGCTGGAGGTGAAATCCCGCCGGCCTAGTCACCACACCATCCGTATCTTGGCGAATGGCAAGTGTACAACCGGGCGGTTCTGCACTTGTGTGCGGGATGGCCGGCCACCGGGCCTGCGCCGCCGGCGGCAGTCTACGGCGGCTCGAGCGACCGACGAGGCGAGCATCTCCAGAAGAATCTGGCCGCCTTCGCGCCTGCATCCCGTACGCCGATCGCTACAGCGGGTTCGAACCGGTGTTCGACCGGCAGAAGTAGGTGCGGCCGATTACACCGGGTTTCGCATTGCCCATGCGCGGCGGGGCTTCTTCAAGCTGGCTAACATGGAGAAGAATGAAGTATTTTCTCTGCGGTATAGGCGGGGCCAGCACAGACTTCAACGAACCCGGTCATCGCGACCAGGAAATTGGTCTTAGAGCATGCGTGTGCGCACAGCATGATGATGCATTGGTAGTCTGTTCAGTTGAAGAATCGTCCTCAGAGAGTGGATGGTGCGCGCCAAATTCGTATTCGCTTGGCCTCATATTCGTAAAGGGCGGAACAGGCTGCGCAACGTGCTGTCGACCGTACCGGACCAGTGTAGTGGGCAGGCAGCCTTGCTACCCTGGCTATATCGCGTGTCAATCGGCTAGGTGGTCGGCTGGCGAGCTGTTCAAATAACGAATTCACATTCGTTGACTGCATCCCCACAGCGGCAGGAAGTCGCAGTGGATCACCGTCTCCAATTAACGGCCAGTCGCGAGGAACGGGTTCATCAGGCGCGAATAAAGCTCAGGATCGTCAACCTGCCATCGATGAGTCGAGGCGATATCACATGGCTCCGGGCCCGCGCCGCCCCGTTTTCCGAGCTGCAGCCAACGCCATCGACTCCGATCGGTTCGATGCGACAGCATCGGGTCTGCGAACTAACGCGCGCCACCGCGTAACTACTGCATAAGAGTGCTGTCAATTATCACTACCAGGTCTGAGTGTTTGAGAAGCAGTACTTGCATCGTAAGGTTACGGAAAGGTCGGATGCACATATGCGTGTTCCCATCAAGCTTCGAGACGCGCAATGCCATGGCAAACATGAACCTCAGCTCCCAATCCTTTGCCGACGCATGCGCGCGACAGCCGACCGTCACCGATCAAAAACTCACCAAACTTAGAGCACTGGTCCCGAGACGTTCAGGTTTCCAGATGAGACGTGTCATGAAGCCAATATCGCGGGTCGCAGCAGCAATAAAGCGCGCGCGGGCACTCTCCGATCTCGACCGGTGCTGCGCAATCTGGTGGCTCTATCGCCTCCATTTCGGCATCAACCGCGACGTGATGTTGGGCCTTGCCGCGGTCACGATCGCCCAGGAGAGATCCCGCTGCGGCATTTAGGCCTCGCGACATCGGCCACCTTTCATGCGAGCGCTGGTACTGCCCCACCAACCCTGCCACCAGGTTGCGCGTTGGCTGGCGGACAAAAAATCTCAGCCTAACGCCAAACGTCTCAAGTCTCCCACAGCCCAGGTCGCAATCACATCTAGTACCGGCGGACTGCCCGGGGGGCACAAATGGCGCCTGGAAATACGGTGATCAGACCGCACAAGCCGAACTAGTGCTTCTCGCCGTTCGCAGCATCAGCAGGCTGAGATTTGTGGCGTGGATGATGCTACTCATGCAGTCCAGCATCGTTGAATTGACGGGCCCGAATAGCTTAGCGGAGAGCGCCAAATCGGACCGCTTGATTTGTAAAGTCTGCCGATCGGGAGCAAGGACGCGACGCTCGCATTTCACCAGATGATCTTAAGCGGAAAGGAATATGCCGCGCCGAGTCCGCAAAGGCCGTGGAAAGTGGTCGAGTAGCTCATCAAGCAAGTCTGGCGAGCGCATTGCGATGGATTAATCCTCGCGCAGAGGCCGCCCGTGGGCAGGCTGCGTCTCTGTCGATCGAAGTCTCCGTGAGCCATACGTTCCTGCGGACGGCCAGCCGTTCACCGTGCGCCGCCCGGGAAATATGCGCTCGGCGCCTATCCACAGCGGTTTGTGCTCGCCCCCTGGGCGCTACGCGATGATACGACGCCTCAGTTTCCAGCTCGCGTTATCCATAGTCATAAATCAATCTCCCGGAGCTATTCGGATTTAGGTGACGACGTGGTCGGGCGCTTTGCCGGTGCCCACACTTGGATGACGTCAAGGCCGTGCTTGGGAGTGCTGCTGCGAGCTTCGATAACTCGTTGTAATGTTGAGGCGCCGCCGGGTCCTTGTTGCGGCGATCACTGGCCCACCATCGGTCTGGCGGTGGTTACGGTAAGAAGCCTTTCGTCCGTTCCAGCTGTATCGCCGGGGTGGCCAACACGCTCTCGATGGGTTGGTGGTGCCGGCTCAAGTGCCGGGAAATCGGACAGTTACGCTAATCACAAGCCGTAACGAGCCTGTCGGCGCGTTGATTGCGGGTGCCATGCAGACGATGGCAGGTCACTACAAGAGTAGGTAGGTGCCAAAGTGGACGCGGGGTCCTAGCGTCCTCCTGTTCCTCTGCCGATCATCGAGGAAACAGAAGTGAATCAAAGAACGAGAAGCCAAGATACGGATGAACCGTATGACTTGCGGAATCAGGGTGGCTACGTAATGCACACCTCGATCAGGAGCGTTGGCGCTCTGATTTGAACGCCGCAGAAGCGACGAATGGCGGGGCGCGTGTCTACGGAAAATCAATCAGGCGAAAATGAGTCCGTGGAACGTCAACCGGTCAACGTGATCACGGCGATCGATCGACTTGCAGGATCGGATCCGGAGAGGGTTGCGCTGAGGTACGGCGCAGACGAACTCACATATGAGGCGCTACGATTAAGATCGGATGCCCTTGCAAGGAACTTACGAGAGCAGGGCGCTCAAGGGGCGGTTGTCGGCTATTGGGGGGAGCGGGACCTCGACTGGGCGACGGCGGTCGTCGCAATATTGAAAGCTGGATCAACGTACCTACCGCTCGATCCATCGTTACCGGCTTCCCGTACATCATTCATGATCGAGCAGAGCCGCTGCGCTCTGGTGATTGGCCGAGACCAGCCGACTTCGCTGAGCCTATTGCAGGCGAGCAGCAAAGGCGCCACGCAATTCGTAGCGATAGCGGCGGCGCTGCGCCAGGGCCAGAGTTCGTCTGTGGTGCCATCGCCGAGCGAGGATGGACTCGCCTACATTCTGTTTACGTCTGGTTCGACGGGCCAGCCTAAGGGCGCAATGATTGAGCGCGGCGCCCTAAACAATCATTTGGCGGCCAAGATCGACGCTCTAAGTCTCACTCGGACGGATTGCGTCGCGCAAACCGCGTCGCATTGCTTTGATATCTCGCTGTGGCAGCTTCTGGCTGGGCTTTGCGTCGGAGCCTCTAGCGCGATCATTGATGATGCAACATTGAGATCGCCATTGTCCCTCCTCCAAGCAATTCAAGGAAGCGGCGCTGCGGTTATCCAATTCGTTCCGTCGATGCTGGCAGTGTTTGTTGAGTATCTGCAGTCGCTTACTTCGGCGGAGCGAGCTCTGGATGGTTTGCGGATTATTTCTACGGTCGGAGAACCGCTAACACCCGGATTGGCACGTGCGTGGCTTGGCTTATATCCCCGCGTCCCCATTCTCAATCACTACGGGCCGACCGAGTGCGCGGACGGCGTTACGCATCATCTGGTTTCCATGCCCCCTGCGCTGGCTGAGCCTTATGTGCCGATCGGCAGACCGATTCATAACGTTAAGGTTTACGTCGCCGACGGACTGCGGCTGTGCAACATGGGGGAGGTCGGCGAAATCTGTGTAAGCGGCGTTGGTGTCGCTGCCGGTTACGCCAATGACGATGTCCGCACCAAGGATGCCTTTGGGCCGAACCCGTTCTCAAACGACCCGTCGTTCCGGCGCCTATACCGGACAGGTGATCTTGGGCGCGTTCGTTCCGACGGGCTTCTGGAATGTCTCGGTCGACGGGATCGTCAGGTCAAAATTCGCGGGCACAGAATCGAGCTGGGAGAAATCGAAGCTCGTTTGTCCGCTCATCCCTTGGTTCATGGCGCCGTCGCAGTCGCCTCTGTCTGTGCAGGTGTAAAGCTTACGGCGCGAGATATAGCTGGGTCGGACGCGCAAGCCGAATCGCGGCGACTGATTGCGTATGTGTCGGCTCCAGCTGAACTGGCGGAAAGCGAGCTCCAGAACTTTCTTGCGGAGGCGCTTCCCAGCTACATGCTCCCAGAAAGAATCATCCACGTCAGCGGTATTCCACTGACCAGGAACGGAAAGGTCGATTTTGGAGCGTTGCCCGACCCGGGCAGTGTTCGTCCTCCGTTGGCAACGCCATTCGAGGAGCCACAAACAGACCTCGAAGCCCGACTGCGTAAAATCTGGTCCGGCATTTTGCGCATTGAGAAGATTGGTGTGAATGACCAGTTCATAAGCCTCGGCGGAGACTCGCTGCGGGCAATGCTCATATTGGGACAGTTGCAGACTCTGCTCGGGGTGAAAGCGGATTTCAGGATGGTCCTGAATGGGACGATTCGGTCTCTTGCCGCTTCGATCGCGGCTCCAGCCGATTCCAAGCCCTGCACAGCCCTGACGTACGGAAGGCCCAGCCGATCGCCTCTGACGCGAGTTCAGGAGCACCTATGGTTTCTCTCTCAGCTCGATCCATCTGCCAGGAACTACATCATTCAAGGCGGCCTGCGGATTAAGGGAAACATCGATTTAGCTCGGTTCAATCGCGCCTGGACCGAGGTCATTCATTCCCACCAGGCACTTTCGGCGCGCTTTATCGACGAAGACGGTCCGGTTCAATGCTTTGATGCCCCGCCATGCACCAATCTTGAATTGATCGATGCATCTCATCTCACCTCCTCCGAGGCTGAGGAGCTCATCGCACAGTTTCGGCGAACGGAGCTGAAAGACAATTTCGATCTCGGACAGGGCCACTTGTTTCGCGCGCGCATGGTCCGGCTTGGTCCTGACAATCATCTCATATTGATCACCGCTCACGAAATCATCCTCGATGCTTGGTCGATTTCTGTGCTCCTCAGAGATCTTCAGCAAAGATACGTAGATGCCGTGGCGTTTTGCCCAGAGAACCGTGCGTCACTCTCGGGCTATGCGGCGTGGGAAACACAACACGTTCCGCCAGAGGCGCTGGAGAGCCAACGTCACTATTGGCGTCGTCAGATTGGTGATGATCCACCGGTGCTTTCGCTTGGAAGAGCGCGCCCGCAAACAAATTCATACCGCGGCGGCTCGCATCCAGTGCTGCTTGGCAGCAATCTATCCAGTCGGGTAAGAGAATTCGCGCGCCGGAATGGCTGCACCACGTCGACAACACTGCTGGCGTGCTTCCAGCTGCTGCTACGAATGTATAGCGGTCAGGACGATATTGTCGTCGGCATGCCACACGCTGTACGGGATCAACCTGGCAGCGCCGACATCATTGGCTTTTTCCTGAATATGCTGCCGATCCGTGCCGCGATCGATGCCGGTCAGTCCTTTGCTGTTCATGCCACGCGCATCCAGGGCCTGGTCAGCGATGCCATCGCAAATTCGGCCTATCCATTCGGATGGATGGTCAGGGATACAAGGTTATGTCGCGAACCGGGTCGATCTCCGATCTTCCAGGTCATGTTCAACATGTACTCCGAGGCCGCCGAACCCGTTGGTCGGGACGAGTTGGCTCTGACATTCCGCGAGTACGACACAGGCTATGTCAAATTCGACCTAACATTGTACGCACAAGATCACGGCGATGAAATTGCGCTCCAGCTGGCGTATGCGGAAGACATATTTTCGAGTGATCTAGTTGTTCGCATGGCCAACAATCTGCGCTGTCTGATTGAGGCCTGCGTTGACAAACCGCTTGCGCCCATTGAGGAGCTGAGCTGCCTCAGCGCGTCAGACGTCACTCTACTGAACTCGCTGGAGGGGGCCAGGCAGCCATATGAGTCAGAATGTCCGCTTGTTGAAGCCTTCGAGCAGATCAGTGTCTGCAATCACAGCAAGGTAGCATATTTTGGCGAGTTCGGGGAAGTCACATTCGGCCAGCTGCGTGAGCGCGTAGCAGCTATCAGGTCCTTCCTGCGGGATTTGGACCTGGGCGCTGGCGATATGGTCGCCATGCTGGTCGACCGGTCGCCTGACGTTGCCGCTGTTATGCTGGCGGCGCGAGCTTTGCACTCTATTGTCGTGCCGATACCGCCGGATTATCCGCCTGATCGGATCCAACACATCCTGCGAGATAGTCAGGCAAAGGTGTTGGTTCACGCAAATACCACGGTGACTGGCTTTGACATACCTTCGATTTGTCTATTGACGTTAGACAGGTGCAGGGCGCTGACGGATAATTTCGAATCCAGCGACTCACCCTCAGATCACCAAATTGCGAACCTTATATACACGTCGTCCTCAACAGGGCGGGCGAAGGGGGTTCTTATTCCGGAATCGGCCATTCTCAATCGGCTGAACTGGATGTGGCGACGCTTTCCTTTCGATAGTACCGACGTGATGGTTGTCCAGAAGTCCGCTTCCCTTGTTGCGTCCGCTTGGGAGTATTTTGGTGGGCTTCTGAGAGGTGTGCCCACGCTGATCCTCACCCAAGGGCAGGTGCTAGATCCGGATCTGTTGTTGTGCAGTTTGGCAAAACGTCGTGTGACACGCTTTTTTGCCTCTCCGCCAGTCCTGTCCGGTCTCATTGGGTCCCAGGAACGGCAACCGCAAAGGACCGCCTTGAGATTGGTCACAAGCAGCGCCGAACCGATGCCTTCCTCGCTGCCCGCTCGCTGGCGCGGGTCTTTTCCGGGCGTGCCGTTGTGGAACTTCTATGGTGCGACGGAATGTGCGTCCAATGCAGCCGTGCACGAAACGTCGGATGCTGATGACAACTCGGCGCTTGTGCCGGTGGGGCGGCCAATCGACAACGTCAAACTCTACGTGCTCGATCCACGATTGAAGAGAGTGCCTGTTGGAGCCCCCGGCGAACTGTGCATCGCGGGCCGCTGTCTCAGCGCTGGGTACTGGCGGGATCAAGATCGGACTGACCGCTGTTTCGTGCCGAATCCGTATGATAGCGGACAATATAACGTGCTTTATCGAAGTGGGGACATCGCACGCATCTCGACCAGCGGCCTTCTCCAGATTTGCGGCCGATCGGACAACCAGATCAAGGTGAGGGGCTTTCGCATCGAGCCGGAGGAGGTCGAAGTTGCCCTTGAGTCTCATCCGGCGATCGCAAAGGCCGCGGTCTTCGCAGAAGGCATCGATGACGATCGCCGCTTGACGGCGAGCGTGGTGCCCGCTCGCAAGAATCTAAGCTCTGGAGAGATTCTCGCCCACCTGCGGAACAGATTGCCATCTCCCATGGTTCCCACAGCCTTCAGGTTGGTTGACAGTGTCCCCCTGACGACAAGCGGAAAGATAGACCGTGCTCGCCTATCCTCCGTTCCTTACCGCGAGATAGAAACTAATCCATCTGCTGAGCCCCGCACCAGGAACGAGCGAGTTCTTGCTCGGATCTGGGAGGATCTATTAGGCGCCAAGGGGGTAGGAATCGACAGCAGTTTCTTTGATATCGGCGGCGATTCTCTTCTGAGCGTACGTTGCGTCACGCTGGCGCGCAAAGCCGGGCTGAATCTCAGCGTCAACCAGCTTTATCGAACACCGACCATCAGGGAGTTGGCGGCCGGGGAAGCGGAGGCGGCACCCCACAACGTGGCTTCCGCGGATGGCTTACTGCCTGTGCCCCCCGTAATATCGTTTTGGAATTCTCTTGTCGGCTTTGACGAGCATTTTAACATCGGCGATCTGTTCTTCTTGCGCGGCGGCATCCTGAACATCAAGATCCTGGACCGCGCTCTCGCCCATGTCATCGAGAGGCACGAAGGCCTCAGGCTCCGCGTTGCCAGAACCCAAGATGGACTACGGCTGGGGATTGGGCCTTGTCCGGCCGAGCGCATCGTGGAGGAGATCGATCTCGTCCGGATGACCGGCCCAGACCAGCGCAGGACAATCGAGAGCGTCTCGGCAAGACGTCAACACATGTTTCGGTTTGACGGCCACACGCCTCTTATTCACGTCGCGGCCTTCCGTACTTCGGAAAGCGGCGATTACTATTTGCTGGTGTTGATGCATCATTTCGTAGCGGATGGGATGGGCTATCGGCTATTTCTGGAAGCATTGGAGGGCGCATACCACGCTCTTGCCGCAGGCCACGATGTGAATGGTCCCGAGACCGTACAAAGGCTCTCTCCCTGGTTGAAGCGCCTCGAGCACTACGCGAACAGCGAAGCACCAGACGAACTCAAGCACTGGGAGGACATCGACTACGACCAATTCAACTTGCGTGTCAGCGACGCGTCATCGCGCGGCACGAGTGTTGCCGAAGGAAGCGCGAGAGAGTTTCACGATGCAAGTGTCGGAGGTCGTCGGGACGTTGCGAACGGCAGTTCGCTTTGTGTAAATCAGGCCAAGTACCATCTTGAGATCGACGGGGAAGCGACAGCGGGTCTCCTCAGTATTGGAGCCAGATCAGCGCATTGTCAGGACTTTGATGTGTTTCTTGCTGCCCTGTCCGGTGCGTTTGGCGCCCTGTTCGGAAACTATTCGCTCTGGATTGATAGCCTGACCTCGACACGAGGCCGGCTGTTTGACGATTTCGATTCATCTCAGATCATTGGTCTTCTCAGCGAGCTCGTTCCGCTTTCATTGAATGTCACAGGAACGGAGTCGCGTTCCGACCGTGCTCGTTTGATATACCGGCAGCGCAATGCGCTGCCGCGCGGGGGAATAGGCTTTCGGGCCCTGAAATTCCTAAACCGGGATCCAGCCGTGCGGTGTCGGCTTGATCGCCTGCCACTCCCCAGAATTGGGGTGAATTATCGCGCCCGTTTGCAGCGCCATTTCCCACGCCGTTTTCTAGACACAGACCCTTATCCACTCTGGATCGGCGAACACATGCATCAAGCGGCGGCGATCCACGTCTTCTGGTTCGATGTCGGATATCAATCGGGCGATCTACAGATTGACATCACGTATGATCCGAGCATGGTCGATTATGAGGTGACCCGCCATCTTTGCACGGTCTTGCAACAGGAGCTGTTGCAGACGATCAATGAAATTCGGAAGATCTCGGGACACATTCATCCATGAATGAGCCCGATGCGGAATTCGCCGCCGAGGCCGATCACGATGTGATGCCGAACAAGAACCCGCGCATCGATCTATCAGACCCCAGTCTGTTCAGACTTATCCTGCGGCTCGCCATTCCGTCGGTTGTTGGCCTGTCGATCAATGCGTTGCAGCAGGTTGTCAACGCGATCTTTGTTGGCACACTCGGCGCGCAGGCAATCGCAGCTGTCAGCATGACCTTGCCGATCGTGGTCATGCTCGCGGCGGCCGGACAGGGGATAGGTGTTGGAGCAGCGTCGTTCATATCTCGTCATCTTGGTGCTGGTGAGTACCTGGAGGCGAGTCGAGGCGCCAGTACCGCTCTCGCGCTCGCCGCGCCAGTCGGCATCACGGTCGCAGTCGCTCTGTTTCTAAACATGCGAGAGATCTTCCTAGCGCTCGGGGCAACTCCAACCATCATGCCCCTGGCGCTCGACTACGCGACGACACTTTTGTTCGGATGCACCCTGATGCTTCTGAATATCGTCAACGGCTTCATCGTCCGAGCCGAAGGCAACACACGATTCAGCATGTGGACGATGATGACCGCCTTCATACTGAACGCTGGCCTTGATCCGGTGCTCATATCCGTGCTGAACCTCGGTGTGCGAGGCGCCGCTCTCGCAACGCTTGTGTCTCAAACTGCGGCCATTAGCCTCTATATCGCGTATTTTACCAAGCGACGCGGAATGGTTCTCGTCAGGATGTCTCACATCTCGTTGCGAGCAGATCGCATCAGACAGATCGCGCTCGTGGGGGCGCCAGCGACCATGACCAGCATCTTATCTGCTATTGCCGTTATGCTCTTGTACGGAGCAGCTGCGCCCTTCGGCGAAGAGTCCATCGCGGCCGTGGGAATAGCCGTGCGAATCTTAACAATTGGCGCACTGCTTATCAGCGGTTTCTGTATGGGTTCTCAAGCTATCCTGGGTTTTGGCTGGGGCGCACGCGATTTTTCTCGTGTACTGAGGGCTGCAAAAGTCTTGCTCTCTATGACTGTCGCTCTTTCGGTGACATATTCCGCCGGCGTTGTGATTTTTGCCCGACCTTTGGTCAGGCTGTTCAGTGATAGCGATAACGTCAGGGAAATTGCCGTTTCTGCCTGCACTGTCTTCCATCTGTTTTTTGGACTGTATGGTATTGAGAGTGTCGTCACGGCGATGCTTCAATCGCTTGGCAGAGCGCGTCTCAGCGTGGTTGTGTGTTTCGCGAGGCATTATCTCTTCATTCCGGCTGCACTGTTGTTCCCTGCCATATCGGGCTTTAGCGGAGTGTTGGCCAGTCAAGCCATTGCTGAGCTGGGCGCCGGAATGATCGCGCTGTTTGTCATGTTCCGCCAGTTCGCTGAGCTCAGACAAGGGGACCGGTACATTTAGCCAGGAATCGAAAGTGCTCTTTGATCTGATAAGAGGATCATCGGAGTCGGCATTTAAGCCTGCATGGCCGGCGAGGGGATGGCTCCAAAATTAGTGTGATGTGCAAGAGCGAGTCGGTATGTATCGGTCTTTATCGCTGCGATCGCGATGAAGCCAAAGCCGAGTGTTGCACGCGCCGGAAGCGACGCTGATGGACATTTTCAGAGCGGTCAAGGCGGAGGCGTGCTTGTTTAAATGCGATCCAGGTCGCGTTAGCCAAGTAGTCCAGCTCGGCGCCGCAGGCGTCGCCCTCGTTGCTACTACCTGACTCGCCGATCGCATCGACGGACATCACCACACACTCATTGGAGTGGACCCATCTCAGCGCCGGACTCCCGACGGGCTTCTGTGCAAGCCACCAGGTATACGCGCCTTGAGACTGCGATGATTGTGCACCTCGGCGCTCAAATGCGCGACTTGTCGCAGCTGTGGCCGGTCTTGTCGGCTATCCGACGTGGCGATGGAAAAAATCGAATACGCAGTGTTCAGGGGGCACGGATTCTGCTCACTGCGACCGTCGTGGGAGCGACGCCAGAACAACGACCGTTCGGGGTACGTTGCGGATGGCTCGCATGTTATCTGTGAGGTGATATGCGAACTGGAGTTCTCGTTTGCGGCGCGGCAGTAGTTTCGCTTGCAACATGCAGTCTCGCTCACTCAGCGGACCTGACCCCGGCGGCGAGGGTCTCGTCGACATGGAGCTGGACTGGAGGATATGTTGGCTTTCACGGCGGTGGTGGTTATGGCCGCACGTCCTTCACTGATCCCTACGGGCCGTCAATCTATGGCGACATCGTCAACACCCCAATATTCCTGGCCGGCGGTCAGATCGGCTACAATTGGCAAAGCAACGGACGGGTTCTTGGCGCCGAGTTGGATGTAAGCCATGCTGTGGCCGACGGCACAAATAGCTGTCTTGCCTTCTCCGGTAATGTTGTGATCGCCACCTGCAAGGCAGGTCCGAACGTCTTTGTCACAGGCACCGCTCGGGTCGGTTACACTTTTGGTGCCCAGGGTCGCACGCTCACCTATGTCAAGGCCGGCGCAGCCTGGCAGAACAATCGCGGGAGCATCGCTAAGAACGACGAATTTCGCGACGACGGGTCTCCTGGATTTCCGCAGCCACTACGCAATTTAACTACTGTCGTTTCGGATGGACTGTCGCGATTCGGTGTGGAGCAAGCCTTGACGGCTGACCGCACCTGGCGACGCCCCCGACCCATGCAGTCCCCGCCGCTCGCCGTCATCCCCGCCAGCGCAAGCGATTTATCGAGCAGTTATCAAGTTGGAAAGATCGGCTTGAATTATCATTTCGGAAGCGGCCCGACTCAGTCGGAATGGTCCCATGGATCGCTGTTCCCCGACAGAGGGGTGGCCGGTCATCGTGCATATCCCGATGATTGGTCGATTGAAGGCGGCTCACGGGTCTGGCTCACCAGGGGACATTCCAATGGGACTACAATCCCCCCCTCCGATGCCTGGCGATAGCGTCATTCCGAGTTCGAGGCTCACCTATCACGGGCTGGACGGCATTTCCGGCGAGCTTTTCGCACGTCTTGATAGTCCCTGGGGAATATTCATGAAGGGCAATGTTGGCATCGGACGCTTCGAGAAGGGAAAGATGAACGACGAGGATACGAGTGTCTACGGCATCGGCTATAGCAACACGTTATCAGACCAGGCGAATGGGCAATTCATGTACTACACGGCCGACGCCGGATATGACTTTCTGCGCGATAAGGCTTACAAATTAGGCGCCTTTTTCGGATGGGGCTACTACGGCCAAAAATCGGATTCCATGGGATGCGCGCAGATCGCCTCGCCGGTGGGGCCATGCGCGGTACCTGTCTCGAAACGGCTCGTCGGCAGTCAAGATCGGAATGCGCCGCGCATCGGCATGAGCGCAGAGGCTATGCTGCTCGAGCGCTGGCGCGTGAGCGCCGACGTTGCTTACCTGCCGTGGACCGACTTTACTGGTCGCGACAACCATCTCCTACGGCCTGCAACAGCTTTCTACGATCAGCGCGGGCGAAGTGGTGCGGGCGTTCAGGTGGAAGGAACATTGTCTTACTTTCTCAGCAAAAACTTGAGCATTGGTGTTGGGGCCCGGTATTGGGCGATATGGACCGGCAGTATCAGCGATGTCTCTTTTAATTACGGCGCACGCACCCCTGCGAAGTACAGCATGGAACGTTCGGGCCCGTTCTTTCAGACCTCCTACAAGTTTTGACTGAATCGGGCAGCAAACCCGGGCAGGCCAAATGTTTTTGTGGGCCGGCCTGTACTGGTCCGGTATCCGCAAGAAAAACACAGGGACGGCAGCGCTATATATGAGCGCTGCCGCGGCTCTCGAATTGCAAATGGAGGCTTTCCTCGAACTTGAGATGATTACGACAGCATTCGTAGTCACTTACGTATGCTTGCACCAAGGCGATAGCCGCAGCGGCATTTCGCGCGACAGCATCCCAGAAAAACTGCGCAGCTCGCTGAACGAGTTGAACGGCACCACGCACCGATGCGCCGGACCCAGCCAACGCGCCCAATGTTTGCTTTTCACGCTACGGATATTCGTCGTGCCGCCATCCGGCTCCATCCGGAGGAGTTCCTTGAAGTCGACCGACTTACCCTTGGCTTCCAGCTTCGCAGCGCGTTTTTTGGTTGCCTCCATTTGCGCATGCTGCGAGGACGGCATACCCAGCGCGCGGTCGCGAGCTCGCGACCGTCGGCGCCGGTCCGGACGATCGGCGCTTTGTAATCCGGAAAGACTCCGGGCATCGGTACGAGATTGCCGACGAAGCGGTTGATCACCCGGATCAGGGCGCTGATCGCCGCCTCGTTGAGGTGATGAGGCACATCTCCACGTTTCTCGATCAGCGTGACGTGATCGCTGCGCAAGCTGTAGCAGGGTCGCCGAAGGGCGGCGGCGCATTTGCTGAAGCGGAGTCGGCTGGCCTGTTCTTGACGAACGTCGTGCGCGGGTGGCGCAGCGCGGCGAGGTCGACGTCGCGCCTGGTCTTGGCGAGCACTCGATCTCAAGCCAAGGATAAGAGAGAGCGATCATGAGGAAGCTACATCCGTGGCTTATGATCTGAAATCCGACCGCCCTTCAGTGTCGTGTCGCTCATAGTGAGGCAAGATAGCCAGCCGGAATTTGCGGCTTGCAGTCTGAGAACGCAGAGCGTTATTCCTGGCCCTGGGCGCTCTGTTTCGATTGTGTGTGCCCAAGTGCCAGGAAGCCAAAATGGCATGCACGCCGTAAGGAAAATCTACGTCTCCGGGTAGAACGAAAGACACGGCATCACGTGGGCGACCCGCATTCGTGCCGAGTGCAAATTTCGAAAATCGAGGGATTAAGTCCGTTGTTAAACTGCATCGGAAGTTGCAGCCTTTGTATTTTGCGTTTCTCCCGCTAGTCCCAGGCATGACAGTAAGTGATCAGCTGATGAAACAAGTCGCGCATTGAACAACTCCAAGTCGCAAAAATATGATTATAAGCCCGTTGAAGTAGTTTGTTGCATCGTATACATCTTTAGGTAGTTTATTTTCGAGACGGTGGGTCCTATCCGCTTCGCGAGTGCATGGCCGCGAACCAGTTCTAATCTTCATCGTGCGCATGAGCCTTGCGGGATGAATGAGGTACGACACAGTCGTTGTTCGAGGATTTTCCAAGCATGAGTTCTGGGACGAGGCGAACGTTACGCGAGCTCAAAAAGAAAGCTGGTTTCGTTTCATGGACTGGACATGGATTGCGCCTATGATCTGCACTGTTGATCAGGCTGTAAATCGATCTGGTGGTCTCATATGCGAGTGTCTTTCGATGAGAACGGCACTAGCCGTGTCGACACGCAGCATGCTCAGACAGTTCGGGTGTGTAGCATCAAGCTTGTTTTGCCGGGTTTGTCGCCAGACGCGACCACCACTGAGCTTGTTTAGACATTCACAGAAAGAGGCGCCGTCATGAGTGGAACAATTGCTGTTGAAAATGTCATTTCGCGAGCAGACATCGTCAAGCACGCGGACCGGCTTGGGGCCGAAATCAAGAACATTGCGCTGTCGGACGATTTGCCTGACGATGTCATCGTAGCGTTCAACCGGCTTCTGCTAGAGCATAAGGTCATCTTCTTCCGTGATCAGGGACATCTCGACGATGCACAGCAGCAGCGTTTTGTGCTTCGGCTCGGCTCGCTGATACCGAATCCCACAATCGCGGACACAATGGGCGGTTTAACGATCCGGCAGGAGCTGTCTGATCGCGCCTGCAGTCATCTCAACCAGATGAACGATGAGCGGGTCCCCACAGCCATTTCGGTGCTGCGGCTCGCAGCGGTCCCGCCTTTTGGCGGCGACATTGCTTGGTCGAGCAGGGCGGCCGCTTATCTTGATCTTCCCGATCCCCTGCGGATGCTCGCAGATAACCTCTGGGCTGTGAGCTTCGTCGCATCTGATCTCACTGCGACAGAGAAGGCCACCGAAGCCAACAAGCGGCATTGGTGCGGCGTATCCACTGGAACGATCTACGAAACCACACATCCGGTTGTTCGTGTTCATCCCGAGACCGGCGAACGCATGCTATCGCTCGGTCGTTCAGTGAACAACTTCGTCGGCCTGCAGCGCTACCCCAGCCAAAGACTGTTTGAACGGCTGCAGTCCTATCTCACCGCCCCGCAGAACACCCTGTGCTGGAACTGGAAATCAGGCGACGTGACAATCTGGGACAATCGCGCGACTGAGCCGCACCCCGTGAACAAAATCGGCAGTCCTCACTGGGTCATGGACCAGCTTGCGATTGACGTCGGCGTACCGAACGTGAACGGGCCAAAATCAAGGGCCGCAAAGGCTGCCTGACACCGTCCACACCTCCCAGATTTCATAAGACGCCTGGGGACCAAAGACTAGGTTGCGGCCCTGCAATGTCGAGCGGAGCCCGGCCTTCGAGCTTATCCCGCCAGGGCCGGCTAACCAGCGTTGGCAATCTGTTTCTTTTTCTTGTCCATAAGACTTTCTGAAAAGGCGCGAGCAGGCGGTGCCATTCTCGTGCGAGAGGGTACAATGCGAGCCGGCTCTTGCCTATCGGTGCCGGGCATTGAAAAGTTGGCGCGGATCGAGCTTGGCGATGGTCGAGGCGCTATTCAACCTAAAGCGGGCTCGCACGCTGATATCACATATGAATGTCAGCCAGGCACCAGGTCCTGATTCCGATGAGGGCTGTTCAAGGGTGTCCTTCGCAATTGGGAGGGCGCTCAACCCGATTTGAGGAGGCGGCGGTCGCTTGTTTGTACAGACTGAAAGGCATGGGCGCGCTTGTCGCACATATTAGGCATGCTGCGCGGTTCGCTGGAGCCTGTCGCGATCAAAGGGATTGTATCCGCAATGACGGACGTAGTTGGCACATTCTTCAGAAGTGAACATGCTCAGGCTGCGTCCGATGAGATCCCAGGTTGCATCGACGGTTCTGGCTGGGGCTTGTCGCAGCAGTTCTTTGACTTTGGCGAATGCCATCTCAATTGAGAGCGGGGCGTAGGGCGGCAGGAAGAGTGGGCGCGCCGGCGCCTGCGATGAGGTACGCGGCCTCTTCGTTCTTCTAGCTCGATACATTGTGGGGATCACCGTCTCGCCCTCGCGCAGCGGGGGGAGGAGGATTTGCTCGACATGGGGTCAGGAAGCACTCGCCGTTGATTCGCCCGTCGAGCACGCAAGATGCAATCACCCCTCGCAGGTGAGGGCCGCAAGGAACATCGTCGTCTTCCAAGGGCCGTTCGGCACATCGCCGATGGCGCGTGCACTGACATCGGCCTAGGCGTCACGACGCGCCATCACGGTTCCCTTGCGAGTCATTCGACCTCAACACGTTCTAGTCGCTGCGACTTAGGTTCCCCTCTCGCCGCTATCCTCCATCTGGTACCAGGGCGCCTTTCTCAACTCTCGAGTCCGATAAGTCGTGAGCGTCACGAGAGGATCACCGCGCCCGGCCTTGACTTGCGCGGAATGCTTTGGATTGCCCGATCGAGGTGATTGACGCTGCCGTTGCGTGATGATGGGGTGATCGCGGGTTGGAGCGGGCAACGGGGACCTCGGAATGACCAGCGAGTCGCAGCTGCGCGAGAAGCTTCGGAAGATCGAGGCGTTGTTCGCGGGTGCGGGAACTGCTGGTGAGCGCCTACGGCGGAAGCTGCGCTGCAGCGGGTGCGTGCCCGGGTCGAGGAGCTGGCTCGCCACGATCCGCCGATCGAGCAGCAATTCTCACTTCCTGACCAGTGGTCGCGGCACCTTTTTCTGGCGCTTTGCCGTCGATATGGACTGCGGCCGTTTCGTTATCACCGGCAGCGACGCAACACCGTGATGATCCGTGCGTCACGAGGCTTCGTCGACAAAGTTCTGCTGCCGGAGTTCACCGAGCTGGAGAGGGCGTTGCAAGTCTATCTGCACGAGATGACGCTGCGCGTGATCCGCGAGGAGATCTATGACGACGCCAGCGATGCGCAGGAAGTTCCAGATGCTCTGCCGTCGAACTGATCAGGCGGCGAGCTTTGCCTGCGAACTGTCGCGCTCGGCCTTCCAATTCCACGGCAACAGCATGTGCAGCTGATTGATCTTTGTACGTCCAGAGACGATGCGCTCGAGAACATCGGTCAGATAATGCCGCGGGTCGAGGTCTTGCAGCTTTGCCGTGTTGATGAGCGACGCGAGAATGGCCCATGTCTCGGCGCCGCCTTCACTGCCGGCGAACAAGTAGTTCTTCCTTCCCAGGCCTATTGGCTTGATGCTGCGCTCGACCGTATTGCTGTCTATTTCAATGCGTCCGTCGTCGATGAAGCGCGTCAGGCCGTCCCAATGGTTGAGGGTGTAGCGGATGGCTTTGCCCAGACCGGACTTCTTCGAGACTTCCAGCAGTCGCGCCTCGAGCCAGGGTTTGAAGTCCTCGATCAGCGACCTGGTGTCGGTTTGCCGCACCGCAGCCCGATCCGCCGCCGGCAGACCGCGGATGCGATCCTCAATGGCGTAGAACATCGCGATCCGTTGCAGCGCTTCCGTGGCAATCGGCGACTTCGTCGCGACGTGAACGTCCCAGAACTTCCGCCGCACATGCGCGAAGCAGAACGCCAGCTGCACCAGAGAGCCGCCGTTCCTGATCAGGCTCTTGTAGGCGGCATAACCGTCGACCTGCAGGATGCCGTCGTAAGCTCCAAACAGCTGCCTGGCGCGGATCGCCTTGCGATCCTCGGCGAACACGTAAACCACCGCCGGCGGCGCCGGGCCGCCCCACGGACGGTCGTCGGTGGCGATCGCCCAGAACTGGCAGACTTTGGTCCTGCCACGGCCGGGATCGAGAACCGGCAGCGGCGTCTCGTCGGCAAACAGCCGCGGGTAGGACATCACTTTGTCGCGCAACAGCGTGTGAAGCGGCTTCAGCCACCAGGCGGCGCGGCTCATCCACGAGGCCAGCGTCTGCCGGTCGAGCGTGATGCCTTGGGCGGCAAACATCTGTTCCTGGCGATACAGCGGCAGCTGGTAGCCGTATTTCATCACGGCGATGTGGGCCAGCAAGGCTTCCGTCACCATTCCACCGTCGATCGCCTGGGCCGGCGCGGGTGCCTGTACCACACCCTGGCGGCATCCCCGGCACCCGTACCGCGGACGCACAATGCGCTTGACCCGGTACTGCATCGGAATGACGTCGAAGGCTTCCTTGACGGTCTCCCCGATCTTGTGCAGCCGCTCGCCGCAGCAGGAGCAGATGTGGCTCTCGATATCGATCACGACATCGATGCGCGGCAAATGCTCCGGGAGGCTCCCCCGGTTGCGTCGCGCCGATCGCTTTCCACGGCCCTCCGCTCCGTCAGGCAGCCTGCCTCCGGTCACGTCGTCGTTGGTGGCGGCACGAGCCGCCTGTGCCGTGATGGTGAAGAGAGACAGCTGTCCGGGATCCAGTGTCTCGGAGCGTGGACCGAAGATCGTGCGCTTGTACTGGGACAGGATCATCAGGAGCTTGTCGTTCTCCTGGACTGCAGCGTCGCGTTGGGCGATCGCCGCATCACGCTCGGCCGAAAGCGTGCTGCATTCCGCCGACAACGCCGCAAGCCGTGACGACAGCGTCATCACGGTTTGTCGCAGCAATGCTGGATCGGAAGGCAAATCACTCATGCAGAGTGATTCTACAACAGCTCCGCATGAGTGACGAACTACTATCGATACGGATCAACCAGCTCGTGATGGCTGATCCACAACACGCATCGGCACACGCTTCCAGTCTGAGCCATCGAGCAGCACCGAGAGCTGAGTATGAGATAGCGGCATGACGCCTTCCTTGATCGGCGGCCAAGTAAACTGTCCTTCGATTCTCTTGTAGTAAAGGACGAGGCCGCTTCCGTCCCAGGTCAGGATCTTCACGCGATCCCGGCGCTTGGAGCGGAAGACATAAAGTCCGCCGTCGAACGGATCGGCTCCAAACGCCTCGCTCACCAGCATCGCCAGCGAGTCCATGCCGCGACGGAAATCGACCGGCTGCGTCGCAATCCAGATCGACAACCCGGGTCGCAGCCCGATCATCGGCCAACCGTCCCGACTGCGGCCAGCACCTCGCACAGCGCCCGCCGGTCGACCGTCCCCCTGACGCGGATGCGAACCGCGCCGACCTCGATCTCGATCGCCGCCTGCTCCTCGCACGACGGCAATGTGCCCCTGCAGCCGGTGATCGCGACCGGCACAAAGCCAGCTGGTACGTCTCCGGCCAAGCGATCCGCGACCTTCGCCCGTGTCGTTTGACGACGCCACAGAAACAACAGGCTTGGGCTGATGTCATGTCGCCGCGCCACCGCGGATACGCTTGCACCAGGCGCAAAACTCTCCGCGACAATCGCCCCCTTCGCATCGGTCGACCAGCGCCGGCGCCGGCCGATCCCGGTGATGATCTCGACACGTTGCAGCGTATCGGCGCCGTCTTCGAGGATAGGCGTATGCCTATCCTTATCGCCATCCCTACGACTATCCTTTGACATGGTGACCTCGTGACCAACATTCCACGAGATCTTCCTAACCGACCAGATCAGCCCTCAGCACGTGGTCCCTGGATGACGCTGACGATAAGTCCTCACCACACTAGGTAGGTATCGATCCACTGTTGATGCTGTATTTAGACGAGGAAGATCGCATTGAATCAAACGCGCTGATACGGCAAGACGAGGTGCGCAATGGAAACAGCAGCTAATCCGCTGAATTGCAGAGCACGCGTGTTGAAGTTCATTGAAGAAACCCGCGTCGTTAGCGAGAGTGAACTGCAAGTCAACAACATCACACCTTATCATGTCACAAAGTCTTATCGCGAACAGATCATCAAAAGCGGTTACTACGATCAGCTGAAGTACATTGTCGAGCCCTCAGTCAAGGAGTTCGAAAGCCCAGGCACCTTAGATACGAGCGGCGAGCACGACAACACGGTCGTGCCGGGGCTCCAGCACAAGTACGCTCAGACCGGTTTATTGCTGGTGACGGAACGCTGCGGCTCATATTGCCGTTACTGTTTTCGCAAGCGCATTGTGGGCAAGGTTTCGGATGAAATCGCACCGGACTTCCATCAGGCCGCGCAATATATTGCGCGCCATTCTGAGATGACGAACGTACTCCTTTCCGGAGGCGACCCGTTCGTGCTCAGGACCGCAAATCTGAGCAAGATCGTTGACCACCTGCTGCCAATAAATCATTTGAATTCGATCAGATTTGGCACAAAAATGCTGGCCTATGAGCCAAGGCGGTTTGAAGATTCCGCTCTACCAACGCTATTCCAGCGTATCCACAAGGCGGGTAAAACCCCAATCATCGTCACGCATTTCGATCACGTAGGTGAGATCTCATCCGACGCGGAGCACAAAGTTCGCAGTTTGCGAGCACAGGGCGTGCAGTTCCTTAATCAGTCCGTGCTTCTCGCCAAAGTCAACGATGATCCCGAAATATTGGCCGCGACCTTCGCCAAATGCCACGAAATCGGAGTGCGACCTTACTACTTATTTCAAGCAAGGCCGGTGAAGGGTGCATCGCACTTCCAAGTCGCACTTCGGCGCGGACTAGAAATTGTACGCGGCATCAACCAACGTCTGAGCGGGATCGAGAAGACATTTAAATACATCATGTCCCATTACACAGGAAAAATAGAGATATTGGACTTAGGACAGGATGGCCGCGTGTATATGCGATACCACCAGAATAAAGTTCCCGAAAAGATCGGTAAGATCTTTTCCCGACCGCACGTCGCGACAGCCTGTTGGCTTGATGATCTGCCCGCACAATGATCTACCCCAGCTTCCCAGCCCACGAACTCGGAGGGCGTACGGTGCCCTGCCGCCCCACGAAGCGCATTCAAGTTGAACCGCTGGAAGCGCACCCTGACGGTAGTAAGGTTCGGATGGCGCTCGATTGTCCGCTGCACTGAACCTAAGGACCTGTGGAGCTCCCTATTCCTGCACTGACAGGGAGGTAAGCTCTATGCCCTTGGAGCGGGCATGGGCTCAGCCATTTCGAGAAAACCTGCCTCAAGCGGCCCTCAATAGGTTTACGCGAGCGGCGTAAGGGTTCATTTCAAAGATACTGGTCTTATAACGGGCCGCTCTGCGGGGCTTTAAGCGGCACCGTGCTGGCGCGACATCCGCTCGAGCAGGAGATCGGAACCGGCGGCCGCAGATTCGAAGGGAGTACGTAGTGAACCTCCTCCGAATGAGTGGACACCTGTAGTAGGCTCATTGAGCCCGGAGGTGTCGAATGGAACGTCAACGTCGGTCATTTACCGAAGAGTACAAGCGCCAGGCCGTTGAGCTGGTGGTGTCGAGCGGTCGCTCGATCACGTCGGTAGGCAAGGAACTCGGGCTGCGCGACTCGGTGCTGCGGCGCTGGGTGGATAAGGCCGGGCAGCAGCCGGCATCGGCGGCGTGGCGCCCCACCACGCAGGCGACGCCGATGTCGGCGGACCAGGCTTCGGAGATCGCCCGGTTGCGCCAGGAGAACGAACGGCTGCGCATGGAGCGCGACATTTTAAAAAACGGTCCAGCACCGTGGCGCGCCTGTGCGGCGTAGAAACAGCCTTGTGCTATCCTCGGCGCTGGGAGGGTAGCGGCCGCTCGATTATTGGAGGCACAATCCCCGTTAAAAAACATGGTCCATGGGTGCATGCGAACTTGAGAGTGGTGACGTCGCCTGGCGACGATCCCGATTAGGAAGATGACGATTGGCATAGCCCAGACCCTCCTGCTCATCATTGAACGGAGGATTGCCATGCTCAAGAGGACGGCCGGCGACCGCCCGGAACTGAAGCTGGTCAATGTCGGGGCCGCCGCCATCGACATTGGATCAAAGATGCACATGGCCGCGGTGGACCCCGCTTGCACCGACGTGCCGGTGCGCTCTTTCGGCACATTCACGCGAGACCTGCATGAGCTGGCGGACTGGTTCAGAGCGTGCGGCGTGACGAGTGTCGCGATGGAATCCACTGGGTCTATTGGATCCCGGTTTACGAGATCCTGGAGCAGCGCGGGTTTGAGGTGATCTTGGTCAATGCGCGGTACGCCAAGAACGTGCCCGGGCGCAAGACCGATGTCAGCGATGCCGCGTGGTTGCGCCAGCTTCATTCCTATGGCCTGTTACGCGGCAGCTTCCGACCTGATGCCGAGATTGCAACCCTGCGCGCGTATCTGCGCCAACGGGAGCGGCTGGTGGAATATGCCGCCGTCTTATCCAGCATATGCAGAAGGCCCTGATGGAGATGAATCTGCAGCTCCATCATGTGGTCTCGGATATCACCGGCGCGACCGGCATGCGGATTATCCGAGCCATTGTTGCAGGCGAGCGGAATCCTGACGTCTTGGCAACCTATCGGGACGTGCGATGCCATTCATCCATCGCGACGATCCGTGCGGCACTGGTGGGCAACGACCGGCACGAACATGTCTTCGCGCTGACCCAGTCGCTGGAACTCTACGACGTCTACCAGGCCAAGATGCTGGACTGCGACCGCAAGCTCGAGGTCCTGATCGCAGCACTGAACAATAAAGGCGCAAAGCCGGTCGGAAAGCTATCCAAGCCACGCATCAAGACCAAACAGGTCAACGCGCCCACCTTCGATGTCAGGACCGCGCTGTACGGCGTGCTCGGCGTCGATCTGACTGAGATCCACGGGTTGGGTCCATCACTGGCATTGAAGCTTATCGGGGAGTGTGGCACCGATCTGAGGGCTTGGCCGAGCGCCAAGCACTTCACCTCCTGGCTGTGCCTTGCGCCAGGCAACAAAATCTCTGGTGGCAAGGTGCTTTCTTCACGTACCCGAAGGTCTTCGAGTCGGGCAGCCGCACTGTTGCGGTTGGCAGCCACAACCGTTGGCAGAAGCGATACAGCGCTCGGCGCATTCTATGGTCGGCTAGCCTCCCGAGCGGGCAAGTCGAAAGCCGTGACGGCGACCGCCCGCAAGATTGCGGTTTTGTTCTACAACACACTCCGGCATGGCATGAGCTACAAAGATCCGGGTGCCGCCCATTATGAGCAACAATATCGCAGCCGCGTCCTCGCCAACCTACAACGCAGAGCCAAATCGCTGGGCTTCGTCTTACAGGCCATTCCGGAGGACGCCAATCCGGCTGTTTCTTAGGAAGTCGATCGCGATCTTTGCCGGAACCCGGACATGAGCTTCCGCTTCATCGAGGACCATCGCGACGCCTATCCGGTACGATTGATGTGCGCCGTGCTCGAGGTCTCGCCGGCCGGCTATTACGCCTGGCGCGATCGCCCGGCGAGTCAGCGGACCAAATCCAATGCCACGCTGCTGGCTGCGATCCGGCAGGCCCATCACGACAGCCGCGGCCGCTACGGCAGTCCCCGCGTCCATGCCGTGCTGCGGACGCAGGGCCGTGGCGCCAGCCGCGGCCGGATCGAGCGGATGATGCGCCGGCACGGTATCCGCGCCATCACGGCGCCGCCGCGCCGGGTGCGCACCACCGACAGCCGTCACGACCTGCCGATCGCCCCGAACCTGATCGCGCGCGACTTCACAGCGGAAGCCCCGAACCGCGTTTGGCTCGCCGATATCACCTACATCCCGACCGCGGAGGGCTGGCTGTATCTGGCGGCCGTCATGGATCTCTTCAGTCGAAAGATCGTCGGCTGGGCCATGCGGGATCACATGCAAGTCGAACTCGCATCCGCGGCGTTGACGATGGCCATCCAGCAGCAACGGCCGCAGGCCGGATTGATCCACCACTCCGATCGCGGCGTGCAGTATGCCTCACACGCCTATCGCGCGCTCTCACGGGCGCCGGCATCGTTGCATCGATGAGCCGCAAGGCCGATTGCTACGACAATGCCCCGATGGAGAGCTTCTTCCATACCCTGAAGACCGAGCTCGTTCACCATCGCGACTACCAGACCCGCGCCGAGGCCCAGCGCGATATCTTCGCCTTCATCGAGGGCTTCTACAACCGCACCCGGCTCCATTCCGCGATCGGATATATCGCCCCGATCGAGATGGAGCTAAAAGCCGCTTAAACCCGTCCACTTTTTCGGGGGAAGATCATAGGCCGCTCCGGCTCGCTCCCTCCGTCGTTAGCTGAAGGATGGCTCTCTCAATAATTACGTCCTGTTCCGACAGGGGCGCGCCGGTTTGCGTCCTCTAGGCATCGGCTTGGGGGGCATCGCACCCTTGGCCGGCTCAGCGAACAATTCGGACAGGTGAATACCCAAGGTCATGGCGATACGGTCCAGGAGATCAATGGTCGGGTTCTCTTTCTTCTGCTCAATACGCCCCATGTATGAGCGGTCGATCCCGGCATCATAGGCCAATTGCTCTTGCGGAATGCCGCGCTCTACGCGGATCCGGCGCACATTCCAGGCCACAAGCGCACGAGCGTTCATGCGCAGAGGCAGCCATTCCGATGATTATAAAACCACTGGTTATAGCCATACTATTACGATAAGCTCGCACGAGCAGTGGCTGTCCTCCCCAATTGCTTCGAGGAATCAGGCAACGGTGAGATGTAGACGCAGCTAGTGCGTGCCGTCTTCTCGTTGACCACCACAAGCGTTCTCGTCGGGCAATAGCTTGCCATTAGCGCAGAGAGGGAATCGCACTCAGTCCGGGGACCGCGACTATAATAGGACGAATGCTCGACTGTGGCTCGAAAGGGAAACGAATATTCTCCAGTTCGCTAGTTCTGGCTATTGCCTTTCACGAGTGCGACCGGGCCGGTCACCACGGAGCACCATGCCTTCCGCCAGGAACAGCAAGGACAACCAGGGCACATCTGCAATCCCTTCCAGTATGGACTGCGATGAAAAAGGGAAAGCTCAGGATGGAGCCACCAGGTCAATGTGAGCCGATATGCGATTGCCGTCTCAGCGCGAAAAGGAGGTTGGCGTGCGACCATTGGACGGGTACCAAAACGACCTCAAATTAGTTATCGTTGCTCTGATTTCGGTAGACTTTTCAGCTGGGTAGGAGTTTCAGGCAGTGCCAGCCGAGCCGAAGATCGCAGAATTGGCGCCCAGCGTCGACGAGCTCACGTCATATGACAAGGAGCACGCTGTTGCCTACATGCGACTTCTTGATGCGGACGCGGACAAGGCAGATTGGCGCGAAATCGCGCGAATTGTGCTTGGGCTTGATCCCACCGTTGAACCGGATCGTGCGCGACGCACATTCGAAAGTCATCTGACGCGGGCCAAGTGGCTAGCGGGCCGCGGCTATCGCGATCTGCTACGTAGCGGTTGGCCAAAACAATGATCAGCGCGGATGTCAGGGGCGCCGGAATGTGTCGCGATCGCAAAACTTGATCATTCCATCGATTAAGTGCGTGCAAGGCGCGTATACGATAAGCAAGCACCGGAAAGAGCCACAATCATCGGATGCATTTCGCCGCGTCTGAAGATTGTGCGGGAAAGGTGCGATGCCGGATACTGATTGGAGATCTGAGGAAGCGTACAGCGGCCTGAAGAAGGCGGATGCTGCCGACCTGGCCTGGGAGTGGCTGCGCCGGGATCGCGACTACCAAGAGGATTATAAGCGGCTATCTCGCCGCGAACGTTCAAGCGCAGCGGCGGGCCAGTTCCGACGCAAGTGGGGGCTCTCGTTTTCCTGCTGATCCGCAAAAGACTTTCGACAAGCATTCAGTCTTTTGGGCACCCGAGGTGCTGCCGACCATACTGTCTGTGCGGGCGGCCAACTGCATTGCGCCCAAAAGCTATCAGCTCGATTTCGACCATTTGCCCGGTGGCGAGCTTCGCCGTGCGCCGGATGGATGGCATGCGATCGTGCCGCTCGGGGGCACGAAGCATCGCCTATGGCTAAGAGAGCTTCCGGCGAGCGGATATGCTGTCGTCGTTGATCTGCCGCTCGACGCCGATTTCGAGCTTCGCTTGGGGGCCGCACGTCGATTTTGGCTCGCCCTTGAGCGTCGGACGCTCGGAGTGCCTCCTCTTGCTTTGCCTGCTTTGAAGCAGCGTCGGCTAATCCTTGCGCTTCGCGCAGTGGATGGATGGCTGGAAGGAAATAGCTACCGCCAAATCGCGCAAGGCCTGTTTGGAAGTCATCGTATCGCCCAGCGCGCTTGGAAAACAGACGATTTGCGCAGCCGAACCATTCGACTTGTTAAGCTGGGACGGCGCCTCATGCGCCTTCGCTGGCGAGCATTGCTCGACAAACGCAGGGGCAGGGATGACAAGTAAAGGGTTGCGGCGCGATAAACGGCATACCTTCCGTTCTGCCTGCCAATTCTTCTGCTGACATGGCACGATGCCGGCTAGGATAAAGTCTTTGCGCTCCGATCTCTCATTATTGGCGTCTTGATTGCTGCAAAAGAGGCGCGTTATCTCCGTAGGCCTTGACGACCGTGCTCAAATAGTTTTCTTAGGTTGAGCGCTCTCGGCTTGAGCATTGATCTCCCGCTGTACAGGATTGAGGGACACCGCGAGAGGTCAGGCAGACTGCGCAAGTGCTACCTTTTTGCATAGACGAGCCAGCCATCGGCAAAAAGAACGTGCGATCTCGGGGTGCGCGCTGCGATCTACGGAATAGGCGCGATATTGCATGCCACTCGGAGTGCGGGAGCCAGGGATGATTTGCAAAGCGCCTCCTCGCACTAGGTCACTGACGATGATTTCCGGCGCGACAAGAAGGCATTTCCCTGTCATGACGGCCGGCAGAGCAAGATAGTTGTGATCATACCGCGCGCCCGCTCGTATGTCGCTTGAAGACAGGTTCATGGCCCTCAGCCATGTCGGCAGGATGTCGGGGCGGGAGGTGATGTTCAGTATAGGGGTTGAGCGAACAATCGAGAGCTCTTTGCCCCCGACGAGATTTGGCGGGCCGACGCACACCAGCTCCTCTTTGTAGATCTCCCAACTGTCGGCGGGCTCGATGACGGAAAGATCCCGTGTAATCAAAATATCGAAATCATCCGAAGATGTCGGCGGCGCTAGCGAGCTGACGATGTCCACGATAACGCCACCCGCTTCGGAAGAGAAAGCCTGCAGATTTGGAATAAGAAGAGAGAAAGCAAAGGTCGATAGTGACGTGCGGACCACAATCCGATTCGTTCCTGCGCCTGCACGGCGTCGCATTCTCTTCGCGGTGAAGCTGACGGTTTCGAGCGGCTCAGATACCGCGTTTGCGAATAGCCTCCCGAACTCGGTCAAATCGCTGCCCCGTCCACGCCGCTCGATGAGATCAGCACCCAGATAATCCCGCAGTACAGCCAAATACCGGCTGACCGAACTTTGCGTTGTTCCCAAAGTGGTGGCCGCGCGCGTGACGCTGCCTTCGCGGGCAACGGTCACAAACGCGCGGATGGCATTTAAAGGAACTTCCTCGTCTTGAGTCGCCATTGTCTGCTCCGGCGCCAGAATGAACATCCATCACATTATTCGATGCCCATAGCCGGATCGCCGCGTATATGGGGCGGCTACGCATGAAATCCTCGTGAGAGCGTGATACCTGCGCCAGTACCGCACAAGATCTGCGTCTCAGCTGGTGTTTGTCAGGGGCTAAGTCCTTTTGCCGCGTGCCGGCTTCGGCTTGCGACCTTTAGGTAAGGTTGCCGGTGGCGGCGCGCCCTTGGATGGCCGAACAAACAGCTCGGAGACAGCTACGCCGAGCGTCTCGGCAAGGCGATCGAGAAGATCGATTGTCGGGTTCGCTTGTTGCCGCTCAAGTCCGCTCATGTAGGAGCGATCAACTCCTGCATCGTAAGCCAATTGCTCTTGCGGAATACCGCGCTGGACGCGGATCCGGCGCACATTGTAAGCCACAAGCGCACGAGCTCTCATGCGCGAAAGCAGCCATTTCGATGGCCATCAAACCACTGGCTATAACCGACATAAAAACCTCCCGAGATTAGAGGCTTTGGATCCAATTATTCGATGCGTGTCACCGAATCCCTCTACCCCGGCGCTACTGGGAGGCCGCACAAGCGCTGGTACGTCGACCGTCTATCAATTTGCAGCAGCGCAGATTTTGCGGGCGCTGACCGGAACTCAGCCGTTCCGCTGGCAGCGGTTCGATTCCGCCGCCCCTTGTCGCGAGCCATGGAAAACTGTCCCCTCGGCTTCACGAGGAATTGCCCACTCCTTGGACTGCCGAGGAGAGAGCGAATGAACTAGGAACGAATCACGGAAGGCTCATCGTAGATTGATCCACGGGAGTAGGTGATGAAGACGCCGGGGCGACGTGACGGAGCTGTTGCGTCTGAGAGCGGGTGGCTGGGGTCTGAAGCGGATGCGGCTGGGGTGCAGCCATCACACGGTGAAGGACTACGTGGCGGCGGGCGGGGTGAAGGCGTTCAAGTCGCCTGAGCGTAAGAAGTGGCTCGATGGCCTTGAAGGCTGCCTGCGCGAGGGGTTCATTCGGCACCGCGGCAATGCGGATGTGGTGCGGCAGGCCTAGGGGACGAAAAAGGCGTGCAGTCAGCCGGCGAACCCTGCAGGGTGCCGTGCAGCCCTATCGTCAGGCGCTAAAGGCCGAAGCGCTGGCGACGCGGTTCGAGGCAGGGGCAAAGCCCTCCCAACGGTTGACGCCTCACGGGCGAGACAGGCGACGCGCTTGACGCCGTGATTATACGAACAACATCATGCGAACAGTATAGGTCGCCGTGGAAGATCGCAGCGCAGTCGACGAACTGTCCTCGTGCTAAGCCATAACGAGGATGCAAATATTCTCGAGGAGAACGGTCACATGGCTCTGGTCGAAGTCGCGCCAGGTGTTCGCTCAACCATTCGGCACGCACCGTCATCTTCGTGTTAGCCGCTGGACGACTGCAAATCCAGCCGTCAGTTAGCACGCCCGGCAAGCGGGCGATGCAGATAGTCTTGGCGGACGCGGAGGTATTTCTGAAGGAGGTGGTAGCAAAGTTAGGGTAGGCGCAACGTCAGTCGCAAGTGGCGCAGGTGCTTTGTTAGCAGTACGATTACGTGCGCGGACTTATAGGTTACAACTCCTGTCAATTGTCACAACCAGATGTGGACGTTTTGGAAGCAGTACTTCCATCGTAAGGTTGCGGCGAGGCGTGTTCTCAACCAGCTTCGAAACGCGGAAAAGAATGCCATGGCGAACACCAATCTCAGCTCCCAATGTATTGCAAGTGCACGCGACCGACAGCGAGCCATCACCGACCGAAAACTCACTTAATGGAGAGCCACTGGCCTCGAGACCTCGAGGTTTCCAGATGACAGTGGAATGAAGCCGATGACGCGGATAGGTTTAGGAATAAAAGCGCGCGCTGGCCATTCCCGATCTCGACCGGTGCTGTCTGGTGGCTCTATCGCCTCAATTTCGGATTAACCGAAAACGTGATGTTGGTGCCTTGCTGCGGTCACGGTCGCCCAGGAGAGATCCCGCTGTGCCATTTAATAAGTGTGACATGGAGCGCCTTCCATGCGGGCCAGGCGCAGCCCTACCGAACGTGCCACAGGTTGGGCGCTTGACTGGCGGGCAAAAGTTTGAGGCCAACGCTAATCGCCTTAATTCTTCCTCAGCCTACAAGCCCGCAATCACATCTAGCACCGACGAACTGCCCAGGGGGTGCACAAATAGTGCCGGCAAATATGATCAGCAGACCGCGAAACTCGAACTGGTGCCCGCACTTCACACCATCAGCAGGCTGAAAGTGACATCGCGGATGATGCTGCTCATGGAGGCCCCCCCCCCAGCGTTGAAACGACGGGCCAGGTGAGCTGAGAGCGGCGAGCGTCAAAATGGCCCCGCTTGGGTGGTAAAATTTCGCGATCGGGAGCAAGGACGCGACGCTCGCATTCTACCTCGTGATCTTCAGCGGCTACAAGAAAAAAGGAATGCCGCGCCCGAGTCCACGAGACCCATGGAAGGGCCGGCCGAGCAGTTCATCTAGCAAGTCTGGCCAAGTGCGCCTTGCGCTGGATTGATCCTCGCAGCCGAAGGCGAACACGTCGTGCTCGCCTATATGAGCTTCCTGGTTCAGCACCGCGCCAAGCTGCACTCGATAATCCGATTGAGCGCTTCAACGGCGAGATCAAGCGGCGGACTGAAGTCGACCGCATTTTCCCCAATAAGGATGCCATCGTTCGCCTCATCGGCGCGAACCCGCTCGAACTAGAACGACGAATGAGCGGTCCAGCGAGCCAGTGGCATGACGCTGGAAACCATCGCGCCGTTGAGCGACGATCCCATCGTCGGCTTGCCCGCCGTGGCAGGCTGACGCCTTCCGACCCGCCGGAAAATCACCGGTGACTCGCCGCCACCTACACCACGCGAAGGGGGGCGATCCGTTAGCCTGCACTTCCCGGCTGTCGTCTAGGATCACGGAGTGTTACTAGCCTTTACGTGATATCAGGCTTTAAGAGGAAGCGCTGATAGGCTCACAGCACTTTGCTGCGCTACGGCGAGTAGCTGTCGGACGTCACGTTCGATTGCCGAATTTCACCGGAGACCGCGCTATCCGCGCCGAAATCCGGCAGACTGCAGGTTCAAATTCTCACAATTTGCTATCGAATTGGCATTAGCATGCCTCTGGACGGAGCGCATCTCGGTCGCGACTTTCGGATGAAAGAAGAATTGGGATTGGAGAGACAACATCAATGCTTGCAATGAACAGCGAAGAAGTTGCGGCGTACTCACTAAACGGCTTCGTCGTGCGCAAGAATTTGATTAGCAGCAAAGAGATCTCATTGTACCGCGATAGAGCGCGCGTACCGATAGAAGCGGAGATTGACGGTGGATCCGTATTTGCCAAGAAGGATAAGGATGGCAAGACGAGCCTCTTCAAGAGATTGATGAAGGCCGACGAGGATCGATATGGCTTTCTCGGCCGCGATACCCGACTAGTCGATCTCGCTCAGGACGCCGTCGGCAAGCCGATCTACCGGTACTACCATGAGATGATATTGAAGCAACCAATCAACGGCGGCGCCTGGGAGTGGCATCAGGATTTCGGAACTTATTTCACCCACGGCTGCTTGGCGCCGCAAATGGTGGCTATCTACGTTGCGCTTGACCAAGCGACAAAAGAGAGCGGTTGCATGCGGGTCCTAAAGGGCTCGCATAAACTAGGCAGGCTCGATCATGTCCGGCAGGGTGAGCAGATCACCGTCGACGAGGGGCAAATCGAGGCGGCGCTGAAGCGCTTCGAACCCCATTACGTCGAAATGGAGCCCGGTGACGCGATGGTCTTCGACGGCAACTTGCTGCATCGCTCCGACGCGAACCGGTCGAGCAGACATCTGTGGGCGTATATCTGTTGCTATAATGCTGTCGATAACGCGCCTTTCAAGCACGTGTGCGACTATGGGCACTACGAGCCGTTGGAAAAGATCACAGCCGCCGCTTTCCTGAGGTCCGCTTGAGAGAGGCCAATCGCGCCCCACGGCTCGGAAGCGCGAACACCCAGTTGGTTCCTTAGCGATCCTGGTTCGGATGCTGCTCCTATCCCTAAAGCAAAACTGAGTGTTGTGCTTCACTCACGCGCAAGAGACCGGTCAGCCAAGCGAGCCCATTCCACATCGCCGACAACATGGAGTTCTTCGTCTTTATGCTTGAGGGGCAGGTCGAGTTCGGGGTCGGCTCGAAAACCGCGTGACCTCCAGCACTTTCGAATAGAGGCAATATGATACGTTGCTTCGGAATGGTCCGCAGCTGTGGCTTAAGCGCGAAGCCACGAAATGGCTTTTTGATTTACGTCCGCTCACAAGTACAGGAGCTATTCGTGGCTATTGGGCCGATCGCGGCAACGACACGGGTCATCACCTTGGCCTCGCGGCCACTCGACCGTCCTGTTCCGGAAAAGTGCCGGATCGAGGAGCTTCCGCTCCCTGAGCTCTCGGACGGACAAATTCTGGTCCGAAACATCTACATGAGCGAAGACCCGGCCCTGCGGAGGCGCATGGAGCAAACCGACGAGATCGGCGCACCGCTTAAGGGTCGCAGGGCCGGCCGAGTCGTGGCCAGCCGGAATCCGTCCGTCAGCGATGGTGACTACGCGCGCCACCGACTCGGTTGGCGCAACCACGCGGTCGTTGACGCTAAGCTGGCTGCGATGTGGATACGCCGGGCATTTCGCGCACCTACTGGCGGCTGCACGAGTGATCGGCAGTGCTGGCAATGCCGATAAGGGTCGGCTGCTCGTGGATGAGCTTGGCTACGACGTCGGAATCAACTCCCGCGGCGACATGCTCGCAGAGCTCGCCCACCCGGCGCCGGGGGAGGATCGATCTGTACCTCGGCAACGTCGGCGGCGATCATCTCGTCGCTGCGTTCTACGCGCTCAAGGTCAACGGCTGCGTCGCCCTGTGCGGAGTGATCTCCGCAATGGAGGACGCTTCACGGGACGTCCGCCCGAGTTCGAGACCCGGATTGCTGGTTGGCTGCGCAGCAGCAAGTTACTGTCCAAGGCGACAGTTGTGGAAAGGTTGGATCATGAGACGAACGCGTTCATCGGGCCGCTGTCCGGAGCGAACATCGGCAAGATGCTCGTGCGCCTCGCCGACGAGAATTCTGCGCTCAAAACGGAGCCTAGGCGTGGTAAACGGCGGCGCTTAAGAGATCGTAGCAACGCTAATAGTTCGCTGGGCGGATACCAAAACCTCGGGGTATTCTGTTGGGTTTTCCCTGTATCAACTGCGTTACAATAGCCAAGGACAGGCTGGTGTGTGAGATGACTAATTCTTTTAACGGGTTAGTTCGGATGGCCGCGCCGAATCGCAATCTGCAGTTTTACGGCGCGCCCGTAGGCATTTTGATGGTCCAGCGCGCTGTCACCGATGATCCCTTTGATCGCTTCTACCCTCCTGGCAGCGTTAATAACGCCTGCACGTGGAGTGTTCCCGTGCGATATAAGCCGATGCCGGGGCTCACATTTCCCAAGCTTCAAGTCCCCAATAACGCTGCAACGGAGTCGATCGCTGTTCAGGCTGCAATCGAGCTTGCACGCGAGGGGGCGAGCCTGATCACCGCAAACTGTGGGTTCATGGTTAGGTACCAGGAAGCGGTGCGGGCGGCGGTCGACATTCCTGTTTGTTTGTCGCCGCTTCTTCTGGCGCCCTTCCTTGAGGTCATGCTTCCGCCCAACAGATCCGTGGGCATTATCACGGCTAAGGCGCCTGGGCTGACTCCTGACCTCCTAAACGCGTCGGGAATCTCGCGGGAGTCCGAGCGCATTGTCATCGGAGGGCTTGAGAATTCGCCTGCATTTGCGGCTGCTCTTCTGACGGCCAGCGGCAACCTAGACAATGCTGCGGTCGAGGTCGAAACTGTTGAAGTTGCCATGGAGCTAATGCGTCGGCGGCCAGATATTGGCGCCCTTTTGCTTGAGTGTTCGGAACTTCCACCTTATGCTGCTGCAGTCCAGCGAGCGACTGGTGTCCCGGTTTTCGATTACACGTCCATCATAGAGTTTTTCGTCCAAGGGCTGGTCCGTCGTCCGTTTCATGGGATCATTTAAGGGCGAACCGTGGACCCGGGCACAATGGTAGCCACGTTCTAATCCTTTTCATAATCGAGGACGCGACGGTAATCGGCGCCGCGGAGCGCGAAAGAAAAAGATAGAAGTTGTTTGGAGCTACAGCCACAACTTGCAATTTCGATTGTGGACGCTCTTTCACTGCGGTCATCGGAGGGGGCGACCCGGCTGAGGAAGCGCCACGGGGCGTGATTGAACAATCTGTTCCGGCGCGGCTGAACCAGATCATCAGCTTGAAGCGCGAACTTGCTCTGCTTGCCGGCAGACTCACCTGTGGCTCGGATCGAGAGCGAGATCACACGAGAACGGCCGCCCTAGCATCGAGGCCCTCTTCGTCGGACTGTTGTTGCTCAAGCGCGTTCATCGGCGATCCTACCCCGGGGTGTGGTGTTTCTAGGAGCATGATGTCTTTATACGGAAACATAGCCTGAGTTTTGGAAGTAGTTGGTGCACTCCGCCCTGGAGAAGAGATCGAGGAGTTCACCAACCTTTCTCCAGGTTGCCTCCACGTCATGGGGCTCGGCAGCTCGCATGAGATGTTTGAGTTTGGCGAAGACCTGCTCGATCGGATTGAGGTCAGGGCTATATGGCGGCAAGAAGATGCGGTGGGCGGCCTCTGGCGCGGATAGCTTGGCGAGCCGCTTTGCCCTTGTGGCTGCCAAGGTTGTCGAGAACGACGATCTCGCCCGGTGCGAGGGTGGGTGCCAACACCTTCTCGACGTACAGGGTGAAGAACTCACCATTGATGGGACCATCAATCACCGAAGGCGCGCTGATCCGATCGTAACGCAGCGCCTCGGACTTGTGCCATTGGCGCAAGCGCCTCGCGGAGGAGTTGAAGGTTTTGCTGGCGGAGCGCTCGCGGGCGGCGCGTTAGCGCGCGGCTCGGCGTCCTCTGCCGGCTCAAAGAACCTCGCGCGTTCCCCGCATTCTCGAAAACGAGTGCGTATTGGATCGAGGGCGACTTGCGCCTGCCATTGCAGAAGAAGGCGCCGAGGGGCCGGCGACGATCCGATCCGCTTGCGCCCTATTGGGGACGCCGAGATCATCCCGATCCTGAAGACTGCGCCCGGTATCCGCGTGATCGTGGTCGATGACTGCACCCGCGAGCGCCTGGCGCTAGTTGTGAGCTTTCAGGAGGTTGTCCATCCGGTCCGGAACGAGGAAGCTGAAGTTGTCGAAGCTTTAGCCAATCCCCGGAGGACCGAATAGACACCCATAAGAATGCGCCTCTGACGCCGAAAGGTCGAGAGGCCATGGTGCGAGCCGTGATCGAAGGCGGCCTGACGAAGGCCGCAGCCGCGCTCCAGTTCAATGTTACTGCGAAGACCGTCGCCAAATGGGTCAGCGCTTCCGCGAGGAAGGTGTGGAGGGATTGCGTGATCGCTCCTCAAGGCCCCTTTCATCGCCAAGCCAAACCCCTGTCACCACGTGCACCGCCGTCGAGGCGTTGCGCCGGCAGCGCCACACGGGCAGGCAGATTGCAACCGAGGTTGGTATCTCACCAGCGACTGTCAGCCGGATCCTGCGGCGGCTGGGATTGAACCGATTGCGCGACCTGGAACCGGCCGAGCCGGTGCGGCGCTATGAGCGTGAACATCCCGGCGAGCTGATTCACATCGACATCAAAAAGCTCGGCAAGTTCAACCGTATAGGCCATCGCATCACCGGCGATCGAACGGGGCAGAGCAGGCTGCGGGCGCGCGGCTGCGGATTCCGACGAAGTCGCCCGGGTGTACCGATTTGGCTTGAATCTGCTTTTTCTTCTGCTGCGGTTGCTGTGATGGGGTGGACGCCCCCTCGACGGCATCGATGTGCCAAAGTGAAGGGTGTTGAACAGCCATCACGAGAGAGGAAGCGTCCGTGAACGAAGTTAGCACGATTGGACTAGATTTAGCGAAGTATGTCTTTCAGGCCCACGGAGCCGATGCCGCCGGCAAGGTCGTTTTTCGCAAACAGCTGCGCCGGAATAAGCTGCTGGCATTCTTTGCCGAGCAGCCGGCTTGCCTCGTGGCGATCGAAGCCTGCTCGGGCGCGCATTAGTGGGCTCGTGAGATTGGCAAGCTCGGCCATGAAGTGCGGCTGATCCCACCGGCTTACGTGAAGCCCTTCGTGAAGCGGCAGAAGAACGACATGGCCGATGCAGAGGCGATCTGTGAAGCGGCGCAGAGGCCGACCATGCGTTTCGTTCCCGTCAAGAGCGAAGAGCAGCAAGCGAGCGCGGTGGTGTTTCGGACCCGCGACCTGCTGATCCGGCAGCGGACCCAGGCGATCAATGCTTTGCGTGGTCATCTCGCCGAATACGGGGTGATTGTGGCAAAGGGCACGGCCTATGTCGCAGAGCTTGTCGAGCGCGCAATGGATCCAAAAACCGACGTCCCCGAAGCGGCACGGTTCGTACTCGAGATATTGATCAAGACGATGGTGACGCTGGAAATGCAGATCAAGAAACTCGACAGCGAGATCACCCGTCGCGCCCGAAAAGAAAAAGATGCCCGCCGTTTGATGACAATCCCAGGCGTGGGACCAATGACGGCGACGGCTTTGCTTGCCCTTGCGCCTGCCGCCGGAAGCTTCCGGTGCGGACGCGACTTCGCAGCATGGCTGGGGTTGACCCCGTTGCAGCGCTCCACGGGCGGCAAACAGAAACTGGGTGCGACGTCGAAAATGGGGGAGCGAACGTTGCGACGGTTACTTATCATCGGCGCAACTGCGGTCGTGCAGCAGGCACGCCGGCGAGGCGCTTCACCGTCATCGTGGCTCGGGCGCATGATTGCCCGCAAGCCACTATGCTGGTAGCCACCGCTCTTGCCAACAAGATGGCCCGCGTCGTCTGGGCTTTGATGGCCAACGGTGGGGTCTATAAAGCTCCGGCTGTGGCGGCATAGCCGTCCGGTCAGAGGTCGTCGAGATGTAGGAAGGTCAAACGGAAGGTATGGCGCAACAGTCGAGAGACGGGGTTGGGAGAACCAGTACATGCCCAAGTGCTACCAAGCACGCCGCTGTGATTTGGACCTGATCCGCGAACTCCCATACGGGCCCGCGACAAATGACGGTCGCATTAAAGGCCGGACAGATGTCAGCACCCGACTACAGCGCAGCGCTTGACGAAAGATTCTTCTTGCATCCCCGGGGGCGTCCACAGAGGGCATGTGGGCAACGCCTTGACGTTGTCCAAGCGAAGCGGCATGTCCACAGAGCCACGGGCTCAGGCCTTTCGGGCGGATTGCCGGGTTCGGCGCAAGCTTTCGCCGGAGAGATCGAGCCGATGGGCGTTGTGGACGAGGCGATCGAGGACGGCATCGGCGTAGGTGGGGGCGCCGATGAGCGCGTGCCACTGCTCGACCGGGAGTTGGCTGGTGACGAGGGTGGAGGGGCGGCCGTAGCGATCCTCCAGGATCTCCAGGAGGTCGTGGCGGGCGCCGGCATCGAGCGGGACCAGGCCCCAGTCGTCGAGGATGAGCAGATCAACGCGGCCGAGCGCGCGCAGCAGGCGCGGGTGGCGGCCATCGCCGCGGGCGAGCGCCAGATCGTCGAACAGACGCGGGACGCGCTGGTAAAGGACGGAGCGATTATCGCGACAGGCCTTGTGGCCGAGCGCCGAGGCAATCCAGCTCTTGCCGACGCCGGCCGGACCGCAGATCAGCAGGTTGGCGTGGTCGTCGATCCAGCGGCCCTCGACGAGGCTGGCGAATAGCGCGCGATCGAGACCGCGCGGGGTGCGGTAGTCGACGTCCTCGACACAAGGCTGCTGGCGCAGCTTGGCGTGACGCAGGCGAGTGGCGAGCCGCTTGTCGTGACGCAGCGAGACTTCGCGTTCGAGCAGCAGCGCGAGCCATTCGGCGTGACCGAGGCTGGCGGCTTCGCCAGTGGCCTCGATGTCGACAAAGGCTTTGGCCATGCCGTGGAGGCCGAGCGCGTTGAGCCGGTCGAAGGTCGGATGGGCGAGCAAGGGATCATCTCCTAATTGTAGTAGCGCGGTCCGCGGATGTTGGCATGCAGGATCGGCAGGTCGTCCGCGGAACGCTGGGGAGCAGGACGCCGATCGAGGTTGTTGGCGAGGATCGATTTGACCGAGCCATAGGTGCGCGCGCCGATGTCGATCGCCCGCGCGGCTGCCGCGTCCAAGCGCTCGCGCCCGTAGGATGCGGCGAGCCTGAGGATGCCGAGACAGGCGCGGAACCCCTGCTCGGGGTGCGAGCGCTCGTCGAGAATGAGGTCGCACAACGCGCTGGTCGCCGGGCCGATCGCAGCGGCGTCCTGGCGGATGCGCGCGATGGTCCAGCCGGCGTAGCGGCGATGGCTGGAGGCCATGTGCTCCGGCACGGTGGTATGCTTGTGATTGCCGCTCATGCGCTGATGCGCGGCAATCCGCTCGCCCTTGTGGAAGATCTCGACGGTGCGGGCGGTGAACCGGACCTCGACCTCGGCACGCGCGAAGCGATGCGGAACGCTGTAGTAGTGCTTCTCCACCTCGACGTGGTAGTCGAGGCTGACCGGCGGATACGCCACTCGGCGAGCACGTAGGGGCTCGCCGGTAACGGCTTGAGCGCCGGCCGGTCGACCTCCTCGAGCAGCCGACGGCGCGTCACGCCGAGCCGCTCCTCGTTGAGCCTGGTCAGCAACTCGCCGATCGCTGCGTTGACCTCGGCGAGGCTGTAGAAGACGCGGTGGCGCAGGCGGCCGAGCAGCCAGCGCTCGATGATGAGGACGGCTTGCTCGACCTTGGCCTTGTCGCGCGGCTTGCGTGGTCGCGCCGGCAAGACGGCCGTGCCGTAATGCGCGGCCATCTCCGCATAGGTGCGATTGATCTGCGGGTCGTAGAGGCTCGCCTTGATGACCGCGACCTTGGTGTTGTCGGGCACCAGCAGCGCCGGCACGCCGTCGATCGCCGCCAAGGTGCCGACGTGGGCGCTGATCCAGTCGGCAAGCCCCTGGGTCCACGTCGCCTGCGCATAGGTGAAGTTCGAGGCGCCGAGCACGGCGACGAAGACCTGCGCCGTCCTCCGCTCGCCGGTGAGGCGGTCGACCACCACCGGCACGCCGTCGCCCGCGTAGTCGACGAACAATTTGTCGCCGGCCGCATGCGACTGGCGCATCGTCACCGACAGGCGGCCCTCCCAGGCGCGGTAAAGCTCGCAGAAGCGCGAGATATGTGATCGTGAACATATCTCGCGTTATGTTGCCGCCAGATTTATGTTGTCGCTGCTGGAGCGAGCCAAGGATTGCGCCAATTTCCTCGGCTCGCTCCGCAACATAAGAGTGTGACCTTTCGACCTACAGGGCCTTCAGGAATGCCATCAACGACGGGAGAGAGGGTTGCCGAGGCGGCGGCCTCAGACTGCTGATGTCGACCCTGGCTAACGCCTCTGCTTTCATTTCCAGGTCGACTTCAGCATAGATGTGCGTGGTGTCTAATGACACGTGGCCCAGCCAAGCACGGATCGTGTTGATGTCGACGCCGGCGCGCAGCAGGTGCACCGCCGTTGTGTGCCGAACCGTATGTGGGCTTACGCGCTTCGTCGCCAACGTCGGCACCGTTTCGCCCGCCATGGCGGCATATTGCGTCACGAGACGGTGTATTCCGAAGCGCGTCAAAGGCTGGTTCGTCCGCCCGAGAAAGACCGCTTCACTTTTGTTCCGGTCGGCCACAAGACGAGTCAACGAGGTTGCGGTCGTTGACCACAATGGACAGATTCTAACCTTGTTGCCCTTACCGTGAAGTCGCACTGACGGAGACGCACCCAGTTGGAGATTGCCGACCGTCAATTTTGCTGCCTCATCGGCGCGAGCACCGCTGTTGTATAGGAAAAGCAGCAGAACATGGTCCCGCACCCCAAGACTCGTGCGTCTGTCAGGTTGATTTAGCAACGCGTCCATCTCGGCCTTTTCGAGGTATCCGATCGCGGTCTTGGCCGTCTTCTTGAACGGCACTGCCCGTATCTCGGAACACCAGGCCAGGTGGATCGGCGAACGCGTCCCGATAAAGCGCGCCAGTGAATGGATGGTCGCCAGCCGTTGGTTGCGGGTAACCTCGCTGCACCGGCGATCGCGCTCCAGGTGGTCCAGGAACTTGCGGACGACTTCCGGCGTCAGCTCTTCCACGGTCATGCGATCGATGGCGCAGCCTCCCTGCTTGCTGGCGAACGGCAGCAACAATGTCAGCGTGTCGCGGTAGCTGGCTTGGGTGTTGCGGGAAAGATTGCGCTCGGCGACCAGATGTTCCAGCAAGAACCGCCGGATCCACGGACCAAGCAGGCTCTTATCCTTCATGGTCGGCCTCCATCGCGTACAGGGCAAAGCGCTCGCTGGCCGCCTGGAGGAGATCTGGCGTCATCTGCAAATAGCGCTGGGTTGAACGGATATCGATGTGGCCAAGGTAGGTGGCGAGTTGCGGAAGCAGTCGCTGCACCTCCTGGCCGGAGCGATACCATGCAATTACCCGGTGCACCGCGGCTGTGTGGCGAATATCGTGCAGCCGTGGAGGTCGAGGCTCGCCGACAGGGCAACTGATTCCGGCGGCCCGGCGGACATGCTGAAACCAGGAGATGACCCGCACATAGTGCCACGGTCGACTGCCGCGCGTAGTGAATAATGGAGATTCTTGCCCGCGCGGCAGAGGGAGCCGGCGACGGCGCTCGACGTACTCGACCAATTCCTGGTTGAGCTTTGGTCCGATAGGCACGAGGCGCGTTTTGAAGAACTTCGTGTCACGGACGGTGATGACCTGATCAGTCAGATCCACGTCTTGCAGGACCAAACGAAGCGCCTCGCCAATGCGCATGCCGCTTCCGTACAGCAATAAGAGGAGCGTACGGTACATAGCTGGCACATGAGGGCGATGCCCAACCTCCAGGATCGAGGTCGCGTCCAACAGGCGGCGCAGTTCTTCCGTGGAATAAACATAGGGCGTTTGTTGCGGCAGCAGCTTTGGAAACGATGTCGGCAGTGGGGAGGATGCTGCGTACCCGCGACTGATGGCGAATCGATAAAGGCCGCTCAAAACCCTATATCGCAGCATCCAGGTGGCACTGAGCGATCCTTTGCCTTGGAGGAACTCGGCTACCGCCTCTGGGGTGACTTCGCCGATATCTCGATTGCCCATCGCTCGGCAGAACCTACGGAGCAGAACCTCAGCCGACTCGAAACGCGCCCCCAGTGAGCGCTGCTTGGCCAGATAGGCGTCGACAACATGGGTCAGCCTCATTGGAGGCCTCCCAGGTCGAACGCTCCGACCTCGCGAAGCGCCTGCATGTTCACCTTGGCGTAGATGCTGGTTGACGCCGCGCTGCGATGTCCCAAATGGTCCCCGATCTCCTTTATCGACAGACCTTCGGCGAGAAGCCGGGAGGCGCAGGCGTGGCGCAACGCATGGCCACCGCGGTGGGCAGCGTCGATTCCAAGTGCAACAAATCTGCGGTTGGCGACATCATAAATGCTCCCTGCCTTCAACGGTCGACGGGGCGCGTGCATGCAGAGGAACACTTCCGGGCACGATGATAGCGGCCGCACCGTGTCGATGTAGCGGGCGAGCGCCTCAGCCGCAGAGGGAACCAGGGGATAGATCTGCGGCTGCCGGCGCTTCAGGCGGAAAAGCCGTAGCGTCCTACCGGCCCAGTCAATCTGATCAAGGCGCAATGCCGCCGCTTCGCCGCTGCGCATCCCGTAGACCGCGAGCAACAGCAGGATCGCACGATCGCGGATGTCCCGGGGGTTGTCAGTCTCGGCGTCGGCCAACATGCGCTGCACGTCGAACCACTCTGGGGCATACGGCAGCGACTCCTGACGATAAAGCCGAGGCCGGCAAATCGAGGCCGCTAAGCGGTCCGTACACATTCCCCGCTTTGCCGCGTAGCGCAGAAATCCCCGCAAGGCAGAGGCTGTGTTGGCCACCGAAACGCGGGACCATCGTCCCGTCGCCTGGGCGACAAAATAGGCGTCAACGTCTTCAGGCTGAAGGTCCCTGAGTTGCCGGTTGGTTTTGTCGCACCAGCGCAGGAACCTGCCGATTATCCGGCTCCATTGCTCCACCGTCGATGGCGAGAATCCGCGCTCATTGCGCATCCATGTCACATACTGGTCGAGTTGGCTCTGGTACTGAAACACGACGGTTGGTTCACGCCACCAACCGAGAAATCGAAGCCAAGGCCGTCCGATGTCGACCACTCTTCGTGCTGCGGTGGCAGCCCCCGTCAGGCGCAGACGCTCGGTCGCGATCCGTTGGAGTGCCTCGATATCGATGCCCTGCGAAGCATCTGGACCGAGACGTGCGGCAATCCGCAACAGCTCGTTGCGCTTGATCTTGAGAGAAGCTGCGGTCGCACCGGCTTCTGCACAGTGGCGAAGGTACCGGTACCGCTCGTCGGTGAATGGCGCGTCATCACGGTGGGGTACGGTCAAGGGAATGGAATATATCGTCTGATCCATAGCGAGCCTCCATTGGACAAAAGGTTCGCTACCCAGACGTCGAATTATGTTGCGTGAACAATGCCCGCAGAGCTCAGGCTCCCCGCAATTATCGCTCCTCGCACAACATAAATCTGGCCGCAACATAACGCGAGTACCGGTATCCGCCGGGCTCGGCGGCAATGTACTCCTCCCACAGGATCGACAGCGTCACGTGCTTGCGCTTGAGCTCGCGGTGCACCGCCGCCCAGTCGGGCTCGGCGATGCGGCGGTGACCCTGCCGGTTGCCGTTGCCGGTCTTGGCGAACAGGCGGGCCTCCAGGGCCGCGTCCGTGAGTTCGTCGGGCAACGGCCAGCTCAGGCCTGCGGCCTCGAACCGCCGGATGGTCAACCGCACTGTCGAGGGCGCCGCGCCCATCCGCCGCGCAATCTCGCGGCTCGGCAGTCCAGCCGCCTTCATCCTGATCACATCGCGCACACGGCGCATCGCAAGCCTCTCCGTCGGCATCCAGGGTCCCCCTTCGCAAAGCCGAAAGGGACGACCTATGGGAGCCAGAAGAGGCCTCGTCACCCGGGCGACATCATCCCGGAAGCATGGGCGACTTCATCTCGGAATGGGTGGGCGACTTCAAATCGGAATGGTGGGCGAGATCATCTCGGAATACTGGAGGGTTCAAATAGGTCCCGCGTCACAGATCTCGCCGCAAGTCCAGCGCGGGACCTATTTGAAGCTGGATTGAACGAAGCCGCGTCTTGTGAGCGCGGACCTATGGGGGTTCGATCTAGGCGCCGGTAGGCGCGATTGACCCGATGTCGGGCCCGCGAGCGAGTGTGGCCGCAGATTGTCGCTGATGTTGGCAGCAAAGGATGCCGCCGTCGATAGCGTCGAACGGCGCGTCAAGCCCAGGCGGCTGACTATCGCCCGTTCGGCGGGCGTTGTGAGCGTGCTTGATCGTTCCGACGGAGAACGTCGGCAGGGCAGCGCGTGCAGTGGGAGCGGACAAGTCGAGGTCGTCGGTCATGATGTATCGCAGCGAGGTGCTGCGCGTCGCTGCGCTGGCGCACGCGGCACAGGTCCAATCTCGACCATGCGGCCTCCGCAGATGGGGCACAAGTCGAGGCGGTGACCAAGGAGGATGGCGCAGCGCTCACGATAGTTGACAGCTTCGGCAGGCGGAGGTGGCTGCGGCGCGTCAAGCGCCGCTCGGATGCGCGCGAGTTTGGCGGCGCGGCAGGCGTTCGCCAGGAAACCAAAATGACGGATGCGGCGGAACCCCTTCGGCAATATGTGGAGCAGAAAGCGACGAAGGAACTCCTCAGTGTCGAGTGTCATCACTTTGGATTTGTTGCCAGCGCGATAATCCTTCCACCGGAAGCGGACGTGGCCCTGGTCACAGCTAAGGAGCCGGCCGTTGGCGATCGCAACGCGATGGGTGTAGCGCCCAAGATAGGCCAGAACCTGTTCTGGTCCGCCGAAGGGACGCTTGGCGTAGACGACCCACTCGACCTTGCGGAGGGCGTTTAGATGGCTGGCGAATGCCGCTGGCTCGACGAGGTGCGCGAGATGGCCGAAGAATTGGAGCTTGGTGCCATCGAACGCCGCCTGCAGGCGCTCCAGGAATAGCCGACGATACAATCGTGACAGGACGCGAACGGGAAGGAAGAAGCCGGGGCGACAATGAACCCAGCTTCCATCAGGGGCGATCCCGCCGCCTGGCACGAGGCAATGGGCATGTGGATGATGCGTCAGGGTCTGGCCCCAGGTATGGAGAATGGCGATCATCCCGGTCTCGGCACCGAGATGCTTCGGGTCGGCGCTGATGAGACGGATCGTCTCGGCTGCTGCCTTGAGCAGGATGTCGTAGACCACCGCCTTGTTCTGCAGCGCGATGGCGGCCACGGGCGCCGGCACGGTGAAGACGACATGGAAATAGGGGACCGGCAGCAGGTCGGCCTGGCGCTCGACGAGCCATTGGGCGCGCGCGAGCGCTTGGCACTTTGGACAGTGCCGATCGCGACAGCTGTTATAGGCGACGCGGACCAGGCCGCAGTCGTCGCACCGCTCGACGTGGCCGCCGAGCGTCGCTGTGCGACACGCCTCGATGGCCGCCATCGCACGGCGCTGATCGGAGGACAGCCGAGGACCCTGCGCGGCACGGAACGCGCCGCCGTGGCGGCGGAGGATGTCCGCCACCTCGAGCACGGGGCGCATATGCGCAGCTCAGTCGGGTGGGATCACCCTGACGGAGAGTCCATCGAATGGGCTGGTCGTGCGGGCGAGCAGATTGGTCGCGACCTGAGCGTAGCGCGCGGTCGATCCCAGCTCGGCATGTCCGAGCAGAACTTGAATGATGCGAATGTCGATCCCGCTTTCCAGGAGATGGGTCGCAAACGAGTGCCGGAGCGTATGGACAGTAATCGGCTTGGCAAGCCGAGCGCGGCGGCGGGCGGCGCGGCAGGCCGCCTGGACGCAGCGGACGCTGACATGTTCACTGGGGTCTTGGCCTGGAAATAGCCATAGCCCCGGTCGGGCTCGCATCCAGTACGTGCGCAGAATCTCCAGCAGTCGCGGAGAAAGCATCGCGTAACGATCCCTGCCGCCCTTGCCGTTCTCGATGTGGATCAACATTCGTTTGCTGTCGATCGAGCTCACCTTCAGGCGGACGACTTCACTAGCCCGTAAGCCAGCCGCATAAGCCGTCGCCAGCACGACGCGATTGCGCACCCCTGTAACCGCGTCCAGGAAGCGCTCGATCTCTTCGGCACTAAGCACGAGCGGGAGCTTGTCAGGCTTCTGGCCACCGATGATCCGCTCGAATGCCTCCGTCTGCCCGAGTGTGACGCCGTAGAAGAACCGCAGCGCGCAGGCCACCTGATTGATGTGGGACCACGAACGCTTTTGGCCGATGAGATGCAGTTGATAGGCGCGGACCTGCTCGAAACTCAACCGGTCCGGGGCGTAGCCGAAATGGCGGCTAAACTTTGCGATCGCATAGATATAGGATTGTTGAGTCGACGGCGACAGATTGCGGACCGTCATGTCCTCGATCATGCGCTGCCGAAGAGGGCTCATGGTAGCCATCTGGGTCTCCTGTCTTGAGAGGGGTGGTGCGAAGACCAACATCCTCTCAGACAGGACACCTCAGTTCACCAGGCTTGCCCCCACTCCCGCGTAGCGGGTTCGTTCAATACTGGAGGGTTCAAATAGGTCCCGCGTCACAGATCTCGCCGCAAGTCCAGCGCGGGACCTATTTGAAGCTGGATTGAACGAAGCCGCGTCTTGTGAGCGCGGACCTATGGGGGTTCGATCTAGGCGCCGGTAGCGCGATTGACCCGATGTCGGGCCCGCGAGCGAGTGTGGCCGCAGATTGTCGCTGATGTTGGCAGCAAAGGATGCCGCCGTCGATAGCGTCGAACGGCGCGTCAAGCCCAGGCGGCTGACTATCGCCCGTTCGGCGGGCGTTGTGAGCGTGCTTGATCGTTCCGACGGAGAACGTCGGCAGGGCAGCGCGTGCAGTGGGAGCGGACAAGTCGAGGTCGTCGGTCATGATGTATCGCAGCGAGGTGCTGCGCGTCGCTGCGCTGGCGCACGCGGCACAGGTCCAATCTCGACCATGCGGCCTCCGCAGATGGGGCACAAGTCGAGGCGGTGACCAAGGAGGATGGCGCAGCGCTCACGATAGTTGACAGCTTCGGCAGGCGGAGGTGGCTGCGGCGCGTCAAGCGCCGCTCGGATGCGCGCGAGTTTGGCGGCGCGGCAGGCGTTCGCCAGGAAACCAAAATGACGGATGCGGCGGAACCCCTTCGGCAATATGTGGAGCAGAAAGCGACGAAGGAACTCCTCAGTGTCGAGTGTCATCACTTTGGATTTGTTGCCAGCGCGATAATCCTTCCACCGGAAGCGGACGTGGCCCTGGTCACAGCTAAGGAGCCGGCCGTTGGCGATCGCAACGCGATGGGTGTAGCGCCCAAGATAGGCCAGAACCTGTTCTGGTCCGCCGAAGGGACGCTTGGCGTAGACGACCCACTCGACCTTGCGGAGGGCGTTTAGATGGCTGGCGAATGCCGCTGGCTCGACGAGGTGCGCGAGATGGCCGAAGAATTGGAGCTTGGTGCCATCGAACGCCGCCTGCAGGCGCTCCAGGAATAGCCGACGATACAATCGTGACAGGACGCGAACGGGAAGGAAGAAGCCGGGGCGACAATGAACCCAGCTTCCATCAGGGGCGATCCCGCCGCCTGGCACGAGGCAATGGGCATGTGGATGATGCGTCAGGGTCTGGCCCCAGGTATGGAGAATGGCGATCATCCCGGTCTCGGCACCGAGATGCTTCGGGTCGGCGCTGATGAGACGGATCGTCTCGGCTGCTGCCTTGAGCAGGATGTCGTAGACCACCGCCTTGTTCTGCAGCGCGATGGCGGCCACGGGCGCCGGCACGGTGAAGACGACATGGAAATAGGGGACCGGCAGCAGGTCGGCCTGGCGCTCGACGAGCCATTGGGCGCGCGCGAGCGCTTGGCACTTTGGACAGTGCCGATCGCGACAGCTGTTATAGGCGACGCGGACCAGGCCGCAGTCGTCGCACCGCTCGACGTGGCCGCCGAGCGTCGCTGTGCGACACGCCTCGATGGCCGCCATCGCACGGCGCTGATCGGAGGACAGCCGAGGACCCTGCGCGGCACGGAACGCGCCGCCGTGGCGGCGGAGGATGTCCGCCACCTCGAGCACGGGGCGCATATGCGCAGCTCAGTCGGGTGGGATCACCCTGACGGAGAGTCCATCGAATGGGCTGGTCGTGCGGGCGAGCAGATTGGTCGCGACCTGAGCGTAGCGCGCGGTCGATCCCAGCTCGGCATGTCCGAGCAGAACTTGAATGATGCGAATGTCGATCCCGCTTTCCAGGAGATGGGTCGCAAACGAGTGCCGGAGCGTATGGACAGTAATCGGCTTGGCAAGCCGAGCGCGGCGGCGGGCGGCGCGGCAGGCCGCCTGGACGCAGCGGACGCTGACATGTTCACTGGGGTCTTGGCCTGGAAATAGCCATAGCCCGGTCGGGCTCGCATCCAGTACGTGCGCAGAATCTCCAGCAGTCGCGGAGAAAGCATCGCGTAACGATCCCTGCCGCCCTTGCCGTTCTCGATGTGGATCAACATTCGTTTGCTGTCGATCGAGCTCACCTTCAGGCGGACGACTTCACTAGCCCGTAAGCCAGCCGCATAAGCCGTCGCCAGCACGACGCGATTGCGCACCCCTGTAACCGCGTCCAGGAAGCGCTCGATCTCTTCGGCACTAAGCACGAGCGGGAGCTTGTCAGGCTTCTGGCCACCGATGATCCGCTCGAATGCCTCCGTCTGCCCGAGTGTGACGCCGTAGAAGAACCGCAGCGCGCAGGCCACCTGATTGATGTGGGACCACGAACGCTTTTGGCCGATGAGATGCAGTTGATAGGCGCGGACCTGCTCGAAACTCAACCGGTCCGGGGCGTAGCCGAAATGGCGGCTAAACTTTGCGATCGCATAGATATAGGATTGTTGAGTCGACGGCGACAGATTGCGGACCGTCATGTCCTCGATCATGCGCTGCCGAAGAGGGCTCATGGTAGCCATCTGGGTCTCCTGTCTTGAGAGGGGTGGTGCGAAGACCAACATCCTCTCAGACAGGACACCTCAGTTCACCAGGCTTGCCCCCACTCCCGCGTAGCGGGTTCGTTCAATAGCAGGCGACATCGAGCGGAATCCGCACGCGGCGAAGGACCTGGCTGGGAATACGTCCACGTCTGTATCGACGATGCTCCCGGATCGCCTTCAGCAAGGTCATGAAGAGCGAACGACAGGGCTGCGCCGTGGCCTTCCTTAAGGCCGCGATCGCCTACTACGCGAGTCTGGGCATCACGGTCGAGCGGGTGATGACCGACAACGGCTCTTGCTACAAATCCTTTGCCTTCCGCAAAGCCTGCAAGCGCCTCGGCCTCAAGCACATCCGCACCAAGCCCTATACCCCAAAACCCAATGGCAAAGCTGAGCGCTTCATCCAGACCAGCCTGCGCGAATGGGCCTATGCCCGCGCTTACAACACCTCAAAAGAGAGAGCCGCTGAACTGCCGAGATGGCTTCACACCTACAATTGGCGCCGGCCGCATGGCAGTATCGGCTCGATGCCACCCATCAGCAGACTCGCTCTAACCAGTCCACAGCTAGTGGTTGATACCTCGCTCTTCGGCACCCGGGCGGCATGGGAACTGGTCGGTTTGGATCGAGCTCCGAAGATGGTGGTCAGCGACAATGGCGGCGAGCTCACTAGCAACGCCATTCTGAGATGGGCCGATCAGAGGGGGCCTGGCACTACATTGCGCCGGGCAAGTCCATGCAGAATGCCTTCATCGAGAGCTTCAACGTTCCGCTGCGGGACGAATTGCTGAACGAGACGCTGTTTACCTCGCTGGCCCAGGTCCGCATCGCGCTCGGATGCTGGCGCGCCGATTACAACGACGCAAGCCCACACTCGCGGCTCGGATTGAAGACGCCATCCGAGTTAGCCTTCACCTGCCATCCGCGCCGGGATCTGACACTGTGCTATCCGAGGGTTCTGCGCCAGCTCCCATCGCTAGCACCGCCCAATCGGGCAAATCCATCAGCCGAACTCAGGTCTAAATAAAACTTGAGGGGAAGGTCACGACGCCGCTCGAAGATTCCGCTCGATAAGGACTACCGCTCCGGTATCCCAATTTGATGTCGTCCATAGGCTCCGAGATGATTTCGTCTAACTTCCCTCATGCCAAACGACCATGCGATTGTCCCGTTAGCCTGCCCATCCCGTGGACGCCATCGTTATCCGGCAAAGGTCCGTGATGTCGTAGACGGGCAGCCCCGCCGTCCGGCGAATGTAAGTTGCAACGGTCGGGAATGCTGCGCATTCAAACAGGATTGCGGCTATTTGTGGATGCGCCCCCCGTAGCCGTGTGATGCAGGCGCTAACATCTCTTTCGATGGCGGCAACATCGGTGGGCGGAGGGGGATTCTTCAATTCATCACGCCAGAACTTGCCACCCTCGATGCCGCCAATCACGACCCTCGCACGTTCATTCGGATCGTCGAGTTGGAGCAAGTCTTCGCTACAGTGAGTCGAGTCATATGTTAGGACGGCAATCTTAGCCGCGCCGGGTAGCTGCCGAAGGAGTGTCGGCAACAGAAGTAAGCTCGACATGACCACCGGCACGTTCACAGACGCAGCGACTGCGGACTGATGCCGGATAGAGAAGCCACATGTCGAGCTTATCGCCATCGCGCCGCGCTCGACCAAGCGCCGAGCAGCTGCGATGAATGCCGGCTCCAACGCTGGGTCACCACGAACCACGTTCTCCACCCAGGCTCCTGCAACAGTTTCCCAGATAACTGGAAAGTCAAAGGTTTCCGGATGCAACATCGCGCCAGACGCCGGCTTTAGCCGCGTGGCGTCCGGCAGCAGGCCGCGCTCGAGATGAAGAATTCCAAGTGAGTATGGAGTTTGCGACGTCATACTCAAGCATAGCATAGACCGAAGCACTTTTCTCCTGTCTTCCTGCTGTTTTCTCCTAAATCGCACGTGAACACGGGCCAGGGTGGCGGATTGGCGCGAACCATTCCTGGTCTGGTGTTATCGTTTTGTTCCTCGGAAACAGCGTTGTAAGGGCAGAATTGCTGACAAGTGAGAGAACGAAGCCGTTATCGCGGACCGATCGTCGACTAGATGCCGTAATGGGCCCTGCTCCGAGCAAGGGGTGATGATGGTGGCTGTCCCCCGATAGATGATGAAACGGGTCACGACTTGAGTCGGCCCCAAGCATCTGGAGACGGAGGACAGCCGTGGAGAACTATGCCGGAATTGACGTGTCATTGGAACTGTCGAGCGTATGCGTTGTGGATGCCCAAGGTAAAATCCTGAAGGAAGCGAAGGTCGCGAGCGAACCCGACGCCTTGGTTGAATTTTTCGAGACGCTTGGCTTTGCAGTGAAGCGGATCGGGCTGGAGGCTGGGCCGCTGTCGCAATGGCTGCATGCGGGGCTGAAAAGAGCAGGGCTCGAGACGGTTCTGCTCGAAACGCGGCATGTGAAGGCCGCATTGTCTGCGATGACGGTGAAGACTGATCGCAAGGATGCGCGCGGGATCGCCCAGTTGATCCGGATGGGATGGTTCCGGCCGGTACACGCAAAGTCGGTCGATGCGCAGGAGATCCGGGCCCTCCTGATCGCACGCAAACAGCTTCTCGGGCGGCTGATCGACGTAGAGTTGAGTATCCGCGGGATTTTGCGTGGCTTTGGGCTGAAGGTTGGCCCGGTGACGCGGAAGAATTTCGAAGCGCGGATCCGAGAGTTAGTTGCGGGTCAGGCGACATTGGAGCGCATTGCTACAGCGATGCTTTCGGCACGATCGGCCTTGAAGGCAGAGTACGGAAGGCTACACAAGGCTGTGCTGGCAATTGTGCGTGACGATGCAGTCTGTCGCCGGCTGATGACAGTGCCAGGCGTTGGTCCCCTGGTGGCTGTTACCTACAAATCGGCGATTGATGATCCTCATCGCATCGTAAAATCGAAGGCAGCAGGCGCGCTGTTCGGGCTCACGCCAAAGAAATACCAATCAGGAGAAAAGGACGTCACGGGCGGAATCACGCTGGCCGGAGACGAGATAGTGCGCACGGTGTTGTATGAGGCTGCCAACGTTCTGTTATCGCGCATCACGCGGTTCTCAAAACTCAAGCGCTGGGGGATGGACGTCGCTAAGCGGCGCGGCTCGAAGCGCGCAAAAGTTGCTCTGGCACGTAAGCTCGCAGTGATCCTGCATCGGATCTGGGTCGACGGCACAACTTACCGATGGACCGAAGCGGGGCCGATCGCGGCATAGAAGACGTGGAGGAGATCAAGAACGCAACCGGGCTGAACTTAAGCCCAATGCCCGAAGTCCCGTCGCCGGGACGGTGGATCCGGTGAAGCCGTTACACGGCCAGTGGTCGTCATCTGACGAACCACGCGTATCTAGATAGGCTCACCGCTCCCTCTGACAGCATGATGTGGCGGCCAGGCGTTGACCACGGACAGAAGCATGAGCTCGGCGGCGTGACGTTTACTCGGGAGGCTTGACATCATCGGGCCCATTACAGAAGGTCGTGGACTCAATTGAGCGAAGCACGGCTGCGAGCTGAATGAAAGCCAGGAAGGTCGCGCCCAGCTTGTCGTAGCGGGTAGCGATGCGACGGAACTGCTTGAGCTTGTTGAAGAAGCGTTCAACGCGGTTGCGCTCGCGATAGATGGCTTTGGTCCAGCGGAAGCGCTTTTTGCGCCGGATCATGTTGGGAATGTTGGCGATGGCGCCGCGCGCTTTGATGTGAGCCCGCAGGCGATCGGCATCGTAAGCCTTGTCGGCGATAATGATGGTGTCTTGGCCGAGGTTGGCCAGAAGGGGTTCGGCGCCGGTTAGATCGTGGGCTTGACCAGGTGTGATCAGGATCTGGATCGGCCGGCCTTGGTGGTCGACGCGCGCATGGATTTTGGTCGAGAGCCCTCCGCGGCTTCGGCCCACACAACGATCTCCACTCTTTTTTTGACCCCTGAGGCATGCTGATGTACGCGCACGATCGAGCTATCGATCATCTGAACTTTGCCGTCATGAGCCTTGGTAACCGCTGCCATCAGCCCGTCCCAGATGCCAGCCTTGCGCCAGCGATTAAAGCGATTGTAGGCGGTCGTGTAGGGTCCATACCGTTCGGGCAAATCCCGCCACGGCGCTCCCGTCCGCAGCACCCAAAAGATACCATTCATGACCCGTCGATTATTCTGCGGCTGCTGGCCACGCCGCCCCCTCGGCAGCACTGGCTCGATGACACTCCACTCGAAATCCGTCAGGTCGTAGCGCATGATCAAGCCCCCTCGAAGACTTGAATCACTCTCGGCTGCTACAATCAATTGAGTACAAAACCTAGTCTAGTATGAGGATCTGGGCGCATGGCCCAGCAAGAGGTAAGGTGCTGCTGCAAGGCACGGTTTTATGCGAGCGATGTGGTGAACATTTCTCTATCCTCTAGGCTGCGCAGCGCGGGTGGGTTTGAAGCCCTGCCATATCTGTCATCACGCCCAGGAGCTATCGCGCCGAGTCGAGTTGCCAGCCCATTAGTAGCGATTTTGGGGATCGATGAGCATCAAGCAGCGATGGGCGAGTCCCGTCTCGATCTGCTCCGCGCGACAGCGCACACGTTCCCGACACTCCACGGCCAGTTTCGTACTCCGTAGGGATCTCAAGTGCAAATTCGACTCCTCGCTGATACCGCGAAAAGCGAGTAAAATGACAAGCTTTCTGCTTGAACAAGCTTTCTGCTTGAACAAGTGCGTCGTCTGCGGTGAACTGATTGTGCGTCGCCTACAACCAGACGAGCGGCCGTCAATATCCGCAGATGGCTCAACTCGACAATGGCGCCCAACAAGCCGTTGCCAAACGCCCCTTGGAGGCGCCTGCCATTGTTGATGAACAATGCCGACAAAACTTCTGCTTCCACATTCAACGACCCCCCTCGGTCGGCTGAATGCTGCAGAGCGGCGTAGTGGCACGTTGCATCTCTTAAAAAAGTTACAGTTGGATTTCGAGTTAACGGATCCTCAGCGCCAGTGGCGCGATGAGGCTAGCGCCTTTCTCCGAGAGAACGTTACCCTGAGCTTGAACGTAGCGCGACATTGAAGGCAAATTCCGCTTCGCGGCGCGAGGCGCGGGCTTTCGCAAGAAGGTCGGCGACAAGGGGGCTGACGTGGCCGCAGGAGCACGGTGGGCTAGGTAAGGGGGCAATCGAAATGCACGTTATGGCAAGAGAATTCGACTACGCCAAAGTGCTTCCCGCCGACACGACATATCTGTCGATCGCGCCGATGATTATGCGCTATGGGACCGACGAAAAGCGCGATTTTATCCCTGGGATTACTCGGGGGGAGTTATTCGCTGCGCTCGGATATTTCGAGCCCGACGCAGGGACGCACTTGGCGATCCTGAGGACGCGAGCCGTCCTCGATGGGACCGGTGGGCCATCAACGGATCCAAGATTTGGACCGGCAATGCACGGCCTCTCACGTATGGCTTTGCGTGCGCACCGATCCGGATGCGCCTAAGCGCCAGAGGATCTCCGTGATCATGGCCCCGATGAATGCAAAAGAGATCGAGGTACGGCCGCTCGACGACGGCCAGTGGCATCGGACATTTCCAGAGCACGCGGCGTCTTGAGTGTGCCAGGATTTTCTTGATACTGTTGATCGCTGCCGGCGACGTTCAGCCGTGGCATAGAGCGACATACCCAACCCAACATGCCGAAGAATCTTGGTCAGATCGTCGCGGCGACCGCAGAAGATGAGGGATCACCAGCATGAGGATCGTGCTTGAGGCTCTCCTGGACCGCAAGCGCTAGGCTTTGCATGCCACGGCGCATGTCAGTGCGGCTCGTAGCGATCCAGACCCTGAAGCCGCTCGGGAGGGGATCACGCGCCAGCCCCTCCACCGTGGGCGCACGATCAATACGTATGCGACAGCCACCAAGCTCGATCTCGATGATTCCGGGTCTTGAAAGCGAAGACGGTTGTGGCGGCGCGACGTCGATGCCGCAGACGGCATCGACGTGATCTCGACGGCAACGAGGGCTGGTACAGCTTCACCGAGCCGGCCTTGCCATGCCTAACGGCGCCTGGTGAACAGCAACGTTGGAGCCACTCCATGCCGCCGCTCACATATCACCGACTTGCCTCTTCAACCAGCCGAACCTTCTCGTCGTAACTCCATCAGCGCCGACGTTCCGCGCTCAGTACGCTCACCTGCATTCGCCCCATGACTGGGCTAGACTTAAGGCCATATCCTCAAATCAATTGCCAAACCTCGCAAGACGGCCGCCGCCGGAGCGAGACCCAGAAGCCGCTCTTTGGACGAACTTTCGAGGTGCTGTAGCGAGAAGGAAAATACAAAGGCAGAGCCCGTCGCAAGCGACGCTCCTGAGCGAACCAAAAGCAACAGAAAGGTTCATCAGCGGCAGCTTGAAGACTACAGCCAGGAAAATGCCCCCGGCCGCAGCCTCGGGCCAATGATGAGGCCGCAAGAGCTCCGTTAACCGTTGGTTCCTACAGAACTCATTGTGCCCGCCATGCCAGCCAGCGCTCCGTGATGTGTTCTTGATTGGTCTTGCCGTCGGGACGACTAGACGAGAGCCAGTTGTCATCTTGCACGACCACATTGGCGGCATTTTCCGGATTGACGCTCACAAGCTTACGCAACTTCTCCGGCAGGTACCGAAGCTGATTCAGATTGGGTCCGGGATACCCGGTGCCCTGCATGAAGCCCGCGGCGACTTCGGCTCGATTCAAGAAGGCGGTCAGTTTCTGAGCGTTTTTAGTATTTGGCCCCCCCTTCAGCACTACCCAGGGGCTGTAGACTCCTGAGGCCCCCCCCCACACCATACGAATTGGTGCGCCCTGGAGAATCGCGCTGATCGCACGGCCATCGAAGGCGCTAGTCATGACATATTCGTTGTTGATGAGAAGCTGGGTCGATTCACCGCCACTTGTCCACCACTTTGTCACATATGGCTTGATCTCGTCGAGCTTCTTTAGCCCTCGCTCAACCTTGTCGTCAGTCATTGGCCAGATGTCCGATGCCGCCACACCATCTGCGAACAGCGCACTGCTGATGTTGTAAGTAGGGACGAGCGCATAAAGCCCACGAGGGCCGGGAAACTTCTTAACATCCCAAAAATCAGCCCAATTCTTCGGACCACCTTCTTTGAAGGCGCGCTCGTCATAAGCAAGCAGCATACAGGACTCGTATGCGAGTACCGAGTCTGTGAGACGAGCTTTTTCCGGCACGCCCTCGAGCGCATCCGCATCCCACCAGCTATAGTCGATCGACTCAAACAAGCCGGCTTTGCGCATCGACGGCATGCTCGATGGTTTGACGAAGGCTGTATCCCAATCGACTCGGCCGGCCTGGTGCATTGCTTTGACTTGGGGGTCGGCATCATCAGCCGTTACATCCACTACGGTGATGCCCGTCGCCTTGGTGAAGGGGTCGAAAACGTACTTGCGCAGTCCTGCTGTAAAAGAGCCACCGTACGAATAGACCACTACCTGCCCGCTACCGGCGAGCCTTTCTTGCGCAGAGGCGGCAGTCGCTTTAGCGACGAATGGTACACTTAATGCGCCCACAGTTGACTGAAGTAGCGACCGTCGGCTAAGCGCACTGACAGCATAGTCTTCATGATCTTTTTTGGACATGACATTCCTCCTGCTCAAGCAGTTCTGCATCACAGAACGGCCTAGTGAGGAACCAATGTAAAATCTGCTTGCCCACCAAAAACCGCAAAAATCGAGCATGATTTGGAGAAATTCTGCAAAATGGGCGCGCTCGTTAGCTTCCGACGCTCTCATCGCGGGAGCGGCACCTGAGCACTCTACTCGCCACTTCACGTACAATCGCCAGCCCGGCCAGAAAGTACAGGCTTCCACGTTCGACCTCTAGCATCCTGTCGACGCCCGCGCCAAGATCAAGGATTGGGCGTACCAACTGCGTGCAACCGATCGGGAAGGCAGCAGACGAGCGCGCAGTCCGCATCCACCCGATCACTCAGATTGCCAAACTTAGATAGTTACTGCAGATCAGCTAAGTCCTCGGGATTGTCGCCAGCAGAGTATCTCCATGAGATGGAAACTTGATCTACAGAGAGCGTTCAAGGTAGGGCAGAATGAACATGCCTTGTTGCCTAGTGTAGTTGCGGATACAATCGAAGGCGCTCCAACCATGGGATTTGCCGATCACGTCAGCAAACGAAACGCTCCAAAGTCATCAAAACCTCGGATCAATCGGCGTTTCCATGGGACAACCAGCCTCGATGATCGCTGCCGCTTCCAGCAACACATCCTCCCTAAACCGCGGCCCGACAATTTGTACGCCAGTCGGCAAGCCAGCAGATGTGCCGGTTGGCACTGAGATGGCGGGCAACCCGAGAACGACGGGTGTGAAACACGGGACCATGATGCGACGCATCCAGTTCAGACTTTCGGCATCGTCGCGATCGTGTGAGTGTTCTAGTGGTAGCTCAGACGAAACAGGATGAAGCAGTAATGGGAAGTCTTGCATTAATATATTCCAGCGCCTGATCCACCCCGTGCGCCGCGCAAGAGCTTCCATATATTGATACGTGTCGGCCGCCGGAGCATCCTTCATGTCGTTCGCGTGGGCCTTTCGCAGGCGATTGTCCCCATATTGCTCGATCAGGGGCGTGCAGTAGTACGGGGCTTCGGCCCTGACGATTTTGAACCAGTCCTCAAAGATTGCGAAAAAGTCTGGAGGATCGACCGCCTCCACGGTGTAACCCGCTTCCTCCAGCAGCCTTCCAGCACGTTGCACCGCCTCTGCAACCACCGGATTGACGCCGGTTTGCGTAGGGTCGACCGACACAGCGACTCGCTTCGGCAGCGGCGGCCCTTGCAACGGTGCCGGCACCCACCACGGATCTCGTGGATCCCCCTTTGCCATGACCTCCAGCGCCAGACTGATGTCGCGGATGTGCCGCGCGAGCGGTCCTTGCACCGAGAAAAGCTGCCCAGATAGTGGACGTTCACGCTTCGCGGACGGCTGAAACGCTGGCACGCGTCCAAAGCTTGGACGCAGTCTAGCTACGCCTGTGCAATAGGCTGGATACCGGATCGACCCCGAAATGTCGTTGCCGTGACCGATCGGGGCGATCCCTACCGCAACCGAAGTCGCTGCTCCGCCGCTCGATCCGCCTGGTGTGTGAGCTTCGGACCACGGGTTCATCGTGTGCCCATGCAACTCATTGTGGGTGAACGCACGAAAGGAAAAGGTAGGCGTATTGGTCCGGCCAATTATTACAGCGCCAGCCGACTTCAGATTTGCAACGACGGGGCTGTCTTCGGTAGCAATATTGTTCCGGAATGCGACGACTCCGTCGCTCGATGCCTCGCCCACCTGATCGACATTGATCTTGATGGTGACGGGGACGCCATGCAAAGCGCCGAGAGTATCCCCACGCGCGACGGCGGCATCCGCAGCTTCAGTTGCCATGAGCGCTGCCTCTGGGGCGGGAACAACGACGGAATTCACTTTCCGATCGACTCGATCCAAACGATCTAAGCAGGATTTGACGACCTCTGTGCTGGATACTGCGCCGTTCCGGATCTCGCTCGCGAGGTCAACTGCGTCCCACTTCCACAATTCTGTCGGCAAATTCGACCGTACGCTCAACCTCATCCACGATCTCCTGCTTTTGGGTTCGCGCTCGGCTGCCGCTAACGCGTGTTATCCGAATAGGCATCTAGTACAAAGCTTTCGTCCGCATGCGGCATTCCAAGCGCCGATCCTAGTGATTTCACGAGCACGAAGGATTCGATTTTTTTTGCGCGCACGGCTTTTATTGGCTTCATCGATGAGCACAAGGCCGATCTCAAGCCACTCAATCGCACGAACGACATGCGTGTTTCCGTAGAGCTGCTTCTGTCGATACAATACTCAAGCCCAAGTATCGCAGTGTCTCGAATTGTGGTTCAAAACACTAGGTGTCCCCCTTTCGAAATTTGTTTGGCGTGCTTCATTAAAAACCCTATCAGATCGTCAAGCCGAATCTTCGAAATCTCGGACCTCGTATCGCAGATATTCTGCGTCTGATCGGGGAGGGGCGGCGTTTCTATGCGACGCGCGGGCTACCTTGAAACACGGATAACATCTAAATGTAGGCAGTAGTGGAGGTGTCTGGAATATGCCCGACTGTCCTATCCAAGGGCCTGAGCGTTACTGCCGCAGGAGATCTGCAAAGATGGCGCCCCAGTGTTCTACAGTACGTGTCCCGCGATCAAGTTCGATGGATAGCTGAATTCACTGCGGAGTGCCGAGCAGCGCGTCAAAGGCATGGCGGTCTTCACGATTCGTGATTCCAACACGAGCTAGCTGAAGTGCTTCTCAATTCCAATATTGCGGTCTATTGCAGACTGCAGCTGTGGAGCGCGCCGGGCCAGCGTGCGCATCCTCAAAACGTTCCGACACCTTTGCCGAAGCTCGGTCCGTGAACCGCGTTAGATTTCGAGGAACATTTATGCACTTGCCTGGAAATGCAACACTCATCGCGTCGAAGCTGCGAGCCGCGATGGACGAGACCGCGGGCATTCCATCGCCCGCCTATAGCGGGGTGGTCGAGATCGCAACTGCGCCCACGCCGCATTCTCCAATGCGCGTTCCGATCAATGGGGTGCCGGCCTGCTCCGCGCTCTGCGCCACGCCACGAGCGTGGGCTCGACCGGCGATCCGCGCTTCAACCAGCTCTGGATGCTGTTGGGCTAGCCGTGCGTCAAAGTTTGCCGGCGTTGCAGTTGAAGGATTGCCTGTCGATGTGGAGGTCGCCCTCGTATGTCGGCGAGGACGCAAAGGCACTCGCGTGGGCGAGCTTCCTCGAAAGCGCTTTGCAGCGCTAAAACGTCTCATGCTCGAGCCGACGCAGCGGCTCTGCGGAGCTAGGGCGAGCGACACGAAGTGAATCGGCCGGCCGCCTCGGCCGCGATCGGCGCCTTGGTAAGCCGTGCCAGATCAAGGAACTTGCGCCTGCCGTGCGCCCAGCACGCAGCCTCGATAATGGGGCCGCCCTTACGATTGGCCTCGTAGAGCCTGCCAAAGCCCGGCGTAGGCGTCGGCCTGCATCAGTCCGGCATAGCCGGCCAAATGCTATTCCGGATGCACACCGCCACGATCGGGCGAGTAGAAGAACACGGCCGCCGGCGGATCTGAGCCGGCAAACGGACGGTCGTCGCGCACGTAAGTCGAGAGCCGGCCGGTCCGGGTCTTGCCCTTGGCCAGGACCGGCACTGTGGTGTCATCCGCGTGGATGCGCTCGGCTGCGAAGACGTGGCTCCGGATCGCATCGACCAGAGGCATCAGGGTTGCCGCGGAGGCACCTACCCAGTCCGCGAGCGTCGATACATGGAGGTCGATCCCTTCACGCTGGTATGTCTGGCGCGCCGGAATCGGGACGCGCGGCCACATCGATCTTCGTGCGATGGTACACCAATCCTCCACCGAAGCATCGCTTGATCGTTCGAGTGTTCTGCACCCATCCACTCAGCTCAAGGAGTCTGCCAGCGGAAAGGCGGGAGACCCAACAATCGTCACAGGAGGAAAGGGTATCCGCATCGAAGACGCGCAGGGTCATACTTACATTGACGCCTTTGCTGGTCTCTACTGCGTGAATATTGGATACGGTCGAACCGAAGTGACGGAGGCCATTGCGCGGCAAGCTTATAAACTCGCATACTATCATACGTATGCAGCGCACACGACCGACGAGTTGGCCACACTCGCAAAGCGTCTCGTGCGAATGGCTCCGGGAAAGCCAAGTAAAGTATTCTTCGGCTTGTCCGGGTCAGACGCTAACGAGACCCAGGCTAAGCTCGTTTGGTACTACAATAATCTGCGGGGGAATCCCAAGAAGAAGAAAATCATCTCGCGCGAGCGCGGTTATCACGGCTGCTCAGTGATCTCCGGTTCGATGACTGGAATGACTTTTTACCATGATCATATGGATCTTCCCTTCCCGGGCATTCTGCACACGGGGACTCCGCACCATTATTGGGGCGCCGAGCCGGGCGAGACGGAAGAGGACTTCTCTCGCCGGCGTGCAGCCGAGCTTGAACAGCTGATCGTACGCGAAGGGCCTGAGACGATCGGCGCTTTCATTGCCGAGCCGGTGCTGGGTACGGGCGGTATAACACCGCCCCCAGCAGGCTACTGGCGTGAAGTTTAGGCTGTGCTAAGGCGTTACGACATCCTTCTGATCGCGGACGAGGTCATTTGTGGCTTTGGACGAACCGGCGCTGACTTTGGCAGCACCTTGTACGGAATGGAGCCGGACTTGGTAACGGTCGCCAAAGGCTTGACCTCCGGGTACGTGCCACTCTCTGGAGCCATTGTCGGTGAGAGAGTTTACGCAGTGATGGAGGAAGCCGCCGATCGCGTGGGAGCCTTCTCTCACGGCTACACTTATTCCGGCCATCCGATCGCGGCTGCTGCCGCCAATGCAGTGCTCGATATCGCCGAAAATGAGCGATTTATCGATAGGGCGAGAGTTGTAGGATCACACTTTCAAAAGCGGCTCAAGGAACGATTTTCATAGCTCGAAATCGTCGGTAAGGTGAGAGGCGTTGGGCTGCTTGGCGCGATCGAATTCGTCGCCGATCGCCAGTCTAAGCGACAATTCGATCCGCAACTTAAGGTGGTCGCCCGCATCTCCAAGGCAGCTCGCGATCGAGGGCTCATTGCACGAGCGATGCCACACGAAGACATTTTTGATTTTGCCCCGCCTCTCGTTGTCTCCGAAGCGAAGATCGACGAGATTGTTGATTTGGCCTATCGAGCGACAAAGCAAGTAATGGACGAGCTCGGGAAGAAGTCGACCTCTAGCTAGATCTTCATTTTATCTGTCACACTGCGGAGTGTTAATGGGAAAAACACTCACCGCGAGGGATGCCATAAACGACAAATCGCTCAAAATCCTAATACCCTCGCAGCCGGAACCGCCTGGATACGGCTTCCAGCGCTGCAATCTTTGCCTTCAGTGGAGCACCAACCATTGGTTCAGGGCCGTGGGGCGCGACGGCGCGAGCTGACGGTCTACTTGTGCGACAAGTGACCGATCTGGCCCAGCGCTATGAGGTTGCGGTGGACGTGAGCGGTCTGAACATCCGTAACACACGCCGGTGCGCTGCCGCGTCCACCTTAGTCTCATCTTGGCGCCATCATGCTCTCCGTCTATCAAATGGAGCTCTTCCAGCTTAACCTAATGGTCCCAAAACCGGGGTCCGTTTCAGACGCCTGGTGCTGGACCAGCAAACCCACTCTCTCGTTACCAGGACCGTTGGCTCCTTCTAAAATCTTTTTGCCGCGTGAGCGAACTGTTCTTAACTCAGCTGGCCGCTAGTGGCTTGAGGACCCGCGAAACAATAATCGGTGAGAGGCTCAATCTTTATACGTATCGACCCGACCTCTCCTCAACTACGGCTGCCCTGGTGTCAACCACTAGCCTTGGCAAGTGAATGAGATGACTGACTCTGGCAATGCGTGACGAGATAGTCGGAGTAAACCGGGATGAACAGGTCGGCCGCCTAGGAAGCCAACCAGCACGGCGCCGGCGACCCTCGGCGGCATTGTCGTGCTCAGTCTGGTTTCGATGATCCTGCGCCTCGTATGTCTACAGGCGGTCGTTCCATTCACGCTCAAGACGATGCGGGTTGTGGCAAGCGAGACATTCATGCGCGTCCATCGATTTTCAACCGATTGGCACACAACTCTTTTGACGTTCGGAGCGTGCGGAAGATCACGCGCGGCATGTGGGCCATCGACTTGGTTAACACTGCGACCCTGATGTCCCTGTTGTCGTCCTAACCGTACTGGTCGGCTCGATGATCCTGGTTGGGCTGCATTGGTCTGCGCTCGGTGGCGTGATCGCGATTGGCGCGGCGATCTACGTCGCGATCACGATGACATTTTCGACGCTTTATCGCGCCTGCCGCACGTGTTTCCAACGCGTGGGACACCAAGATCGGCGGCACGCTGGCCGATGCGCTAACTTGTAACGCGGGGGTAAAATCTGTCCGCGCGCAAGCGCGCGAGGAGCCTCGGCTCGCCCGAATCATCAACCGCTAGCGTGCGGCTGCAGCGAACCTGGCCGGGCGACGTTACCTTTGTGCTGACTAGCTACTTATTCACGCGTATCTGCGCGAGGTCGGCATATGCATCAACAACCTCCAGCGCTCATTCGACGACATGGAGGAACTGGTCGCAGTCCATGACGAGCCTATCAGGATTGCCGATTTGCCGGATGCAAGCCGACTGCCATTGACGGCGGTGAGATCGTATTCGACAACGTCACTTTCCAGTATGGCGGCGAGGGGGCGTCGCTCTATGACAAGCTATCTGTTGAAATATGCGCCGGCGAGCGGATTGGGCTGGCCGGCCGCTTCGCCACCTTCGTCAAGCTCGTTCAACGACTTTATAACGTCTCGGGCCGCCGCATTTTGATCGATGGCCAGGACGTTGCCCTAGCCACGCAGCAGTTGCTCCGCAGTCAGATAGGGGGCGTGCAGCAGGAGCCGATCCTATTCGACCGCTCGCTCGCCCAGAACATCGCCTATAGCAGGGCCCCGGGGCCGGCATGGGGACGACCGAGCAGGCGGCGCGGCCTGCCAATGCGCACGAGTTCATCCTGCGGCTGGGCAAGGGCTACGGCAAGCCGTTGGTGAGCGCGGCATCAAGCTATGCGGCGGTTAGCGGCCGCGCATTGCGCTGGCGCGCGCCTTTTTAGCGGACGCGCCGATGCTGATCCTGGACGAGGCAACCTCAAGCCTCGACTCGCCAAGCAGCGAATGGAGCGGTTGATGAAGGGCCGCACCTAGATTGTGATCGCGCAGCGCCTGGCGAACGTGGCAGCCTCGACCGCATTTGGTGTTTGACGGCGGAGTCATCGCCGAGGGGCACCGCGCGCTACCCTGACTAAGCGGCCCGGCGGAATCTATCGGCGGCTGCTGGAGAGCCAGGCTTGCGAATTCGGCCGGATCTCTACGACAGGCTACCGGGAAGGGTTCGCAGTCGAAATGTCGGTCGTTTGGACCGGGGCGCAAATTGAAGGATCGGCCAAAGGGAGACTAAAACCACAAGCGTCGCAGCACGTCAACAGAATCGGTAAGGTTGGACTGGGAACACAGATTGCGAGCGGGCGAGTAGCAGCTCGCAACCTCAGCTGTCCCAGGGCGGAGAGGCGTGCCGAACGTCTTGAAGTCAGATCTACACCTTGGTCTCAGGTGAGCGGTATCGCACAAAGTTCGACTTCGTCGAGTGATACGCGTCGAGGCAAAGACCGGTTGGCGATACAAAGCAGTGGCGAACATCGAACAAGACGGCCGTCGACTTTTGAGAGGCTTCGGCGACTTTCATCATCTCCGGCCCTTTGGCGAGTTGCCGTTCGCGCGGCTGAAATCCTGTGGGGTATGCTTCCGCCCATGCCGTCACCAATTTGCTTCAAGAGCTCGCCAAATCGCTCAACAAGACGGGCATCCTCGAAAGCTGTCTTGTCAATCTCGCGCTCTGTCCAGTGTTCGACGAGGCCTAAACCATCATATGCGACCATCCGGCGGGTCGACCGACGAGACGTCGCGCGCTTGGACACATCAAAGGTCATCCGCTGGTGGCGCTGTGGGGCGCACGGTGGATTGGGTTTTACTGGAACGGGAGTTTGCGGCGGTCTACACCGATGATCTCGGTCTCCCGCCGCTGCGGAAGCGATTGAAGCCAGGACTTCCGATCCTCAAGCACACCTACAACCTGTCCGACGAGGTGCCGTGCGAGCGCTGGGTTGAGAACACCTTTTTATCAGTTCTTTTGCGGCGAGGAGTTCTTCCAGCACCGGCTGGTGTTCGATTGCTCGTCGCTGACGCGCTAGCGCAACCGGATGGGCGACAATTATCCTCTGGTTCCGCGGCGCGAGCAGGTGGTAGTCCCTGAACGGACGACGCATTTTGGCGAACCACAGGTCAGCCAAAAAACTCGCACAGTTCACCGGGCAGTCGCAAGACCTGCACCGAACTGCTCAGGCGCGGAACGCTGAGCTTTCCATAAATAAATCGATAAGCTAGGGTATGATGAGATTCATCTGGAATGGATCACGGCGGTGGCGATGTAGATCGTCGCCTCGAAAAACTGACCTCTTCCTTGTCGCATCCCTAGGTGCTTGAATTCCTTCAGATTGCCGAAGACGTTGTCGATCAGGTGACGCCATCTGTAGATGTCCCTGTCGAGGTGGAGAGGCTTGGCGACTTTGATGCTGCGAGATCACGACTTTCGCCGTGCGCTCGTTCAAGGCTTCGATGCTCCAATTGGAATCAACAGCTTTATCACGATCAAGCTGCCAGGTGTTCCACAGCTGTTCGGGCGAGCGATGAGTGTCCCTCTGAGTCCATCGCTATGAAGTCTCAGGTTATAGCACTGCCCTAGCTCGCGCAGAGCGCTCAATCGCGTCTTCAAGGAGCCTTTGTAGCAAGGCATCATATGGCATACCTGATTCCGCCATCATTCTCGCAAACATGCTGGAGGGAGTAATGTCGGGCTTAGAGCCCACCTCGTTAATTAGAAGTTCCCCATTGGGTCGCATAAAAAGATCTACCCTTGCCAATGCCTCACAGCCGATCACTCTGAACGCTTCGCGAGATAGCGCTTGCACTCGATCAGCTACGACATCCTCAATTTCTGCTTTCGTCTTCATTATTACTTCTTTCTCATCGAGTTTTGCCTTGTAGGTGAAGAAGGCGGCCTTTTCAGTCGGAATAATTTCGCATGGCCAGGGACAAAGCAAGTTACTCTCTTTCTCTGCCTCCTGTAAAATCGCACACTCGAATTCGCGCGCCTGCACGAACTCCTCGATTAACACCTTGCTGCCATGGCCAAACGCGAGATCGACGGCAGCTTGAAACTCTGACTCGCAGGTTACCCTACTAACGCCGATAGAAGAATGAAAGCTCGCCGGCTTTACAATCAGGGAACGGCTGCAAAGCGTTTCTTGGGCAAATTGAAAATTCGCCGCTTCTCGAGTTGTCAGAGCTATAAATCGCGCGATCGGAAGACCAGCGTCGCGCAATATTCGTTTGGTCATTTGCTTATCGCGGCATATCGCCGCCGCAGGTAATCGGGATCCTACAAAGGGAACCTGCGCGGTTTCCAAGATACCTTGCAGGACGCCATCGCACACGTTTGCGAGCACTACGTCAATGTGACATGTTCCGCTTCTTTCACCCCCGTTGCACCGGTGAATGAGCGCTTTGCCGCCCCCGCCCGGCAACAGCGCTATTTGAGCTCCCGACGATTCCATATCTAAGGGAAACCGCAGCGCATTTTCGTGTAGCCACCATTTACCATCCGGTGCGATACGCACCAGTATCGGGGTATAGCGTTTCCGGTCCAAGGCTTCATAGACAGCTCGAGCGGCCGCCATCGTTACCTCGTGCTCAGCAGATCGACCTCCAAATAGTAGTGCCACGTTTAGAATGGTCATGATCGACCTCCTATGTTTTCGACAAATGAGGTAGCACGGAAGCACTGGCAACGACGATCTACAACTACCAAGAAAGGTACTAACGTTGGCGAATGTAGCGACTGGCGGGATCGACCGACGTGAAAAGATTATGGGCGGCGATCACTGGTCGTAGTCGTGGCGCGGGCCATTTGGTTTGCGTCGCAGTCAGGGCGGACCGCTTTCGCACATCCCGCTTTTTCGCTCCTGGGCCCCTTTGCGATTGATGCGTGAAGTTGGCGGGCGAAAGCGTGCTGTCAGGGCCTCGAACTCCGGCCACTCCATGCCATGTGCTGACACTTTTCGGACCCCCCCGGTCGGCGCAGGCCGAGGCCGATGTGCTTCGTGGGAGAATCGGTTGAGCGTCGTGAGCAGCCGACTGCACTGAGAGTTCACAGGCTGAAGTCCCTGTGCCGTCAGTTTTCCCGTATCGGATGAAGCGAGCAATGTTCACGGAAGAGCAGATTATCGCGGTATTGAAGGAGCATGAGGCTGGGGCGAAGACGGCCGACCTGGCTCGCAAGTATGGGATCTCCGAAGCGACGATCTACAATTGGAAGGCCAAATTCGGCGGCATGGAGGTTTCCGAGGCGAAGCGCCTGGGGACCGTGGAAGAGGAGAACGCGAAGCTGAAGAAGCTTCTGGCCGAGCAGATCCTCGACGGGGCCGCCCTTCGCGAGCTGATTTCAAAAAATAGTAGGGCCCCGCCGCGGGGCGCGCTGCGGTCGTGCATCTGCAGGTCGTCATGAGCCTGTCGGAACGGCGGGCCTGCTCGATCGTGGGGGCGGATCGGAAGTTGATCCGTTATCGCTCCAGCCGCCCAGCGGACGCGGCTCTGCGTGGCCGGTTGCCCGATCTCGCCAACGAGCGGCGGCGATTCGGCTATCGCCGGTTATTCGTCCTGCTGCGACGGGAGGCAGAGCCCTCGGCGATCAATCGGATCTCCCGGCTTTATCGCGAAAGGGCTCACCGTACGCAAGCGGCGGGCTCGCCACAAAGCTGTGGGACCCGTGCGCCGATGCCCAATGCGCGCTGGTCGCTGGACTTCGTCCACGACCAGTTCGCCAACGGGCGGCGCTTCCGCATTCTCAACATCGTCGACGATGTCACTAAGGTATGCCTGGGCGCCATTCCGGAGATGTCGATCTCAGGACGGCGCGTTGCCCGCGAACTGACGGCAATTCGTCGAACGACGCGGCAAGCCAGGAATGATCGTGTCCGACCATGGCACAGAGTTCACCTGCAACGCCATGCTCGCCTGGAGCAAGGACACAGTCATCGATTGGCACTTTATCGCGCCGGGATAGCCGATGCAGAAACATTGAGAGTTTAAATGGCCGGATGCGCGATGAACTGCTCAACGAGACCCTGTTCTTGGATCTGGATGACGCCCGCGCCAAGATCGCCAACTGGGTCGCCAACTACAATGTCCGGCATCCTCACGCGTCGCTGAAATACCTGATCCTCGCAGCCTATGCCGCCCACCTCGCCGCAACGGACGATCGGCCGCGCAAGCCCGACCAGCTCCGCCAATCGTCCGTTGCTCCACTCGCGCCACTTCAGGCCGGCCCGCACTTGGGGGCTGAGCGGCAGGCGGCGTGCAGCACGGCGGGCCCTAGCGGCCGCTCGCTATCGCGGCACCAGGTGCTGTTGACGCAAGACTGCTGACACGCGCGGATACCGTTTTCTCAAATGGCGACTACAACATTCATCACCAGAGTAGGTAGTGTCTCGATCATTGTTGACGGTCTATCATCAATTACCAACTCGCCTACAGGCCATCACGAGGCTTATCAAAACAAAACGAGTTCCATGAAAAACCGGGTTAATCCGTTGCGCGTCTCACGCTTCCTTCGAGTATATGACGATGCCGCCGCCCAAAAAGGCATCAGGCTTTCGGTAGGATTCGATTTTCACAAGTATGCCGCGATCGTACGGGGCACGCCAACAAAGGAGTTCACATCTCCACTCTTCCAGCTAGATCTTTCGCCAGTCAAATCAGGCGATGGATTTTGGATGATAGGCGTCGATAAGAATGACGATGTCGTTATTTTACAGGCCGTTCGACTGTTTCATCTTTCGCGCAGCAGCCTTGCAGAACATCTTTGCGCTGACCCGGCCCTAAATGCAGACGCTCAGCAAATTTGGATTTGCACAGCACCGAGCGCGAAGAAGATAACCGGGAAAGTAGCCTACCACGGGGATGCTTGGGTACGCAAAGACTATAGAGGACAGGGCATGCCCAGCATCATGGCGGGAGTAGCATTTGGTGTGTCTTTTGCCATGTGGTCTCCGGATTTCGTATGTGGACTCGTAGCGCGCTCGCTAGGGGATAAGGGCCTTATTGCGAGATACGGATATCCGCACTATGAATCCGGCGGTTTACAGGTGGTAGAGCAGAATGATCTGGACGACTATTTGCTTGTTTGGCTAACCGGCGAGGAATTGTGGGGCCGTATTGATAGTCCCGACACACGTTGTAACCCTTAAGAAGGAGTCAGATCGTTGAATTTCGAATTGACGGATCCTCAGCGTCAGTGGCGCGATGAAGTTCGCGCCTTTCTCCGCGACAATGTCACCCCAGAGCTTGAACGTGAGCGCCACATTGAAGGCAAATTGCGATTCGGACCGGAGGCGCGTGCTTTCCGCAAGAAGGTGGGCGATAAGGGGTGGTGGGGCTTGACCTGGCCGCGGGAGTACGGCGGACTAGGTAAGGGGGCAATCGAAATGCACATTATGGCGAGAGAATTTGATTACGCCAAAGTGATCCCCGCCGACACGACATATCTGTCGATCGCGCCGATGATTATGCGCTATGGGACCGAGGAAAATAAGCGCGATTTTATCCCTGGGATTACTCGGGGGGAGGTATTCGCTGCGCTCGGATATTCCGAGCCCGACGCAGGGACGGACTTGGCGAGCCTGAGGACGCGAGCCGTCCTCGATGGGGACCAGTGGGTCATCAACGGATCCAAGATTTGGACCAGCAATGCGCACGGCGCCTCTCACGTATGGCTTTGCGTGCGCACCGATCCGGATGCGCCTAAGCGCCAGGGGATCTCCGTGATCATGGCCCCGATGAATGCAAAAGGGATCGAGGTACAGCCGCTAATTTGCTGGAGCGACTATCGGACCAACCAGGTGTTCTTTACCGATGTCCGGGTCCCACGTCGAAATCTGATTGGCGAAGTCAATAAGGGCTGGGGTTATATCACGAGCGCGCTCACACATGAGCGGAGTGCTGTGACCACTGGCGGCGATCTTCGGCGGGAGATCGACGACTTGATCGAGGTCTGTCGAAGCGGTCTGGTCGGAGGCGTCCGTCTTATTGACCGCCTAAGTGTGCGGCAGCGCCTCGCAGAACTCGATGCAGACGTCGAGGTCATGCGCCTCTATGGCTTCCGGGGGGCCTCACTTATAGAGGCTGGTGAGGATCCTACCGCGACGCTTACTGCTCAGAAAATCTATAACAGCGAACTCCGTCAGAAGATCGCCGACTTCGGAACGCAGATCCTTGGTATGTACGGACAGCTGAACTGGCGAGATCGTGATGCGCCTGGTCGTGGAGATATTGAGCGGCTCTACCGGTATGCGCCGGAGGTGCGCTTTGCTGGCGGAACCAACGAGGTTCTGCGGGACATCATCGCGCAGCGCGGTTACGGAATGCCGAGTTATGGAAGGTCTGCCCGCAGCTGAGTGTGCGAAATTCAGGTAAGGGATAGCGGATGAAGTGTTCACTTTCTGACGAACAGAAACAGTTCGCCGACTCCATTCGGAGCCTGTTCGCTCGGGAGTGCCCTCCCTCTCTGGTTCGACAGCTTCAGAATCCGAACATCGATGCTAAGCCGGCTCGTCTTTGGGATCGCCTTACCCAGATTGGAGTTTTTGGTCTGGCGCTTCCGACGGAGCTGGGAGGCCAAGGCGGAACACTGTTCGACCTTGGACTGGTCTACGAAGAGGGTGGTCGCGTTCTTTGGCCGACAATCGTGTATGGTACGATCGAGTTCGGCTTGGCACTCTCTCGTCTCGCAGGTGCTCCTCATTGTTCGAAGTGGTTGCCGAAGGTGGCTGCTGGTGAGGTCATCGGAACGGTCGCGATTGCCGATCCCGGCGACAGCTCGAATACTGTCCCAAAGATTCGCGCCGAACGGAAATGCACGAAATGGACCCTCAGTGGATCTCTTGACTTTGTACCGAACGCAGACGTTGCGGACGTGCTTCTCACGACGGCGCGCACCACAGATAATGACGGAGCGAAGCTGGACGTCGCCATGCTCCTACCCCGACAGCTACTGTCTGCGCAGCGAAGGCGTACGTTCACGCGTGACAACCAGTGCCGTGTCGATCTTGATGGTGTGGAGATCGACGGCGCCAATATCTTAATGGACAGCCCATGCTTAAATCATGGTAATCTGCACTGGGTTGCTAACGCCATGACGGCTCTGCATTGTATGGACATGGTCGGTGGAGCGCAGGCCGTCATCCACCAAACTGTTCAGCATATCAAGGACCGGCATCAGTTCGGTCGACCGATAGCTAGCTTTCAGGCCGCGCAACACCACGTTGCCAACATGCACATCGCAGTGGAAGGCGCTCAGCTTGCAGCATATCAGGCCGTCGCTCTGGTAGGAGCTGGTCAGATCGCTGAGCGGGAAACAACCATTGCCAAGCTGAAGGCAAACGAAGCATACAAGTTCGCAACGCTGACTGCCCACCAGTTGCATGGAGGTATGGGCTATGTTGTCGATACGCACCTGCACCTCTGGTCAGAACGTGCGAAGGCTATGGAGCTTCGCGACGGCGCTTGGGATACGCAAATTGGTCGGCTTGCGTTAGCGCTTGGCCTGAGGGAGTAGCAGCGTTGCTGCGAGGCCTCGCCGCGGCTAACAAGCTGGCGGCTTGCAGGGACGATCAGAAACCGGCAGCCACAGCGTCTAGTGCTGCTGGCAGCCGGGTTCACTTTGGCTCCGGCGCGCCATGACGACTTGCTCACAGTGCACCTTATTTCCGGCGATAAAGCGCGTCGATCAGCCAGGTTGTCGAACCCTACAAAACAGGTGTCCGATGGGCAATGGGCACAACTCTGAGACGTCGCAGCAATGCACAATGAAGACGTCTCCATGTTGAGCAATCAGGAGTGAGGGAAACGCTATGGTAAACACTTCAGCTATGGTGCGTTGTGGAGAGGCCGCATCCGGGCAACCTACGGCACGGAGCGACGAAGGAGCGCGAGACATCATGTGTTCGCCGCTCAAGGGCATCCGCGTCGTAGACCTCACTCACGTCCTGGCCGGCCCTTACTGCTCAACCATTCTGACGGACTTAGGAGCCGAAGTTATCAAGATCGAGAGGCCCGGCATCGGTGAAATCTGCCGTCGCATGGATCCCTTCCGCGAGAGGGAAAGTTACTACTTCGCCGCCCTGAACCGGAATAAGCGCAGCCTCGCGCTGGATCTCAAGCTTGATGGTGCAAAGCTCGTCTTAGAAGATTTGATACGGCGAGCGGATGTTCTGTTAGAAAACTTTCGTCCTGGCACGCTCGATTCGCTGGGCTTCGGCTATGAGCAGCTTCGCAAACTCAATCCTACTCTCATCATCTGTTCCATTTCGGGTTTTGGGCAGACTGGGCCTTTACGCGACCATGGGTCATTTGATCTCGTGGCGCAGGCCATGACGGGAGTGATGAGCTTGACCGGGGAGCCAGGACGACCGCCAGTGAAGGCCGGTATGCCAATTGGAGATGTTTTTGCCAGCGTCTATGCAGCTCTCGCGATCGCCTCGGCCTTGATCGGGCGCATGAAGTCCGGTCGTGGGTGCGTTATTGACCTCAGTATGTTCGACGCTCTCCTCACCACAATCCCTTACTTCGCAAGCCGCTATCTGGCTGATGGTGATCTCTTGCCGCCAGTTGGTTCGGGCGATCCAAAAGCCGTCCCCTACGGCGCCTTTCCCGCCGCCGACGGCTACATCGCCATCGCAGTGTTTGGAGACAATTTCTGGCCACCTCTGTGCCGCGCGATCGAGCGGCAAGATCTCGCCCGGGACCCCGAGTTGGCCTCTACGGACGGTCGTATCCGACGACGATGCGAGGTCGAATCGGTGCTTGTCGAACGCCTGAAGGGAAAGACAGTCGCGGACTGGTGCAAGATCTTCTCAACTGCTGGGATTCCGCATGGCCCGATCCTCAGCGTTGGCGCCGCCCTGGATCATCCACATACAGTCGCGCGAAAATTGATACTCAAATTTGAACACCAGAAGTGCGGAACGATTAGGACGGTCGGCAGTCCCATCAACGTTGACGGAGAGCCCATCGTAATATCTGCGACGCCCGGGCCTATGCTTGGAGAACATACGGAGCAAGTACTTGTAGAACTTGGTTACGACGCAGCGAAGATCGCCCGCCTTCGAGCCGAGGGCGCAATCGCGCTGTTACCCTGAAGCTGGCGTAACCGAAGCAGAAGGTGCATAAGCCCGCTATGCAACGCTAGGGATTGAATTATGAGTTTCTCGTTTTTCGCTAGCTGCCCTCGCTATGTCGTCGCCACAATCCTGCCAGGCGAGTGACTTTAGAGTGCTCCAAATCGCAGGCGAAGCTCCTGATGTACTCAGATGGACCGATCGGTATAGCCCGGGAACACTCCGCCGCCGCTGCAGTATCTGCTCTATCAGAGATACTTTCCAGCCAATCGATCCTCTTCCAGGCAGGGCGCAGGACGGCTTTTATGCACTACGTACAGGTTGGCCTTTGATAGTTGGCGCAGCAGCGTCGAAGACCGTTTGCAGGTGCCGAAGAAACGTAGGCTCGTTCTAAAGTATCAGAAACGGGGCTGCGCGAACAGCGCGCTCGGCTGTCGAGACGTCAGTGGTTGCCGAAGCCGCTCGCTCGCGCCGTGCGGCGCACGCGTGGGTTCGCTCGCTTCAGCAAATAGTAGCAACACTGATGTCGACGGCGCTAAACCAGGTCGAAAGCGTGGTTGATGGATGTATTATCCCGCATCACGCAGTCCGCTGCCTGATCGTCGCAAACGCAACGATCTTGCGGTCCTCACGAGGCCGACCCCCGCGGGCGATCACTATACCTTCCAGCGAGATGCGCTGTCGATCCGATACGACCGCTGAACGGCGGCCGACCGCAACCCTCGGCGGTGGACGCGGCAGGCAGTCAACCGCAAGCGTGAGCCCGGACCTTAGTAGTCCGTCCTTAATCAACTCCGGAACTCATTATTTAGTTGTAACAACGTGGGGAGGTGAAAATTGGCAAATCCGCGGGGCGCATGATCACTTTGCAGAATTTCCTCAATAGTTAGCAAATCTTCGCAGTCCTTATGCGTCGGTACATAATACGACCGTGTTCAACCATGCATAAGCAGGAGGGGGCATGACTAAACAGTATTCCAACGGCCATTCAGGCTGTCGTCTGAACCGCCGATCGCTACTTCAGTCAACCGCCGCCGTACTGAGCGCGCCTTTTGTCGTCAAAGCCACTAAAGCTTGGGGGCAGGAGAAGCTCGCCGGTAGTGGGGAAGTCGTCGTTTTCAGTTACGGTGGCTCTATGCTCGCAGGTGCTCGGCGGCATGTTTATGAGCCCTTCACGAAGGCGACAGGAATAACGGTCGTGGACGTCGTAGCCGATGTGGCCGAGCCCCAGGTGAAGGCGATGACTCAGGCCGGTCGCATCGATTGGGATATCACGCTTGTGCAAGCAGGTAACTATCCAGCAATGGCTCAAGCCGGGATGTTTGTGCCGATCGATTATAGTCTTTGGGACCAGGAGTCGCTCGAGGGCGCGCCCGCACACACTCGTCTCAAAGACGCCGTCGCGATGTTTGGGGTGGCGGTGGTGCTCGCTTATGATCAACGCGCCTTCCCAAGAGGTGGGCCACGAAACTGGGTAGATTTCTGGGATGTCGAGAAGTTTCCAGGGCCGCGAGCGATTGAGGGTTCACAAGGTCGGCATACCATCGTTCATGCGCTTCTCGCCGCCGGCGTTGCGCCCAAAGAAGTCTGGCCGCTCAGCGATGATAAGCTCCATCGCGCGTTCCAAAAACTGAATGAGATCAGGCCCTATGTTACTAAGTGGTGGATGGCTGGCGGAGAGCCCATTCAACTTCTCATCAATGGAGAGAGCGTCATGAGCAGCGCTTTTGATGGGCGCGCGGTGGCTGCGATCCGCCAGGGTGCGCCGATCAAATTGGTCTGGCAAGGGTCGATGAGCTATAACTATTGCGCTATTCTAAAAGGTGGTCCCAATTCGATAAACGCGCAGAAGCTAATCGCCTTCCTTAATCGAGCGCAAATTGCAGCCGGATGGACGCAGGGCACCGGCTACCCTGGGCCGAATACAAATCAGCTCAAATACCTACCGACTGACTTGACGCCACTGCTCAGCGTAAATCCTGAGAACGCCTCGAGCTGCGTCCTCGACAGTACACTCTGGTTGGCCGAGATGCGTCCGGACGGCAAAACCAATGCGGATTACGTCCAGGAGCGTTGGCTGGCATGGCGGGCACGATGAAGTCCATAGCAATGAACGGCCGGCCGGAGACATCGCGGGTCTCTCGCTCGGCCCGGGCCACACCTTGGGCCTGGTTGCTGCTACCCGGAGGCATCTTCCTTGCGGTGCTCTTCGTGGTGCCGCTATCGGAGCTTCTATTGCTCTCATTCGGGATGCCAAAGTGGACCCTGGCGAATTTCCTGCGGATTGGTGACAATCCTGCCTACATTGTTGTGTTGCGGAACACGCTGGAGATCGGCGTAACTGTGACGGCGCTCAGCTTCGTGCTCAGCTACCCGATCGCCTACTCTCTCGCAACAGGCGGACCAGTGCTGCGCACGTTTCTGATGGTTGCAGTCGTGCTACCCTATTTCACGAGCGTTCTAGCGCGGACCTTCTCGTGGGTCGTCCTCCTCGGACGCAACGGCATCGTCAACCAGATAATGCTCGAACTCGGCTGGGTCTCGCAGCCGGTTCCGATGCTCTACAACCGATTCGGTGTGATCGTCGGTATGACTCACGTGATCATGCCGCTAATGATCTTGCCGATGCTGACGGTCATGTCGAGCATAGATCAGAAGCTGCTGCGAGCTGCGAGGGCGAACGGTGCGAGCCCAGTCGCGGCCTTCCTTACAATATTTCTGCCGCTCAGCCTGCCTGGCGTCGTCGCTGGGGTGCTGTTGGCGTTTATCTACTGTCTGGGCTTTTACGTTACGCCCGCATTACTTGGTGGTCTATCGGATGTCATGATCACAATGGAGATCAGTGCTCAGGTCGTCGAGCTGCTCAACTGGAACTTCGCTTCTGCTCTTTCCATGGTCCTCCTGTCAACTGTCCTGGCTATTCTGTGGGTCAGCTCGCGCTTCTTTCCGATTGAACAACTTTTAGGGCTCTCTGATGACAAGGTCGGATCGAAAGCCATTGGCCGGCGCCAACTCGGTACCCACTGGCTAATGGGGGTCGGCTCTGTGGCAAACGCGCTCGATCGCTGGGTCCCCTCGATGGGAGGTCGAGGTGTTCCGAGCTTTGCAAGTTTCTTGGCGGTACTGCTCCTGCTGCCGGTACTTATCGTCGCGTATTTGTCGTTCAGTGCTTCGTCCTACTTCGTCTTCCCAGTGCCGAGCTACTCGCTGCGCAACTACCACACCTATCTTTCCGATCCGCTCTGGCTCCGCGCCACTTTCGTTAGCATCCGCATTGCACTGATGGCGGCGGGCATGGCGACGCTGCTCGGCGGCATGCTCGCCTTCGGCTTATCGCGGGGTGGCATTCGTGCTCGCGGCGCAATGGTCGCCCTCGTTCTCTCGCCTATCATTTTGCCGACCATTGTAGTAGCGGTCGCGACTTATTTCGTGCTGGTGCGAGTGGGACTTCAAGGTACGGAGTTCGGTTTAGCGCTTGGTCACGCGGTTCACGCCATCCCCTTTGTGGTGGTGATCGTCGTTGCCAATTTGCGGGACCTCAACCCGACGTATGAGCGTGCCGCCCGCAGCCTTGGCGCCGGTCCAATGGTCACCTTTCGGACCATCATTGTGCCGCTCGTCATGCCGGCACTCATCGTCGCCGCCTTCTTCGCCTTCCTGACTTCGTTCGACGACGTCGTCTACGTGCTATTCCTCGGCATCGGAAGACTCACCACATTGCCCATGCGAATGTGGGAAGGGATCAGGCAGGATATAAATCCCACGATCGCGGCCGTGGCCACACTGCAAATGGTGTTCGCAGCGACAGTGATTATTGTCAGTGCCGTGATGGGGCGCGATAGGCCGACCTGACGTCTCGAACAAGCGAAGAGAGACGAATGTACTCAAAGTACCCTTTGGAGCTGAAATGTTGATGACCTCGAAGGCGAGCGGCACTCATGCGAAGACTGGCGGCATTTTGCTGCACAACCTGCAAAAGCGATATGGTGGCGTAACCGCCGTCGACGACGTCGATCTTTCCATCGCGCCCGGCGAGTTCGTTTCGTTGCTTGGTGCCAGCGGCTCCGGAAAAACAACGACTCTGATGATGATCGCCGGTTTCGAATTGCCCGATAGAGGTCGGGTTCTGCTGGACGATAAGGACATCACGCGCTTGCCACCACACCGTCGCGAACTGGGCGTGATTTTTCAAAACTATGCTCTCTTTCCGCACATGACGGTCGCCGAGAACGTTGCCTACCCCCTTCGTATGCGGCGGATCGCAAAGCAGGTGGTTGAAAGCCGCGTGAGCCGCGTCCTCGATCAGGTGCACCTGGGTGCTTTGGCCTCACGTTATCCGCACCAAATGTCAGGCGGTCAGCAGCAGAGAGTAGCGATAGCACGTGCACTTGTTTTTGACCCGCCAGTTCTCCTCCTTGACGAGCCGTTGGGCGCTCTCGACAGGAAGTTGCGCGAGCATCTCAGGAACGAGATCAAGACCCTCCACAGGGAAGTCGGCAAGACAATGGTCTACGTGACGCACGATCAGGATGAGGCGCTCGCCATGTCCGACCGAGTCGCCGTGATGCACGAGGGCCGGATTCGGCAGGTCTCTGCACCGCAGGAGATCTATCGCAAGCCGGCGGACTTGTTCGTGGCAGGCTTCGTCGGAGAGGTCAATCTCATACCCGTCAAGCTCAGATCCGGCATTGTCCACGGTCCTGCAGGCGAGACGTTGCCTGCCGCTCGGTGGACTGGTGCGGACATGGATGCGACTCTCTGTGTGCGGCCCGAGCATTTGCGTCTCGCCAGCGAAACCTCAGGTGGGATACAGGGAATTATCGTTGAAAAGACGTTCGTTGGCGACGCAACGATCTTTGCATTTCGCAGCGAGTCGGGACTACAGCTGACGTCGAAGGTGATGAACCTATCCACTGAAGCAATGCCCAACATTGGCGATGCCTCTGTTGCGTCCTGGGGGGTGAATGACGCAACCATTCTCACGGAATAGCTGGAACGGCCCCATGCAGCGATTGGCAATCGACCTACGGCGCGACAATCTGGGCGGACAATCGTATTGCCAGATGCACCGATGTTCCCGATAAACCTATTGTTGCCTCATCTATTTTGCTCCCTAGCCAGGGAGCGAAGAAAACCGGTCGCCCAACTGGTGGGCATTTCGAGTGCGCCGATGGCACGCTGGGTCCTCACCCGAGCGCTTGCAAAGCCAACAGACCGGTGATCGAGTGTGGTCAAGGCTGCCAGCCGCCGAAGGCGGTGGCGCAACGCGCCAGCCTTGAGCACGGTCGATCACCGGTCTACTTCGCACCACCTGACCTTGCCCCCAAGTTTTATCCATTCCTGAGTTCGCCCCGGTCGTTGGATTTGCCCATTTGGGCGGTGGTAGCGACGGGAGCTGGCGCGGAGCCCTCAGCATAGCGCAGCGCCAGATCCCGTCGCGGGTTGCAGGTGATGGCGAACTCGGACGGCGTCCTCCATCCGAGCTGTGAGTGTGGTCGTGTGTCGTTGTAATCCGCGCGCCAGCATCCGAGCGCGACGCGGGCCTGGGCCAGCGAGGTGAACAACGTCTCGTTCAACAATTCATCCCGCAGCCGGCCGTTGAAGCTCTCGATGAAGGCGTTCTGCATGGGCTTGCCTGGCGCGATGTAGTGCCAAGCGACGCGGCTCTGATCGGCCCACGTCAGAATGGCGTTGCTGGTGAGTTCGGTGCCGTTGTCGCTAACCACCGTCTTGGTCTTGACCGCGCTCGGTGATCAGGCGGTCCAGTTCCCGCGACACCCGGGCGCCCGAGAGCGAGGTATCGGCCACCAGCGCCAGACACTCGCGGGTGCAATCGTCGACCACGGTCAGAATGCGGAAGCGACGGCCGTCGGTGAGCTGATCCGACACGAAGTCGAGCGACCAACGATCGTTGGGGGCCATCGGCGCCATCATCGGTGCCCTGGTCCCAATTGCCCGCTTGCGGCCACCACGGCGGCGTACCGCGAGCCTCTCTTCCCGGTAGAGCCGGAAGAGCTTCTTATGGTTGACCAGATAACCCTCCGCTTGAGCAGCACGTGCAGGCGGCGGTAACCGAAACGGCGACGTTCCTGGGCGATCGCCCTCATGCGCTGGCGAAGGCCGGCATCATCTGCGCGGGTCGCCTTGTATCTCATCGTCATGCGGCAGCAGCCGATGGCTTTACACGCCCGCCGTTCGCTCATTCCGTAGACGTCCACGAGATGGGCGACAGCTTTCCGCTTGGCAGCGGGCATCACCATTTCTTTCCCAGGAGATCTTTCAAGGCCGCATTGTCCAGCATGGCGTCGGCCAAGAGCCGCTTCAGTCGTGTGTTCTCGTCCTCCAGGGTCTTCAGCCGCTTGGCCTCCGACACCTCCATCCCGCCGAATTTTGCCTTCCATTTGTAGATGCTGGCGTCACTGACGCCATGCTTGCGGCACAGATCGGCGACCGAAACGCCAGCTTCGTGCTCCTTCAAAATCCCGATGATCTGCTCTTCCGTAAAGCGACTGCGCTTCATGCTCTGGTCCTTATGTGGGCCAGAGCGAACTTCAAACTGGATTAAGCCCGTGGGGCAAGGTCACACCGTTCCTTCATCCAGCAGCGGCGGGCTTTCCGGTGATGTGACGATCACGTCGCTTTGTGCTGCGTTTTCTCCGTATCCGTCCGGTGAAGCTTTCAATTACCCACAAATTCTACTCCGACCATGGCGCCCAGCGCGATGTCGGTGAGGCGTGACAGCCCGCGCCACATGACGGTATTGCCGGGCGGCGGATCGCTGGCGCGGGCGAGATAGCCGCCGAGCCGGGCGATCTTGATCAGATAGTGCGAGAGCGTTTTCTGTCTTGCTTTTGGTTTGTCGTTGACGAGGCGATCGAGCACGCCGATTTCAGTCGCAGTCAACGCGAGGGTTGGCGGTGCGTCTGGGGCAGAACGGTTGAGCATTGTCATCCAGAAGACCCGCCAACTCAGGATGCAAAAGAGCGAGATCAGATTGGTCAGAGACGCTGGGCGGTCCGGAGCTTCGACTCCTCAGCTTTGCAGCCCGATTTGAGGATCTTGTGGAACACCTCGATCTTCCATCTCAAACCATACCATTCGAGTTTCTCAATGGCGTCGCTGCGGGAACCAACAGGCAGGTCGGTGATCAGCTTCCAATCGATCTTCTTTCTGTTTTTCGGCGTCCCGCGCTCTTCGGCATGGATCACCGTCAAGGTCAGAGCGGGATAGCGCTTCTGCTTTCCGATCGGCGGCAGAACGCGAATCTTGCGATACCTGATCTCAAGAACGGCCTGGTCGGGATCGCCGTTGCTGTCTCTGACTTCGATGCGATGGAGCCCTTTGACGGCGACCTCGTCCATTTCGTCGGCGATCGTGTGATCCCCGTCTCCAGCCAAGCGGTCGACGCAGGTCCTGATCAGGAAATGAGTGCCGATCTCCTGTGCTGCGCAGAAAAGCTCGTAGATGTCACTCTCGCGATCACCAATATGGATGCATCGTTCCGAATGATCCAAGAGTTGCGTAGACTGCTTGAGATTTTCCAACCACCGGACGCTTTCCTTTTTCTCGATGGGAATCCGGGTCGGATTGATCTTCTTTTTAAGCGCTGCCGTCCCCTTGAATTTCTTCCGGGTCCAGAACTTAACGGCCGCCAACCCCAGCGGCACCCCCTCGATTGTAACCGCGAGGCTCGAATGCATCAGGATGCCGCAAACCGTGTGCGATCTGAGGCGACCCGCCTTATCCCGTCCACTGTTTATGCTCTTGGTGATGCCGATCGCTTCTGACTTCTCGCGTTGAACTCGGTTGTATCGTGCAGCACAAGAACAAGACCGTCAGTGGCGGCGGCACGATCACGTGTCGATTGGAAATGGCCGGCCAGAATGTCCGCTTCGCTGACCCGGTCATTAGAGAAGAAGCGGTAGGCTGCCTTGGTATTCGCCCAATCCTGGCAGACGAGCGGAATGCTTTGTCCCATGGCGCTTCCAATCTGCGTGAGCAGTTTGCGGAATCTGTCGCCGAGCCGCGCGTCCCTAAACGCGCATCCACTACATGCGGATTCCGCTCGATGTCGCCCACCATTCCGGAATGATCTCGCCCACGATTGAACGAACCCGCTACGCGGGAGTGGGGGCAAGCCTGGTGAACTGAGGTGTCCTGTCTGAGAGGATGTTGGTCTTCGCACCACCCCTCTCAAGACAGGAGACCCAGATGGCTACCATGAGCCCTCTTCGGCAGCGCATGATCGAGGACATGACGGTCCGCAATCTGTCGCCGTCGACTCAACAATCCTATATCTATGCGATCGCAAAGTTTAGCCGCCATTTCGGCTACGCCCCGGACCGGTTGAGTTTCGAGCAGGTCCGCGCCTATCAACTGCATCTCATCGGCCAAAAGCGTTCGTGGTCCCACATCAATCAGGTGGCCTGCGCGCTGCGGTTCTTCTACGGCGTCACACTCGGGCAGACGGAGGCATTCGAGCGGATCATCGGTGGCCAGAAGCCTGACAAGCTCCCGCTCGTGCTTAGTGCCGAAGAGATCGAGCGCTTCCTGGACGCGGTTACAGGGGTGCGCAATCGCGTCGTGCTGGCGACGGCTTATGCGGCTGGCTTACGGGCTAGTGAAGTCGTCCGCCTGAAGGTGAGCTCGATCGACAGCAAACGAATGTTGATCCACATCGAGAACGGCAAGGGCGGCAGGGATCGTTACGCGATGCTTTCTCCGCGACTGCTGGAGATTCTGCGCACGTACTGGATGCGAGCCCGACCGGGGCTATGGCTATTTCCAGGCCAAGACCCCAGTGAACATGTCAGCGTCCGCTGCGTCCAGGCGGCCTGCCGCGCCGCCCGCCGCCGCGCTCGGCTTGCCAAGCCGATTACTGTCCATACGCTCCGGCACTCGTTTGCGACCCATCTCCTGGAAAGCGGGATCGACATTCGCATCATTCAAGTTCTGCTCGGACATGCCGAGCTGGGATCGACCGCGCGCTACGCTCAGGTCGCGACCAATCTGCTCGCCCGCACGACCAGCCCATTCGATGGACTCTCCGTCAGGGTGATCCCACCCGACTGAGCTGCGCATATGCGCCCCGTGCTCGAGGTGGCGGACATCCTCCGCCGCCACGGCGGCGCGTTCCGTGCCGCGCAGGGTCCTCGGCTGTCCTCCGATCAGCGCCGTGCGATGGCGGCCATCGAGGCGTGTCGCACAGCGACGCTCGGCGGCCACGTCGAGCGGTGCGACGACTGCGGCCTGGTCCGCGTCGCCTATAACAGCTGTCGCGATCGGCACTGTCCAAAGTGCCAAGCGCTCGCGCGCGCCCAATGGCTCGTCGAGCGCCAGGCCGACCTGCTGCCGGTCCCCTATTTCCATGTCGTCTTCACCGTGCCGGCGCCCGTGGCCGCCATCGCGCTGCAGAACAAGGCGGTGGTCTACGACATCCTGCTCAAGGCAGCAGCCGAGACGATCCGTCTCATCAGCGCCGACCCGAAGCATCTCGGTGCCGAGACCGGGATGATCGCCATTCTCCATACCTGGGGCCAGACCCTGACGCATCATCCACATGCCCATTGCCTCGTGCCAGGCGGCGGGATCGCCCCTGATGGAAGCTGGGTTCATTGTCGCCCCGGCTTCTTCCTTCCCGTTCGCGTCCTGTCACGATTGTATCGTCGGCTATTCCTGGAGCGCCTGCAGGCGGCGTTCGATGGCACCAAGCTCCAATTCTTCGGCCATCTCGCGCACCTCGTCGAGCCAGCGGCATTCGCCAGCCATCTAAACGCCCTCCGCAAGGTCGAGTGGGTCGTCTACGCCAAGCGTCCCTTCGGCGGACCAGAACAGGTTCTGGCCTATCTTGGGCGCTACACCCATCGCGTTGCGATCGCCAACGGCCGGCTCCTTAGCTGTGACCAGGGCCACGTCCGCTTCCGGTGGAAGGATTATCGCGCTGGCAACAAATCCAAAGTGATGACACTCGACACTGAGGAGTTCCTTCGTCGCTTTCTGCTCCACATATTGCCGAAGGGGTTCCGCCGCATCCGTCATTTTGGTTTCCTGGCGAACGCCTGCCGCGCCGCCAAACTCGCGCGCATCCGAGCGGCGCTTGACGCGCCGCAGCCACCTCCGCCTGCCGAAGCTGTCAACTATCGTGAGCGCTGCGCCATCCTCCTTGGTCACCGCCTCGACTTGTGCCCCATCTGCGGAGGCCGCATGGTCGAGATTGGACCTGTGCCGCGTGCGCCAGCGCAGCGACGCGCAGCACCTCGCTGCGATACATCATGACCGACGACCTCGACTTGTCCGCTCCCACTGCACGCGCTGCCCTGCCGACGTTCTCCGTCGGAACGATCAAGCACGCTCACAACGCCCGCCGAACGGGCGATAGTCAGCCGCCTGGGCTTGACGCGCCGTTCGACGCTATCGACGGCGGCATCCTTTGCTGCCAACATCAGCGACAATCTGCGGCCACACTCGCTCGCGGGCCCGACATCGGGTCAATCGCGCCTACCGGCGCCTAGATCGAACCCCCATAGGTCCGCGCTCACAAGACGCGGCTTCGTTCAATCCAGCTTCAAATAGGTCCCGCGCTGGACTTGCGGCGAGATCTGTGACGCGGGACCTATTTGAACCCTCCAGTATTCCGAGATGATCTCGCCCACCGTTCCGAGATGATCCGGGATGATGTCGCCCGGGATGAGGAGGTCTCTTCTGGTTCTGATAGGTCCAGCTTTTTCGGCTTTGCGAAGGAGTGGACCTGGATGCCGATGGAGAGGCTTGCGATGCGCCATGTGCGCGATGTGATCAGACTGAAGTCGGCAGGAATGCCGATCCGCGAGATCGCGCGGCGGATCGGGGCTGCGCCTTCAAGGGTGCGGCTGACGATCCGTCGGTTTGAGGCGGCAGGGCTGACCTGGCCGCTCCCGAAGAACGTCACGGATGCGGTTCTGGACGCCCGGCTGTTCGCCGGCGCCGGTACCAAGCAGGGTCATCGACGCCGCGCCGAGCCCGACTGGGCGGCGGTTCACCGCGAGCTCAAGCGCAAGCATGTGACGCTGCCGATCCTGTGGGAGGAACACATCGCGGCCGAGCCCGATGGTTACCGCTACAGCCGTTATGTTGCCGCCAGATTTATGTTGTCGCTGCTGGAGCGAGCCAAGGATTGCGCCAATTTCCTCGGCTCGCTCCGCAACATAAGAGTGTGACCTTTCGACCTACAGGGCCTTCAGGAATGCCATCAACGACGGGAGAGAGGGTTGCCGAGGCGGCGGCCTCAGACTGCTGATGTCGACCCTGGCTAACGCCTCTGCTTTCATTTCCAGGTCGACTTCAGCATAGATGTGCGTGGTGTCTAATGACACGTGGCCCAGCCAAGCACGGATCGTGTTGATGTCGACGCCGGCGCGCAGCAGGTGCACCGCCGTTGTGTGCCGAACCGTATGTGGGCTTACGCGCTTCGTCGCCAACGTCGGCACCGTTTCGCCCGCCATGGCGGCATATTGCGTCACGAGACGGTGTATTCCGAAGCGCGTCAAAGGCTGGTTCGTCCGCCCGAGAAAGACCGCTTCACTTTTGTTCCGGTCGGCCACAAGACGAGTCAACGAGGTTGCGGTCGTTGACCACAATGGACAGATTCTAACCTTGTTGCCCTTACCGTGAAGTCGCACTGACGGAGACGCACCCAGTTGGAGATTGCCGACCGTCAATTTTGCTGCCTCATCGGCGCGAGCACCGCTGTTGTATAGGAAAAGCAGCAGAACATGGTCCCGCACCCCAAGACTCGTGCGTCTGTCAGGTTGATTTAGCAACGCGTCCATCTCGGCCTTTTCGAGGTATCCGATCGCGGTCTTGGCCGTCTTCTTGAACGGCACTGCCCGTATCTCGGAACACCAGGCCAGGTGGATCGGCGAACGCGTCCCGATAAAGCGCGCCAGTGAATGGATGGTCGCCAGCCGTTGGTTGCGGGTAACCTCGCTGCACCGGCGATCGCGCTCCAGGTGGTCCAGGAACTTGCGGACGACTTCCGGCGTCAGCTCTTCCACGGTCATGCGATCGATGGCGCAGCCTCCCTGCTTGCTGGCGAACGGCAGCAACAATGTCAGCGTGTCGCGGTAGCTGGCTTGGGTGTTGCGGGAAAGATTGCGCTCGGCGACCAGATGTTCCAGCAAGAACCGCCGGATCCACGGACCAAGCAGGCTCTTATCCTTCATGGTCGGCCTCCATCGCGTACAGGGCAAAGCGCTCGCTGGCCGCCTGGAGGAGATCTGGCGTCATCTGCAAATAGCGCTGGGTTGAACGGATATCGATGTGGCCAAGGTAGGTGGCGAGTTGCGGAAGCAGTCGCTGCACCTCCTGGCCGGAGCGATACCATGCAATTACCCGGTGCACCGCGGCTGTGTGGCGAATATCGTGCAGCCGTGGAGGTCGAGGCTCGCCGACAGGGCAACTGATTCCGGCGGCCCGGCGGACATGCTGAAACCAGGAGATGACCCGCACATAGTGCCACGGTCGACTGCCGCGCGTAGTGAATAATGGAGATTCTTGCCCGCGCGGCAGAGGGAGCCGGCGACGGCGCTCGACGTACTCGACCAATTCCTGGTTGAGCTTTGGTCCGATAGGCACGAGGCGCGTTTTGAAGAACTTCGTGTCACGGACGGTGATGACCTGATCAGTCAGATCCACGTCTTGCAGGACCAAACGAAGCGCCTCGCCAATGCGCATGCCGCTTCCGTACAGCAATAAGAGGAGCGTACGGTACATAGCTGGCACATGAGGGCGATGCCCAACCTCCAGGATCGAGGTCGCGTCCAACAGGCGGCGCAGTTCTTCCGTGGAATAAACATAGGGCGTTTGTTGCGGCAGCAGCTTTGGAAACGATGTCGGCAGTGGGGAGGATGCTGCGTACCCGCGACTGATGGCGAATCGATAAAGGCCGCTCAAAACCCTATATCGCAGCATCCAGGTGGCACTGAGCGATCCTTTGCCTTGGAGGAACTCGGCTACCGCCTCTGGGGTGACTTCGCCGATATCTCGATTGCCCATCGCTCGGCAGAACCTACGGAGCAGAACCTCAGCCGACTCGAAACGCGCCCCCAGTGAGCGCTGCTTGGCCAGATAGGCGTCGACAACATGGGTCAGCCTCATTGGAGGCCTCCCAGGTCGAACGCTCCGACCTCGCGAAGCGCCTGCATGTTCACCTTGGCGTAGATGCTGGTTGACGCCGCGCTGCGATGTCCCAAATGGTCCCCGATCTCCTTTATCGACAGACCTTCGGCGAGAAGCCGGGAGGCGCAGGCGTGGCGCAACGCATGGCCACCGCGGTGGGCAGCGTCGATTCCAAGTGCAACAAATCTGCGGTTGGCGACATCATAAATGCTCCCTGCCTTCAACGGTCGACGGGGCGCGTGCATGCAGAGGAACACTTCCGGGCACGATGATAGCGGCCGCACCGTGTCGATGTAGCGGGCGAGCGCCTCAGCCGCAGAGGGAACCAGGGGATAGATCTGCGGCTGCCGGCGCTTCAGGCGGAAAAGCCGTAGCGTCCTACCGGCCCAGTCAATCTGATCAAGGCGCAATGCCGCCGCTTCGCCGCTGCGCATCCCGTAGACCGCGAGCAACAGCAGGATCGCACGATCGCGGATGTCCGGGGGTTGTCAGTCTCGGCGTCGGCCAACATGCGCTGCACGTCGAACCACTCTGGGGCATACGGCAGCGACTCCTGACGATAAAGCCGAGGCCGGCAAATCGAGGCCGCTAAGCGGTCCGTACACATTCCCCGCTTTGCCGCGTAGCGCAGAAATCCCCGCAAGGCAGAGGCTGTGTTGGCCACCGAAACGCGGGACCATCGTCCCGTCGCCTGGGCGACAAAATAGGCGTCAACGTCTTCAGGCTGAAGGTCCCTGAGTTGCCGGTTGGTTTTGTCGCACCAGCGCAGGAACCTGCCGATTATCCGGCTCCATTGCTCCACCGTCGATGGCGAGAATCCGCGCTCATTGCGCATCCATGTCACATACTGGTCGAGTTGGCTCTGGTACTGAAACACGACGGTTGGTTCACGCCACCAACCGAGAAATCGAAGCCAAGGCCGTCCGATGTCGACCACTCTTCGTGCTGCGGTGGCAGCCCCCGTCAGGCGCAGACGCTCGGTCGCGATCCGTTGGAGTGCCTCGATATCGATGCCCTGCGAAGCATCTGGACCGAGACGTGCGGCAATCCGCAACAGCTCGTTGCGCTTGATCTTGAGAGAAGCTGCGGTCGCACCGGCTTCTGCACAGTGGCGAAGGTACCGGTACCGCTCGTCGGTGAATGGCGCGTCATCACGGTGGGGTACGGTCAAGGGAATGGAATATATCGTCTGATCCATAGCGAGCCTCCATTGGACAAAAGGTTCGCTACCCAGACGTCGAATTATGTTGCGTGAACAATGCCCGCAGAGCTCAGGCTCCCCGCAATTATCGCTCCTTGCACAACATAAATCTGGCCGCAACATAACGCGAGATATGTGATCGTGAACATATCTCGCGGTTCTGTGAGCTCTACCGTGCCTGGGAAGGCCGCTTATCGGTGACGATGCGCCAGTCCCATGCAGCCGGCGACAAGATGTTCGTGGATTATGCCGGCGATGGCGTGCCGGTGGTCATCGACCGCTTCACCGGGAAGCGGCGTAGCGCCCAGATCTTCTTCGTCGCCGTGCTCGGCGCGTCGAACTTCACATACGCGCAGGCGACCTGGACCCAGGGGCTGGCCGACTGGATCAGCGGCTACGTCGGCGCGTTCGAGGCGATCGGCGGAGTGTCGGCGATGCTGGTGCCGGACAACACCAAGGTCGCGGTCATCAAGGCGTGCTTCTACGACCCCAGATCAACCGCAGCTACGCCGAGATGGCGGCGCACTATGGCACGGCCATTCTACCGGCGAGGCCGCGCCGCTCGCGCGACAAGGCCAAGGTCGAGCAGACGGTGCTCATCGTCGAGCGCTGGCTCCTCGGCCAGCTGCGCCATCGCGTCTTCTACAGCCTGGCCGACGTCAACGCGGCGATCGGCGATCTACTCCGAAGACTCAACGAGGAACGGCCGATCCGGCGGCTCGGCGTGACGCGCCGGCAGTTGCTTGAAGAGATCGACCGGCCGGCGCTCAGGGCCTTGCCGGTGCCCCCTTACGTCTTCGCCGAATGGCGTATCCGGCGCGTCAGCATCGACTACTACGTCGAGGTCGAGGCCCACTACTACAGCGTCCCGCATCGCTTTGCCCGTGTCGAAGTGGGGTGCGGCTCACGGCCCGCACCGTCGAGATCTTCCACAGGGGCGAGCGGATTGCCGCTTACCAGCGCATGAGTGGCAATCACAAGCACACCACGGTCCCCGAGCATATGGCCTCCAGCCATCGGCGCTATGCCGGCTGGACGATCGAGCGCATTCGCCAGGACGCCGCCGCGATCGGGCCCGCCGCTTTGGGGCTGTGCAATCTCATCCTCGATGAGCGGCCGCACCCCGAGCAGGGCTTTCGGGCCTGTCTCGGCATCATCCGGCTCGCCCGGTACTATGGGCGCGATAGGCTCGAAGCCGCGGCGCTCCGGGCCGTCGACATCGGCGCGCGCACCTACGGCTCGGTCAAATCGATCCTCGCCAACAATCTCGATCGGCGTCCTGCACCCCAGCCGGACCGTCAGCACGCCGGCGTCGAGGTCGACGTCATCACGCTCCAGGCCCATCGCCTCGGATATACGCATGCCTGTCACCGCGATCAACCCGAACAAGGTATGGTAGGTCCATCGGCGCAGCCCGTCCGCTGGCGGCAGAGCCAGCGCTGCCGTCAGCAGCGCATCGATCTCCGCGTCGCTGTAGACATAGGGCTTGGCGCGCTTCCATCCGGGCAGCATGCCGACGGGCGACACCTCCGTTCTCGGATCAAAGTTGGCGACATGGCGCGCGAACCCGCGCACGTCGCTCAATCGCAGCGCCCAGGATGCATGGCGATCGGGCGGCAGCGTTGCCCATTCCATTGCCAGCTTTGTCGTGATGCCCCTGGCTTTGCGCTTCTCCATGAAGGCGACGAAGTCGGCGAGCCGACGGGTCTGGTGCTCGTACTTGTATCCCAATCCCTTGCGCATGCTCAGGTACTTATCGAGTGCGGAGCGCAGATCAGTCATTGCACACCTCCCGGCCAGGGCAGGCTCAATGTTCTCAGCGCATCGATGTCGACTTTCGCGTAAATCCGGGTGGTGTCGTGGTTCTTGTGCCGCAGCAACTGTCCGATCTCCGACAAGGTCGGTGGGCGCAGCGGACGACAAGTCCACCAACAAACGAGGTGAAAGATTACCACGTTCAGCGCCGAAATCGCAGGAGGCGGTCTCATTTTGCAGATTTTGCTCAATCGCGTGCCGATCTTTGCGGTCTTTAAGCGCCTACAGTCCTTATTGTCGCCTCCTCGCGGCTCATCAAGGAGCCGCTGCCTCTCCTCCAATAGTGAGCAAATCGGCGGTTAGGAAAAACTACTATGGCAAAAGAAGCGAGCGCTTCGTCGAAAATGCAAGAAAGCCGCGATCAATTGGAGCACGTTAAAGGCCAAATTGCCTTTGTTCGACGCTCTTCCAACGAAGGCGCTCCTGACGTCTTTTCAGGGCCGGATGCCGACGAGCCGATGGTCAGTTATGACATTGATATCCGCAACGCGCGTCCAATCGTGAACGACCTATCCCTCGACCGGGAAGGCTTCACTTTAATTAAGCGCGAGGCGTCGTGGATCCACGAGTCAGATCCCGACGCCCTCCGTGACAAGTATCTGGAAGAAATGGTCCCCTTCATCAAGGACTACTTCAGCGCGTCATGGATCGTGCCCAAGCGAGATGCCATCATTGTTCGTACGCCTGAACAAGCCCTTCCCGCGGACGAGAGGCACCGTCCGCTTCTGAAGAACAAGGCGGCTGGTTGGGCTCACGTTGACTACGCGCGCATCGCTGGTCCGATGATGGCCGCGCGCGAGGATCAAATTCAGGGCAATGCAATTCGGCCCTATTCTCGCTTGATGATCATTCAAGCTTGGCATGTTCTTTCGCCGCCTCCACAGGACTTTCCGCTAGCCGTGTGCGATGGTGGCTCGGTACCCGATGATGATCTCGTGGAAGTGAACTATGACAAGTTTGGTATCAAGCATAAGGCTTGGCATACCTATTACAGTTCCCATCAACGGTGGTATTATTTCCCAGAGATGGCCTCGGACGAGTTCATTCTGTTCAAGGGCTATGACTCCGAAGACAACTATCCGCGGGTCGTTCACGCGGCATTTGATAATCGTCGCGCGTATCCCAAAGCAAAGCCGCGTAAGAGCGTAGAAGGTCGTTTCTTCGTCTACTACGACTGAGCGTTAGGTCGCTACGCTGGTTACAAGCTGCTGAGGTTCGCTGGGGCATACTCGGCGCCGGCCCGCTGGCATCCATAAAACAGAGGCGTTTTTCGACGACCTCAGTTTCGTGCCGTCCTAACCTTCGGATCGGCCTTTACCCCGAAAAGTAGACTCTGTTCAGAAGACCCGTGACCTCATCCGCCAGTTACATGCTGTCCGGCAGACCCATTTGGCCTGGCTCCGGTCGCCAACGGATTTGCGCCTGCGCTTAAAAAAAAGCGCGTCCGCGTGCAGATTTCAACATCTATCGTGCGGTAGCACATTACAAAGCTCTCGCGGAGAGCCTCGGCCTGCAATTCTCATCCTTCCTGGGGCATGATCCGAGAGGGCTCTCAAGGAGCACCCCACACCCGGGCACTTGCTCTGAAGCGTCCCCCATGGTTGAGCCTCCATGAATCCGCTTGGCGCCCGCTGACTTGGAAGGTGCAGAAGCGCGAGGGGCGCGCACTTAGCTCTCAAATGATGAAGAACGCGCGGCTACATCAACTGGCTGATCGTGCCTCTCCGTCGTTGATTGAGAGTTCAGAGCTTGGCTCAGGTGCAGTCGTCGTGCGGCATCCGCCTCAATCGTTAAAACAGATCTCCGCTGCACTTGGATCAGCGAGATAGGGCTACATCTGCCGCGCGATTGAGCATATCGTCTTTCCTGCGCACTGATCCAAACGGACGCTCCAGCATACGGCGGACGCGCACGGGTCCTGGACCGATGTGGAAAGTAACCGCCTGCCCAGTGCCCGCTCCGACTGCGTCGAACGATTGCGCTGGCGCAAATAATCGAGCCATGTCGGACAGTGATAGCGTTCAGTCCACAGCTCGGGATCGCTGATATCGCGCAAATAGACCAGCCATAGGCGCCGTTGCGCCGTCTCGACAACAGCGTGTCGCCTGCAATGGTCGGCTACTGGCTGATCAAAGATCTCAACAACTGCTGCGCCAAAGAGCAGTCCCGATAGCCAAGCGTAAGCAGCTGAGTGGCTCTATCAGTCGTCGTGAGCATTGTTAGCTCCTCCGAACGATCGGAGCTGGGTGACCAAATTTATGGCTTCTCATGCTGCGCTGTCAGGAACGGAGAGAAGTCAGTTAGCAGGATGTAACCAGCAGTCGATGTCAGGACGAGAGGATTGCCAAGGCATAGACCTGCACCATCCTCGAGAGTCGACTGTCACTCCGTCCGCTTGTACTTGACGCCAGTGTACGTCGTCGCCATCTCGAGCCCCTTCTTCGACGATCGAAGCTCAGCATCCGCTCGTTGGCCACTTTCATATCCAACTTCTCAAAGATGGCACGTTCGTGGATGACTTTCGAATCAGTTCGGATCCAGAGGGTGTTCCATAGGACCGCCAGACTTCTCAAGCTCGAATGTGTTGTCGCGAGGGATCGCAACCATCACAAATGGCACTTTCCACGTTGGGCATACCAATACGCTTACGTACAGCGAGCGGATGCGTCCTCAGAGCCCATACCGGAAGATCAAGTGGTACAGGGACCAATAGTCATCGACTTTTGTTGCCGTATTGTACACAATTGGCTGTATGTCTTGCATCACCGTGTGCAAGGCTCGTGCATCCTGCGATGCAATGCGATATTCGATCTCCACCACAAGAGGCCTGCTCCGGTTGGTGAGCGGAAGTCGTATCTCGGGATCTGCCAGGGCCTCGGCATCCTCTCCTCTCACGCCGATGCGCGGCATCCGTAACCAGACCCCAAGCAATGGTGAAAACACCATGAGCGCAGCTGATACGAGCAGCGCCGTCTCGACGCTAGCGGCGTCCGTGAGGCGGCCCCAACCCCAGCTTCCGATGGCAATTCCGCCTGAGAACGCAGCGTTATAAGCCGCAAGCGCTATACCCGCGACCCAGCGCGGAGCGGATAGCTGCACGCCGATGTTGAACAACGTTGACGTTATTGTCCAGCTAGCGCCCGCCAGAACCAGCGCGACTACGGTCAAAAAGGGTTCTCGGCTGAGAGCCACTGCCGCAATTGCTCCACCCATCGACAACTTGCAGGTGCGAACCGCAGCCTCACCGCTCATTAGCTTGCGAACCTCAGCGATAAAGTGCGACACGATCACGAAACCGGCACCGAACGCACCCAGCGTGATACCGTAAGTTTGCGAGCCGCCATTCAAGAGATCGCGCGCTACCAGCGGCATCAGCGCCGAAATGGATCCACCGATCAGTCCGGTGGCCATAGTGCGGACCAACACTATTTTGATAGATGGCGAGTTGGTGATGTAGCGGACGCCCGAGACAATAGCTCGGCTAAGGTGTTCACGGGGCAGTCGCGAGGATGCGGCGGCGCGCTTCCATGCGAGTAGGGCCGCCATAAATGGCAGATACAGCAGCGCGTTAATCGCGAACGCCCGGACTCCGCCCTCCCTTCGGTCCGTCCCCATCGGCGCAGTCTCATCCTGATTGTCGCTGGAGTCTCACCCTGATCGCCGCCGCGCAGCCGGCAATGCTTCCGCGGCCACGTGCTCGTCTACAGAGGATTGCCAAGCCGGAGCCATTAGCGCCATGCCGCTGCCAATCACGAAGCAAAACAACAGCAGAAGATTTGGCGTGGTGAAGTGCAGCCAATCGAGTGTCGTCAGTACCGCAGCACCGCAAAGAGAAATCGAGAGCGCAACGAGCGACACGATACGACGATCATACATATCGGCAATGGCACCAGCCGGCATCGAAATAAGCATCACCGGCAGCATCCAGGCCGTCCGCACTAGCGCCATCTCGTCAGCGGATGACGCCATCTCCGTCATCGCGCAAGCCGCACCGACAGTTTGGACCACGATACCTAAATTAGACAACACGCCGGCCAGCCATATGCGTCGGAACGTGCCATAGCGCGGCGCGGTTATCCTGTCGACGCTGGAAGTCTCAGGCTTGGGCGGATCGGTCATGTTTGCGTTGCTTGCGGTGATTCGATTTTGACCGGATCAGTGAACGTTTGGCCGTATCCACCCGGCAAGCAAGTCTTCAGTCCAGCTTACCCTGCGCGAAGCGGGTCGACAAAAGGAGGCTTTGTCCGGTCGCATCTCTACGAAGTAGTAGGTGGCATCGCCCGCGATTGATGCTCTTCCGTTAGTTGCGAACACCGCGGGCTTACCTTTGCGATCTCGCCCGCATAGGAGCGCAATTTTCCGGATGGGAAGCGATTTTCGTTGATGGTAGAGTTCATCGCCCACAAGTCGTTAGTGGTCCACTCTGGGAGATCTGCTTCTGCTGTCCTCCATAGCGAACATTGCAGCAGGATTGCGACCTTGCTCCCATGAATACCTTCATAGTGGTCGCTTGCATCCCGACTCTTAAGCGTTACGTGTTAGATCTTGCTGACGTTCATGGGCGGTTGTCGCTTGGGACAGAGATCAATAGAAATCAGCCATCATAAAGCCCTATCCCGCGGCAACTAGCCCACGAACTCAACTGATAAGAGAGTAAACGAGCGACACTGACGAATTCTTGCGTTCTGCGCGAAATCTATGGAGAAAAAACGCACGAACATTCGGAATTAATCGCTGGTCGCAACCTCAATGGGAATCGCGAAACTCGCCTTAACCCGGTCCATTATGACCATTGTTTTGAATCCCTTGATGTCCGAGTTCTCGTAGAAAAATACCCGGGTGAACTGCTCATACTCTTCCATGGTTCGCGCGGTGACGTACAGAACAAAGTCGGCCTCGCCGGTGACATAGAAACCATTGACGACTTCAACTGAAGACTTGATGGCCTTCTTGAATTTGTCGATAATGTCCGAACGCTCGCGCTCCAACGTTACTAGCACAAGCATTTGGATTGGCCTTCCGACTGCCCTCGGGGAAATTATCGATACATCAGCCTCGATAATGCGTTCCGAACGAAGCCTCTTTAGTCGGCGTTGACATCCAGTGGCAGAAAGTCCAACCAGTTCGCCGAGCGCCTCCGAAGTTAGCCGGTTGTTCTTTTGCACGACCTCGAGGATACGTGCGTCTATTTGGTCGTACTGCATACCTAGCCTCCCGCCGAATTTCGGCGAATGATAGCACTGCATTGCAGGAACTGGGGGTGCCCGCCCCAGAATGCAACGAAATTGTGCGCAATATTGCTGTCGCGAGCGAGGCGCCGAACGGGAACGCTCTGCTCCACGGCCCTAGCAGGCAAGTGAGCAAACAGCCATGCTCGATCCAGTCTTTGGAGGGCCCTAATGTTGCCCCTGGGTTCTGTGGGCATCATTTGGCGGGGGCGGGAGCCGAACGCGCTCTTAGTGCCGAATAACGATCGCATTTGGCACTCTCGGGGTAATCCTTTGGTCTTTGGTTCCGAAACGCATGCCTCGGACTCGAATTGATGAGCATTTTTGTGCGTCGTAGGGTGACCTGCGCGGCGGCGATCAGGGTGAGACTCCAGCGACAATCAAGGTGAGACTGCGCCGATGGGGACGGACCGAAGGGAGGGCGTAGCCGACCGGAGGACCGTCCCCATCGGCGTCGCGCGTTTTTGGACCCGTCTGGCGGCCCGGGTGCGGCTGGTGCAAGCTGTTGATTCGTCTCGACAAGAGGGAATCGATGCCTTGCCTGGCCTCTACATCACCGACCACCAGATGAGGCTGTACATGAACTACCGACTGACATTGTCCCCCGAGGCCGCCGCGGCCAAGGCGGGATACTCGAAAGCAAGCGCGTATCTGATCGAGGGCGATTCGCGCCCGCCGTCGCAGACGAAGGCGCCGAGGGGCCGGCGACGGTCCGATCCGCTCGCGCCCTACTGGGACGCCGAGATCGTTCCGATCCTGAAGGCTGCGCCCGGCATCCGCGTGATCGGCGTGCTGGACGAACTGCGCCGACGGCATCCCGACCTCAATCCGAACATCCGACGCACGCTGGAGCGGCGCATCAATGCCTGGCGGGCGCTCAACGGCCCCGAACAGGACGTGATCTTCCGCCAGGAGCACGAGCCCGGCCGTCTGGGTCTGTCGGACTTTACCGACACAAGCGCGCTCAGCATTATCACCGCGGGTGAGGCGCTCGATCACCGGCTTTATCACTTCCGGCTGGCGTTCTCCGGCTTCGAGCATGCCCATGTCGTGCTCGGCGGCGAAAGCTTCGTCGCTCTGGCCGAGGGCTTGCAGAACGCCCTGTGGGCGCTCGGCGGCGTGCCGCGAGAGCATCGCAGCGACAGCCTGTCGGCAGCGTTCCGTAATCTGGCGGCTGACGCGCGGGAGGATCTGACACAGCGCTACGCCGCGCTGATGGGCCACTATGGCATGGCACCAACGCGCAATAATGCGGGCATCGCACACGAGAACGGCTCGATCGAGAGTGCACACGGTCATCTCAAGCGAGCGCTGGAGGATGCGCTGTTGCTGCGGGGCACACGCGACTTCACCAGTCTCGATGCCTACCGGGCTTTTGTCGACGAGATTGTCGGCCGGCGCAATGCCAACCTCGCCAAGCGGATCGCGCTCGAGAAGGAAGCACTGGCGCCGCTGCCGAAAGGCCGCACGACCGACTTCGAGGAGAAGGTGATCCCGGTGACGTCGTCAGGCGGCTTCATTTTGAGACGCGTGTTCTACACCGTGCCTTCAAGATTGATTGGCCATCGCCTGCGTGTGCGCATCTTCGACGACCGGCTCGAATGCTTCCTCGGCGTCACGCCGGTCGTGACGTTGCGGCGCGGTCGGCCTGTGTCGGAGAGCCAGGGCGGGCATGTCGTCGATTATCGGCACGTCATCCATGCCCTGCGGCGCAAGCCGATGGCGCTCGTCAGCCTCGTCTATCGCGATCAGCTCTTCCCGCGCGCAGCTTACAAACGTCTGTTCGAGACCTTGCGGGAACACGGTGATGACCGACGCGCCTGCAAGGTGACGGTCGAGCTTCTGGCGCTGGCCCACGAGCGAGCCTGCGAAGCCGAGCTCGCCAAGGCGATCGCGATCGACCTCGATGCCGGACGGTTACCCGATCTTGCCGTACTGCGCGATCGCTTCCGACCCGAGGCGACCTCGATCCCGCGTGTCGCCGTCAAGCTGGCGCCGCTCGACGTCTACGATGAGCTGGCTTCCGTCAGCATCGTGTCGGCCCACTCGAACCTGGGAGAAGCAGCATGACCAGCATAGCGACCTCCATCGATGCCGCCCGCGTCGAGCTGCTGCTCAATGAGCTGCGTCTGCCCGGCGTCAAAGCGATCTGGCCGAAGCTCGCTGCGCAATCGGACAAGGAAGGCTGGCCCGCCGCCCGCTTCCTCACCGCCCTTGCCGAGCACGAGGCAGCCGATCGCACCCGCCGTCGCATCGAGCGACACATGGCGGAAGCGCGTTTGCCCGCCGGCAAGACGCTCGCCACGTTCGACTTCGAAAGCGTGCCAATGCTGTCAAAAGGCACAGGTGATGGCGCTCGCCGCCGGCGACGTCTGGTTGAAGACCGGCGCCAACCTGCTGCTGTTCGGTCCACCCGGCGCAGGCAAGACTCATCTCGGCGCAGCGATCGGCCTGGCTCTCGTCGAGGACGGCTGGCGCGTTCTCTTCGTCCGCACCACCGATCTGGTGCAGCGGCTGCAGGTGGCGCGGCGCGAGCTGGCGCTGGAATCCGCGATCGCCAAACTTGACCGCTACGACCTCCTAATCCTTGACGACATCACATATGTGAGCAAGGATCAGGCGGAAACCAGCGTGCTGTCGAGCTGATCGCCTCCCGCTACGAGCGACGCTCGCTGCTGATCATGCCCAATCAGCCATTTGGCGAATGGGGGGCGTATCTCCCCAGATCAAGTAATGACGCTGGCGGCGATCGATCGCCTGGTGCACCACGCCACGATCCCCGAGATGAACGTCGAGAGCTACCGTCGAAAAGTTGCCCTCGATCGCAAGCGCGGTCCAGGCCGGCCGCCCGTTCACGCCACGCCAAACGAACTCGACAAAGCGATGATTGACGCTGGCAATGCCGCCTGATTGTCGCGCAGCGTCAATCAAGGCTTGCCAAGTCGGCGGCCAGCGTCAATTATCTCCTGACTCGGCCGCCTCGTCTCATCTTGATTGACGCGCCGCTCTCATCCGGATTGTCGCGCTATAGTGACCGCTCGATCGACCGATCCACGTCCGAGCCAGAAGTGTCGCATCCGTTTTTCGTAAGAGGCACTAATAGCTTTATCTTGTATGCCGAGCGCGACGCGGTCATTGAACTGCGCCACGCTATGCATCGCGAGCCCGAGCTCTCGAACGCCGAATGGAAGACGCAGGAGCGGTTTCGCAGTATACTACAGCCTCGACGGCGCGAAGGCATTCCATAGCACGGGTCTCTACGTCGATATCGAAGGCCCAGTCGATCAATCGCAGTTCGCGGCGATATCGACGCTCTTCCGATTCAGGAAGCCCGCGAAGATCTGCCTTATCGCTCGCAGGTCGACGACATCATGCATGCCTGCGGTCATGATGTGCACGCATCGATCGCGCTCGGCACTGCTCTCGCATTTCACCGCATGCGTGACAATTTTGGAGGGAGGGTGCGGGTCTTCTTTCAGCCAGCGGAAGAGGCGGAGCCGCTCGGCGGACGGACGGTGAAAACGGCTTTGACGGAGCAGTCGGCTTCCACATTAGTCCCGACATTCCCGTCGGCATGTTCGACGCCTGCGAGGGGCGATAACCAAGTCCGCCGATCAATTCAAGCTCACCATCACAGAGAAAATGGCGCATGGCGCATCGCCTCACAATGGCGTCGACGCATCGCCATCGCCGCAGCTCGATTTGCCCAACTCCTGACACGCCGGAAACAGTTCCCAGGCGTTGGCGCAAAACCGCGACTTCTTCATCAGCCCTGGTTGGATGAGCGCTCAAAATCCCAATACACTCGCAGCCGAGCCTCAAAGCCGCGCGTCAAGGCGGCGGGCGCTCTCCGTCGGATCAGAGCTGGTGGTTAGGCGAGCCCCGTTCTCAAACTCAACAGCAGGAGCACCAACCCCTGGCGCGCACCGCGAGGAGGTTTCGCTCTGCGCCAGCTAGCTTCGCCCAGATTTCTGTCGTGACGGAGCTTGATACTAGGGTTCAGACTCAATTGATCCAATAGGCGACGATGGCGGCGAGGTGGACGGCGGCTAAGAAGTTCCTGGCGAGTTTGTCATACCGAGTAGCGACACGCCTGAAATCCTTGAGCCGGCAGAAACAGCGCTCGATGACATTGCGTCCTTTGTAGGCACGTTTGCTGAAGCTGTGGAGGACCACCCTGTTGGATTTGTTTGGAATGACGGGCTTCGCGCCGCGATCGACGATTTCGGCGCGAAAGCCGTCGCCGTCGTAGCCTTTGTCCCCGATAAGGCTAGACATGGGCGGCGCGAGCTTCAAAAGGGCCGGTCCTGCGGCAATATCTGCGGCTTGCCCCGGAGTGAGATGAAATGCGCAAGGTCTGCAATCAGGGTCGCTCAGCGCGTGGATTTTCGTGGTCCGCCCACCGCGCGAGCGGCCGATCGCCTGTTCATGCTCCCCCCTTTTCCGCCGCTCGCCGAGCGATGCGCTTTGATCGTGGTGGAGTCGATGGACAAAGTCACGCTGTCCTTGCCACAGCGGGCGAGCGCTTCAAAGATCGCCTGCCAATGTCCGCGCTTAGCCCAGCGATTGAAACGATTGTAGATCGTCGTGTACGGGCCATAATCGGGCGGGCAATCGCGCCAGCGCGCACCGCATTGAAGCATGTGAATGATGCCGCTGATGATACGTCGATCATCATCGCGCGCCGGGCCGGTCTGGTTCGTTGGCAGATGTGGCCTTATCTGAGCCCATTGCTCGTCGTTGAGCCAAAACAGCCCTTTGCGCATCCAAGACCCCCGCACCGAATCAACTCGGTGCGAGGGAATCAAAGTTCGCTAATTAGGTACAGACCCTAGACAACGCGGAACGTCTGGCAAATGGAAGGCCATGTGAGTTAGTCGCCCCCCGATCGGGGAAAGAGGCGCGAATATGACGGCCGCAAGCACCTCCTTGTAAGGCAGAACCCCGCGATCCCTTCTATCTGCAATGCAAGATGAGGCGAGGCAGGCGCAGTCCACTGGATAGTCGGTATCGACTTCAGACTGACTTCAAAATACTAGAACGGCTTGTAGTGAAGATCTGGAACGAAGCGATTGAGAACCTTGCAGTGGCTAACACGATCGCTTTTCTCAGATCGCATGGAGAGCTGGTTGAGCGATCGCTCTTGAGCTAGGCGCCGACATGCGCTCAAGGAGAAGGCGGAAGAACCTCCGCATGCCGCTGGCGCGCTCGGATTGCTTGATGATGTCGACTATCCCTCGCTGTCGCGCATTGAGTTTGTCTCGCCAGAGCCGCCATCAGACAACATGGCGGCCCTGTGAAGTGGACGCTGGCTTTCCGACGAAGCGGCAGCGGAATCCTCGTCCTCCTGGCGCAGACGCAGAACAAGACGTGAATCAGAATGTCTCGGCTGTCGGTAACAGGTACCGCCTGGGACCCGCACTCGAAGTGCCCTCGTACCCACAACCGGTAGCACGCGAAGATGCTCAATCAACTATCATTTGATCGGAAAGATCCCTCGCACCTACCGACTGAGCCCAGAGCCCCCCGCGAGACTCGAGGATCGGCACCGCTGCCAATGCGTTGACGATATGGTGCAGCGTGGGCAGTTGCTGCCACGTCGTGGTCAGAAAGCGCAACTTCACCTCAGCGGTCTTGCAGCGTAGGAAGCGCGTCTTTCCACCTACGGACGGCGTGAGCGTCACGTAATCAGCGTCTGCCTGACCGCGACAGCCTGTACGTGGTACGTACTTGTGATGCAGGATCCCGTCACCTGGCACCCGGGGCGCGCTCTCGAGCGGTGCATCGGTCAGTGCTGACAGCTCTAGTGTCATGAATGAGTTACCAAACCAATGTGCGCTGTAATGGTGACATCCGTCCAAAACGCGCGGCTCAGGAATCTCGGCATACAGCTTGTTGTAGCCCAGCTCCTCACGGCCGCTGATGATTGCGTCGGGCATGTTTTCCCAGATCACCGCGAGGAAGTGGCCGGTCCAACGCCGCTGCCGGCCATGGTAACTCACGGGCAACTTCAACGACAGCGTGTTGTAGCCGCGCCCCGCTAGCCAGGCCAGCGCTGTCCAGTACTGGATCTCGACTGTAACCACCGGCTCGCCATCGACGATGAAGCCAGATGGCAGCAGGCGCTGTAGCGCCGATTCTTCAGAGAGAAAACGCGCAACTATCAACGTACGTTTCGGCTGGTCGGACCAGTCGAAAGGGCCTCCATCCGGACCTTGGCGTGGCCCGGGCGTCGGCCCAAAATGGGCTGGCATTCGATACAGAGGCTCGATCAGCGAAGAAGGGTTTGACAGCTCACTCACGACGTCCCCCATTCTTTGAAATGGCGGAATGCGGTCGCATGAAGCCGTCATCCACCACCAAGGTCTGATTGGTCATCATATGTTCCTAGCCACAATGACAACGTCTCCTGGACCATGCAAATGCGCCCGAGCAGCACGCCGTCACGGTATCATACACGCGCCACTCGACCGCCGTGCGCCCCAGCGCTGGCGCTAAGCCACATGGCACAGCTTTGCTGTGCACCTCTGGCACGGAGGAGCACGCGTTGTTGATCGAGCTAATCGCGCCCATCTCTTCACTGTCGAGAGCAGACATTGCCGCGACGCGTATCCCAGCCACAGGCAAGCCAACTATTAAGGTCCGCCCGATCGCCAACAGCGTGCGGCGATGCAGCTCTTAAGTGGAGCGAGACGGCCACTCCTCGCTCCAGTCTAAATTTCAAAAATCTTTCGGGGCGTATTGGTGAGTACTTCTACGCCCGATTCAGTGACGCGGAATGTCTCGCTAATCACGTAGCCGAAATCTTCATCGACCCAGTTGCCAAGCATCAGATGGAAGGTCATGTTCGGCTTCAGCTCTGTTATATCTCCTTCCTTGAGGCTCGCTGTCGGCTCGGTCCAGTCAATGCCGATGGGGTATCCGCAGCGCGACTCCTTCTTGAACCCCATTTTCGCCATCGTGCGGTTGAATGCGCTGGCGATGTCGCCGCAGGTGGCTCCGGGGCGGACGGTGTTAAGCGCGGCCTCCAGACCGGCGACTTCTGCTTCATGTATCCGACGAAGACGATCAGAAGGCGCGCCGATTATGAAGGTGCGCATGATGGCAGCAGTGTAGCCGTAGCGAACGCCACCCCACTCCAGGTTGATCTGCGAACCATCGCGAAATTCGTCCTCACCCCATCGCACGTGTGCGGTGCCTGTGTACGGCGAGGCGCAAAAGCATATGGGCGAAATTGCTGTTCCGGGCTTGCCGTTGACCCCGCGTATCAGCGTTCCGACGATCTCGGCTGCAGCATCCGCCTCCCGTACACCCGGTCGTATTACTTCCGCCGCACGCACGATTGCCGCATCAGCGATTGCAGCCGATTCCCGCATCAGGACCATCTCCAAGTCGGATTTCACCATCCGGATCCGGTCAATCGCTTTGGAGCAATCCACGATCCTGGCCTTCGGCAATTTTACTTTGAACTTATCTTGACCTCGTCCAAACTGCTTAAGCGTTAAGAACCCTGGCTCAAGCCCAACGCCGCGAGTTGCAAGGCCTCTTTCGTGGAGAAACTCAATTACCTTGTCGTAACCATCCATGTCGGGGTTGCCAACGAGGTCTTCTGAATAGCCGATGACATTGCTACGAGCGAGAAACGTCTGACGAATTGCTGCTGGTGCATCCATCTGACGGAGGAAAAACGTAGGCTCCTCTTCATCAAGAGAAACCACAAGCCCTTGTGGAACATAGGCTGTTGCCGCAGTGTGTCCCGTCAGGTAAGTGATGTTGGACGGGCTGGTTACGAACAATACATCGATCTCGCGCCGTCGCATTTCATTTTTTACCTCGGCGAGCCTGCGCAAGTACTCTGTTCGCGGAAATGCCTGCGATCCTTTATTGATTGTCATTGTCTTAGCTCCAAGGGGTTTGAGTTTGGTTGAAACGTCGAAATCTCTGGTTTTTCCGCGCTGGTCTATAAGCTCGCGAACGTCGGACCACTTTGTATTGCCCTCCCTATTCATCTGAAGATGCACTTCTCGTAATGAAGGTCGATCTAAAGCCCTTTCCTAGGTCCCGCACTTGCGGCTCGGGATGGCCTACCTTGAGGACGCACGCTTACAACGGCTCCTTGGAGTTTTGCACCACGCTAAGATCGAGCGGCCACTCTTCATCGCGATACAAAACTCCAAGGATTCGTTTCATCGTGCCAACCGGCCTGTCCCTCCAGATATTATCGAGTGCCAACGCTGATTTTCTCCAACCTGGTCCCTCGTATCGCCGCGATTTCGCGCTCGATCGGCACAATGCGACCGTTTTAGGCGGTCCACGACTGCGTTGACTTGGCGACGTCTGCCCCAAAGCCGCGGCTCCGGGCTCTCCGCATACATTTTGTTGCAACGCATTTCATCGAAGAAAGTCGTTATCGGTTTGGCGCGGCCGACACCACGGAGAAGGGCTGCCAAGCGTTGGCTTACGGGAGTCAACAACGATCTCAACTGATGGAGGCCGACGGTCCGAAAGGAACATGAGTTGGCTTACCGCGTGCCGGCTTGGACGTCGGCAGCTATAGCGCGCTGACGAAGCAGGTCATATTCTTTAAATTGGGTCTGAATTTCTGTCCCCCGCGGCGGGCTGTACAAACAAGTGCAGAAATGCAGCATGTCAGCGAAGTTGGGTTGCCCTGCGGTCTGCCTGGGCAGGCCAGGACTTTTGGTGCCATTAATCTACGCAATACCGCCGACGGTGAAGTCCTGCACCAAAGAACGAAATTAGCTGGATGCATGCGCATCGGGGTCAAGAGTTAGCTGTTTTCTACTTGGAGAGAGCGTAGTTTCGTCAACGAGCGCTCGCTCGAACGGGCAGGCGGACTCGAACTGAGTGATCGCTCACAACGACAGCATCTTGTTCGACCCGAATGCGCGGGGTGATCGAAAGGCTGCGACATACCGCAGTCGTTTGGATTTAGCTTAAAGGAGTTCCACAATGCCGGCTTCTCGACAATGAAGGCAACGCTTTTCGCCCGCAGCGGTCAATCGCGGCGCGCGGCCACATCGATGCGCCGCCAATCGAGGGACGCACCAGAATAGGATAGTCTCTCTCCCGCAGGTCGATGGCTTCTGCGATCATGATCGCGCTGCGACATTGACCAGCAACCTGCACGTCCTTTCGTCCTGCTAAGGGTCGAATGGCGACAGCGACTCATCCTTAACCGGAGCCACTAGATGATCAGCCACTGGGGTCTCTTTGAACATGAAGCCCTAGAGAACAAGGAAGCCGTACTCTACTTCCATTTCGCGGATGGAGAATGGTGGTTGGGGCGGCTGACAATGCCCGGGGCTAATCTAACCTAGACCGGCGCACGGTGCACCAGTGAGTTCCATCGCATTCGGCGCTGCGCTGTCCAAGCATGTCAGCGCGACCAGATTCTGCATGGCCGAAAGCGGCGACTTTGATCAGATCTGCGACATGATCAACCCTATCACCGCGTGGCGACCTGCGTCACAGCGGTCTCGCCGCTACGAAAAACGGCGCTCGACAGTTCGAAGTTGGGCTTGACGATTACAACTCTCAAACGTTGTGCGCAGCGTGCTATCTTTCCGTAGGTCACAATGCATTCATCGAGTTTGGTGCCCCGAGCCGATCTGCGCTACGAAAGCTCCATTATCGATCGTGCGCTGCTGGACCCGGCAGGCGTTCTGGTTCACGAGCGCGTCGAGATCTTTAACATCGAGACCTGCGCGCGCTTCAATTAACGCGCGCCGCGGGTCTGGCAGCATAGACTCGGACGGTGCGGGTGCGCGCGTCGGTATGCTTGGAGACGACATCATCGTCGTTTCTTATACCTCCTTTGATGAAGAGGAAGCTAAGCTCTTTATACCACTCGTTGTGTTGGTTGACCGAGACAATCGCCTCCCGGTGGGTTAGAACGCGAAAGATCGTGCTGATGGCTGCGCTTTGGGCGGCCGTCCGTGCTTGCGCGATATTGAGCAACTCTGTGAGTAACGAATGGCATCGGTTCATGCATCCCCACGACGCTAACTATCTCGCGTCCTTGCAAGTTCTGAAAGAAGATGGCCGACTGCGCGGCCTCAAGCCCCGCACCGGTACGGACTTCGCATCGAACGATTATCTTGCGCTGGCGAGCGCGCAGCGTATGCAATTGGCCATATTGGCGGCCATTGACGCGGGCACACCGATCGGCGGGTCGCGCCTCCTCCGCGGCAACTGCGAGGAGCACGAAGCTCTTGAAGCTGAAGCGGCGCGGTTCTTTGGTGCAGAGACCGCGCTTTTCTTTGGCGGGGGCTATATTGCGAATTTCGCGGTTCTAACAACGCTGCCTCAACGCGGCGACCTGCTTGTTCTCGATGCTCTCGTCCACGCGAGCATCCATGAAGGCGCGCGAGCCGGCCGCGCCGACTTCCGGATAAGCGCCCACAACGACCCGCAGTCGGTCGAGAGCACAATCCGTGACTGGCGGGTAGCGGGTGGCGTCGGCCGCGTCTGGATCGTGGTCGAAAGCCTCTACAGCATGGATGGCGATTTCGCGCCGCTGCAAGAGCTGATCACGATTGCGGACCGTTACGACGCGTTCCTGATGGTGGATGAGGCGCACGCCACAGGCGTATACGGCGAGCAGGGGCGGGGGCTCGCCGCGCCATACGAAGCGCGCGACAATCTGGTGGTCGTTCATACCTGCGGAAAGGCATTGGGTGCTGCCGGGTCACTGGTGACTACCTCCACGGCAATGCGCGACTTCATGATCAATCGCTGCCGCCCATTCATCTTCGCCACCGCGCCGTCCCCCCTCATCGCTGTTGGGGTCCGAGAGGCATTATTGATCCTGCAGCAAGAGCCAGAACGCCAGCGACGTTTGCAAACATTGGTTGCGTTCACACATCGCGAAATGCAGACGCGTGGCTTGCGATGTCCCTCGACGTCACAGATCGTGCCATACATCATCGGCGACAACGCACATACGATGCAGCTAGCCTCTGCACTGCAGGCGCGCGGCTTCGATATCCGGGGGATCCGGCCGCCGACGGTGCCCCCAGGCACAGCTCGCCTCCGCATCTCAGTGACGTTGAACGTCAACGAGACTGACGTCTGTTCCATGCTCGACGCGCTAAGCGACGAGACAAGGGGGTGGCTTCGATGAGCCTGAGGATCGTGGTGACCGGTACGGATACCGGAATCGGAAAGACCGTGTTTTCCGCGGGGCTCGCTGGTCTCCTCGGGGCCACCTATTGGAAGCCAATTCAGGCCGGGCTCGAAGGAGAGAGTGACACCGAGGTCGTCGCCCGACTCGGTAACCTCTCATCTGATCGGATCGTGCCGGAGCGCTATCGTTTGCGGATAGCCGCCTCGCCTCACCAATCGGCCGAGATTGACGGGGTTCGCATCGATACGGAGTCTCTCGATCTGCCAGACAGCGGAGAACGGCCGCTCGTGATCGAGGGCGCCGGCGGGCTGATGGTGCCGCTGGGCGGAGATAAGCTCTACATTGATCTCTTCGAGCGATGGCAGCTACCCGTAGTGCTTTGCGCACGAACGGCGCTGGGCACCATCAATCACTCGTTGCTATCAATAGAGGCTCTGCGAAGGCGCCAGATTCATATTCTCGGTCTGGTCTTCATCGGCGAGCGCAACGCCGAAACTCAGACTGTGGTTCGCGAGATTGGACGCGTGCGTTGGTTGGGACGATTGCCGTGGCTGTCTCCTCTCACAACAGACACCCTCCAGGCCGCGTTCCACGCCTCGTTCCGTGCTGACGATTTCAAGCTATGATGGGACGAACAAAGTCGCCGATCTCGCATCCGTTCACGCAGCACGCGCTCCAAGACAAGATGACACGGATCGTGCATGGTCGGGGTGCCTATCTCTACACCGCCGATGGCCGCCGCATCTTAGATGCGATCTCATCCTGGTGGGTCGTGACCCACGGCCATTGTCATCCACATATTGTGGACGCTATCCGAGATCAGGCCGACAAGCTCAACCAGATTATCTTCGCCGGCTATACTCACGACCCGGCTGAGGCCGTGGCTGAACAGCTCTTGCAGTTCACGCCTCCTGGTCTTGAGTACGTCTTCTGCTCCGACAGCGGCTCGACCAGTGTGGAAGTTGCGCTCAAAATGGCGCTCGGATACTGGAACAGCGAGCCGCGCACAACAATTGTTGTGATGCAACATTCTTGCCACGGCGACACCATTGGCGCGATGTCTGTCGGCAGCCGTGGTGTATTCAACGCAGCTTATAGCCCCCTTTTGTTTGACGTCACCTCCGTCCCATTCCCGGCGCAAGATCGTGAGCAGGTCACCCTCGACGCGATCGAGGCTGCCTGTCGAAGGGAACGTCCGGCCGCCTTCATTGTGGAGCCCCCTGATTTCGGGTGCGGGCGGGATGCTGATGTACCCGGCTTGGGTGTTAGCGGAGATGAAGCGGATTTGCGAGGCTTGGAATGTCCTGTTCATCGCCGACGAGGTTATGACGGGCTGGGGCCGTACCGGAACGCTGTTTGCTTGCGAGCAAGCTGATGTCACGCCGGACATCGCCTGTTATTCCAAAGGTCTGACGGGCGGATCGCTTCCGCTCGCGGTCACACTTTGCCGCGCAGATATCTTTGATGCGCATTACTCCGCAGATCGAACGCGGACGTTTTTTCATTCCAGTTCATATACCGCCAATCCAGTGGCTTGCGCTGCAGCCAAGGCCAACCTGGATCTCTGGCGAAATCCGGCAGTTCGCCGACGCCTCGCCGCGCTCGAGGCCAAGCAAGCACAAGCGATGGATCCCTTCCGCGCCGATTCACGTTTTGAGAACGTCCGCCGCCTCGGCACTATCACCGCGCTCGATCTCAAAACGCGTGATGCCGGCTACCTCGCGGGCGTCGGTCAGCGTTCTTTCGCGATCGCAATCTGCTCCTCCGCCCGCTCGGCAATACGATCTATGTGATGCCGCCATATTGCGCGACGGCGGCGGACCTTGACGAAATATACTTGGGCATTCGGGATGCTGCCGATGCGGTGACTTAATGGTCGCACGGCCGCACTACATTTTTCACTTTTCGGATGAGACGTTTGAACGCAACGGAACTGCTCGGGCCTCGAACTGTCGGTGTCGCAGCGACCCCGCTCGCGACGCAGACGACGCCCCTCATGACGCACACGTGAGGAGCCGTCACAGATTGCAGCACGCGTCACGTTAGGGCGGCCCGCGTGCTGGACTTGACGACGAACGCTTCCTTTTTCGCACCATGCATGCCGTCTTCCGCCTTCACCAGCCCACGTGCCCTGTGCATCCAATAGGACGACCAATGAGCAACATATCGACAGCCCCCGTTCAGCGCGTCACCATACCGGTTCTACAACAATGGAAAGGGGAGGGGCGTCGCATTGCGATGACCACCGCCTACGACGCAGTTTCCGCCCGCATAGCCGATCCGATTGTAGACATTATTCTCTTGGGAACAGCGTAGGGAATGTGTGCCTGGGTTTCGACAACACGTTGCCCGTCAGCGTGGCGATGATGAATCATCACGTTGAGGCAGTTGCCCGCACAAAACCTCGCGCGTTGCTCGTTGCCGATATGCCGTTCCTGAGCTTTCACCTTAGCGCTGAGGAGACGATTCGGAATGCCGGCGGATTCCTTCAGCGCGGTGCAGATGCTGTGAAGCTCGAGGGCGGTTCCAAACGTGTCGCAACAGTCCGCGCTTTGGTCGATTGCGACATTCCTGTCATGGGCCATCTCGGCCTGACGCCGCAGAGCGTAAACATCATGGGTGGATTCAAGGTCCAGGGCCGGACCGACACTGATGCCTTGCGTCTGCTCGACGACGCATACCTGCCTGCAGGACGCCGGTTGTTTCGCACTTGTCTTGGAGGGTATCCCCTCGGAACTCGCTGCGCGCGCAGCTGAGTCGCTGGCGATACCAACAATTGGAATCGGAGCGGGCGCCGGCTGTTCGGGCCAGGTGCTTGTGCTCCATAACGTGCTCGGACTGACGGCAGGCCATCGGCCGCGCTTTGTTCGCACGTATGTAGATGGATTCAAGCTATTGCAGGACGCGCTCTCACGCTGGACTGCTGACGTGCGTGACGGCCTCTTTCCGGGAGCGCACGAATCTTACCAGCTTCCCGAAGCGATCGGCGAGCTGATCGCAAGCTGGGCCCCTCCAACCGCTTCCGATGAGCTCTGAACATGCAGACAATAACAAACATCGCCGAGCTCCGGCACGCTCTTGCCGCGTCCCGCAGGACCGATAAATGCATCGGGTTCGTCCCAACAATGGGCTATCTGCACGATGGCCATCTCGCATTGGTGAGGGAAAGTCGGGCACGTTGCCGCGTAACAGTTGCCAGCATCTTCGTAAATCCCACTCAATTTGGGCCAACAGAAGATCTCAGCACCTATCCTCGCGAGTTTCTCCGCGATAAGACGTTGGTGCAGCGATGCCGGCGTTGATATCCTCTTTGCGCCGGAGGCACACGAGATTTATCCCCTCATTTTGCGACGTTCGTCGAACCGGGCGAACTGGCTCGGCCGCTGTGCGGAGCATTCCGGCCGGGACATTTTCACGGTGTCGCCACCGTCGTTTGTAAGCTCTTTAACATTGTGCAGCCCAATTTCGCGTTCTTCGGACAAAAGGACTTTCAGCAATGCGCTGTTGTGCGTCGCATGTCAGCTGATCTCGATTTTCCAATCGAGATCGTAACCGTGCCAACCGTTCGCGAACCGGATGGGCTCGCAATGAGCAGCCGCAACAAACATCTCGCGTCTGACGAACGTAAGCGGGCTCTCGCGATCAGCCGCGCCTTGTTTGCGGCCGAGGCTGTGTTTCGCGCGGGTGAACGCGATGTCAAACAGCTGATAGACACTGCCAAGAGGCAGCTGGCGGAGCTCGACCAGCTGCAATACCTCGAGCTCGTCGATTCCAGCACACTCGAGCCGGCGACGAGCCCTTTGAGTCGTCCGATAGTCCTTTGCGTCGCTGCCTACGTCGGCTCGACCCGGCTCATCGACAACGTCGTTTTTGACGTGAGTGCAGACGAAAAGTGCCGAACATTGGCGACTGCGCGGCGAACGACACTCCAGTGTGCAATTTCCACGGAGATACCGCCAGAATGCAGAATAAAGGCGCTAGTTCCCAGCTTATTGCATAAACTAAGACGATCGGAAATCAGGCAGGCGCGCGCGGAATCGGGTTGATTGGCGTCGCCAAAAGAGGCCGCACGCTTCGTCAGCGTGGTGCGCCCGTCTTTACATGCAACAGACACTTAGTCGGTGCGATGACGCAAGTTCACCTGGGCGCATGATCTGCACTCAGGAAGACGGAATTCGCCCAACTGAAGCCGAAGGAGGCGCGGAATGCACAACGATTCTCACGGTTCCCACGCGCATTCAGTCAAATGCTGCGCCGTCTGCGGTGGTCGGTTCGGACTGATTCGCTATTACTGATGGCGAACGGCCCTTTGCTCCAAAAAATGTGTCGACCGTTTCAAGATACGGCGGGAGGTCGACCGGAAATGGCTTTGCTGGCTTCGCGCGGCATAATGGACGATGCCCTCCACACGGACCACCGTCACTGCATAAGACCTTCTTGGCAAGGCAGCGCCCTGCCAAGTCTGTCCCCCGTCCGCGGAAACGAAAGATGTCGCCACAAATGATCATGCCTAGCGTGACTGCTGACCTAGTACCCATCTTCTGTTGTAACCGGTAAGACGGCCTGGTTATGAAATCCATACTTGTGAACCATAGAACGCCCCAGCTTGACGGGCTCTGCATCGAGTGTTCTGGCTCCTTAGGACCGGGTTACGTCCGAGATATGTTAACGCGGAACGGCTATTGCTCCTGCGATTGCTATCGACGGTCTCATCCGTTGTCCTCCCTTGCTCCGCGTGGCGAGATCCTCGATGCAGCCCATCTTGTTCGTTTTGGCATCTCAAGCGTGCTGATTGCAGCTTCGTGCTGGCTTCAGCTAGGAGCGGTCTCGATGTCATTTATGGACATAACCAAGCATGACGAGCTGCCGTCTCGAGCGGAGCCCCCCTCGTCGGCTTGAGACCCGCGATCCCATCAAGCCGCTCGGTAAGCGAGGCGCGAAACGTTCCGAGCCGGCCACTTATTCAGGAGTTGGACTTAGATCTGCTCGCAAGGCCCATGAATGTCGTAACCCAGATACCGACACTCTCGCCAATGGGCCACATCGGTCCATTAAGCACCGGGCGAGAACGGACGCACGCCTTCGGAACATCCCCTCAGCTAGGTTGATTTATTCATCTCCGCGCCGCCGTTGGGAGCTTGCTGCGACTCTGCATTTTGTCCCTTCAGAGCACGGCGTTTCATTGTGGCGGTCAGCTTCATCTTTTTCGTACCTCGGCTCTTTTGCGAGACTACACTCTTAAAGGTGAGCTCCACTCGACCATTCCCCCTTGTTTTGTCCATGGCCCCTCTCCAATCAACCGCCAACTTTCGCTCCGTGGCATACCACCCCGCGCTCGTTCGATGGATGATGCACGCCGACCGTTCGCACTAACCTTTAGGTGAGAATGGCCGACTTAGACGAATGCATCGATAAGCTCGACTTTCTGGAGCCGCGCTCCGAAATCGGTACGGCGAACGAACCGCTAAGAGTGCGCACTTCGTTCCTTTCGTAGCTAGCAGCAGCTGGTTCTTGAGCAGACTGCCAACCTTGTGCGGGCCGACTATAGCGAGCTTTCCCCTCTGAAGACCCCAAACACCAAGAACCAACCAGGCGCGATCACCACGGCACCCGTTTCTGAGTATCCCTCAGAACTCGGGCGCTCTACGAGCGCCCCGAGGCCAGACGCGGTGAAGCTGCTGGCCAATTTGGCAAAATACGTCGCATACTCTACCAACACCAGAGGCGAAATCCGTCAAAAACAAGCTTTCCGCCGCGGCTTTTGGGCGCCAACCCCTTCTGTGTAGCACCACCTTTCCCCGACCAACATCATCCAGGGGAGACAGTCCCGTAACGCCGACAGGAGCGGCAGATACCTCGCAGATGATGGCAGCGCGACAAGCCACGACAAAGCAGCTTTGAATTTCACGCTCACTCAAGCCATTTCAATCCAAGAGTGCGCGGTGTTGTGCTATAAGCCATCCTGGAGCATCGGGGGCACTTCTTCAGATGTTAGACGCTGCGACCACGTCACTATTGCGCGCAATACTCGAGGAGGTCTGCGAGCACATTTCTCAGAGCGAGACCGGCGTTCGCGCGCATATCGCCTCGAAGATGCTAGAAGCCGCCAGCCGAGGTGAGACAACGCGCGAGCGGCTCACTCAGGTCGCCATCGAGGCGCTTCGTCAAGCACCAAGCATGTGGCGCTAGGCATGGACGGGACGTCCAGCTCACGAGCCGTGAAGGCCTTATCGAGCTCGCCGGGACCGGTCGCAGGAAATATCCCGCTTTAAGGATGGGTGGCGGTACTGAGCCGCCGTGAGCGTACTCGCAATCGGTTCGTGAAAGACACTTAGCCGATCGATCTTGGCTGATGTCCGAGCTGCGAGCGCGTCGGCCTTCAGCATTCCGATATCAGGGGAGGGGATCGGGGGAAGCAGCAGCGGCACGACTGGTCCACTCGGCGGCGTCTGCACGCTTTTGGCTTCGTACTTGTCGGCCAATTTCACTATGCCTCTCGTGTATCGATCGGGCGATATCGATTAGGACTTATAGAGGCTCACTGCGGAATTAGTTATCTCCGTGTTATCGGCCGTACACACATCGATTGAGAGATGTCAAAGCTGCGCAGGAGCGGCTTTTCTGCGGTCGCCATTTGGTCGATTCGTAAATCCGTCCTTTTACGAGATTCACAATGAATTCCGCGAACAATGCGCATTTGATAGCTGAAACGCGGAGCGCTTGCCGTTCTATTCTGGTCTTACGTGAGGGATTTCCAACGTGACTGGTAAAGGCAAGGCGCGACTGCCTGGTGGCAGCTATTGGACCGAGGCGACATCGGGATGGCGTTCACGGGACCTTTCGTTTTAGCCGGACCAAGACAACGCGAGGGCTTCCTCTCGAAGGAAGACTTCAGTGCCTATCGTTACGCGAATTGCTTGTGCTCGCGGTGGATCGCTGCGTGCAGCTTGATTGTCCGAAACTTCCCATAATGATCGTGAGCACGTCATGGCCACTACCTGCTGTGCGTTTTTGCTCCGCTCGTCAGCGTAGTGCTCGTGAGCGCCATCGCAATCTTGCTGTTTCTATCGGGGTCGATCAGATTCTGATGTCTTGATCACACATCAGCAGCGGCCTTGCGCTCAGCAAAACTTACCGTTCAACTCGACCTTCAGGATCTCGCATGACTGCATACCATGGCCCCGTGTTTGATATGGCCTCAAAGCAATTCGAGGTCATTGCGGATTATTTGGGGATACCCGATGACGCGAGACTCCGCCTGTTGTTACCCAAGCGATCGGTCACGGTATCCTGCCCCATTCACCGGGATAATGGTACAACCGCCGTCTTCGAAGGCTACCGAGTACAGCATCATCTCACGCTTGGCCCAACAAAAGGGGGACCCGGTTCGCGCCGAGTGTCGACCTCCGCGAGGTCGCTGCGCTCGCGATCTGGATGAGCTGGAAATGTGCTCTGGTGGGGCTACCCTATGGTGGCGCCAAGGGTGGAATTAGCGTTGACCCATCAACCTTGTCGAAGCGCGAGCTCGAGGCGCTGTCACGTCGGTATATGCAGGAGATGATTCCGTTTGTTGGGCCACATACAGACGTGATGGCGCCCGACATGGGCACGAACGAGCAGATCATGGCCTGGTTCATGGATACATATTCAATGTATCAGGGCCAAACGGTCACTGAGATCGTGGCAGGAAAGCCTGTCAGTGCCGGCGGAACATTGGGGCGCCGTGAAGCGACAGGAAGAGGGTCGCGCATCTGGTTCGCCGCGCCGCGGACGAGCTAAACATTCGTCTCAACGGCGCCACAGCGGTTGTACAGGGCTTTGGCAATGTCGGTTCGATCGCCGCACTCGAGCTGCACAACATGGGAGTCAAAGTAATCGCGGTCAGCGATCACACGGGGGCGCTCTATCGACCCCGTGGTCTCGATATACCGCAGCTCATCCGGCACGCCGCATTGCAGGGCAGCCTGGAGGGTTATTCCAACGAGGTCGCGCTCGACCCAGCAGAGATCCTTTCGATACCATGCGACGTGCTTGTCCCAGCTGCGGTGGAACGGGTCATTGACGCTCAAATTGCCGCCAACCTGCGCTGCCGTATACTTGCCGAAGGCGCAAACGGCCCCACCACGCCGGAAGCCGACCGGATCCTGGAAGGACGCCAGAAGGAGATCTTCGTTATTCCCGACATTCTCTGCAATTCGGGCGGTGTCGTGGTCAGCTACTTCGAATGGATGCAGGACCTCCAGCGATTGTTCTGGGAGGAGGAGGAAGTCATACGGCGGGAGTACCAAGTTCTAGATCGCGCCTTCGAACGCGTTCTGGCCCGCAGCAAGGGCGAAAACTTGTTCAACCGCACCGCAGCCATGGCCATCGGCGTCGAGCGCGTTCGCGGCGCAAAAGAAACACGTGGGCTATTCCCATAGGCTGCTTATTTCTACCCCACAACCCCTGGTTCACTCTCGGCCGCGCGACTGCAAGGTCGCGAGCAGAACCGCCGGTTTTGTGCGCACATCGGCTAACCTAGCAGAAAAACGATTGCGGTGGTCGGAACTTAGCCTGAAACCTGCAGTAAGTCGCGATTAGCGTCATCTGGTAGGTTTGGCGGCCCTTGTCGGGCCTCGCTTCCAATCTTTCGAGCACGGCCATGGCGGGATGGAAATGAAAGTTCTTTGCTTATGGTACGCCACCGAGGCCGAACTTTCGCGGCTCAAGGCGGCATTGCCTGACGAAACGGAGGTCGTTGCGCCCGAAGGGGAATACTTTTCGCGCTTCGAAAGCACGTTTGCCGAACTCAAGAGACACGCCATAGATGCGGAGGCAATGATTGGCTGGGCAATTCCGAAAGGAATTCTCGAGATCGCGGACAAGCTCAAGCTGCTCTGCTGGCTGCATGCTGGTTTTGACGATCTCGATTTCAGGCTCTTGAAGGAACGTCGCGTTACAGTCGCTAACACCCGCGGCGCCAATGCCATTGCGGTCGCTGAGCAGGCCATCATGTTTGTCTTGGCTCTCGCAAAGAAGACCTTGTTTAAGCATCACGCTGCTCAAGAGGGACGTCGCTTGTTCCCCGTTTATGCGGATGAATATCGTTCGGCGATGCTGTACGGTCGAACGATCGCAGTCGTTGGCGCCGGTAACATTGGCGGACATATCGCCAAATGCGCCAAAGGCTTTGGAATGCACGTGCTGGGCGTGCGTCGCAACAAGGACCGTCCGGCAGCCGGCGTCGATGTTATGTACGATATCGACGAGCTGCGCGACGTCCTCGCCAAGTCAGATTATGTCGTCCTTTCGACGCCAATCACCCCGGACACATTTCAGTTCTTTGGAAAAGCGGAATTGGATGTGATGAAGCCGTCAGCATTCTTGGTTAATAGAGCGCAGGGCAACCTGATCCAGGAAAAGCCGCTTTACGAAGCACTCACATCGGGCAGGTTGCGAGGCTACGCAGCCGATGTGTGGTGGCGCTATGAATTTGGTCGCGCTTTCCCGATCGGATACATGCCTCGACTCGAGATTCACAAGCTTCCGAACGTCATCACTTCAATCGATCAGGCATCGAACGCGGATGACGTTTTGGACCGTCACCTGCAGTGGGGCATCCAGAGCCTTGTCGAGTTCTCTAACGGCGGTGTGCCAACTCGTGCGATTGACCTGGATCTCGGCTATTGACTGTGAGCCAATCATGGCTGTGGCCTTTGCGTTGAGATCATTCGTATCGCGGAACGCGCCGTAGCTTAGGGTATATGGATGATGCAGCTAGAGTTTTGCCATCCCACTGAGGGCACGCCTTTGAACAATGTTGATGCGGCGAGCCAAGTGCCGGGAGTTGCAAGTTGGAGATGCCCATGCATGTAGACAACGTTGTCCAGGATCTCTTGGCACGGCAGAACGAGATATTGGACGGCCTCTGCACGTTTCTGAGGATGCCAAGTGTAAGTACCGATCCTGCATTCACGACTGGCATGCGCGAAGCACAGGGATTTCTTCTGGACCGGCTTAAGCGCATGGGGCTCGCGAACGTCCAGCTGTTGGATGGCGGCGGACATCCTGCTGTGTATGGTGCGTGGAATGGCGCGCCTGGCAAACCCACCATCCTGATCTACGGACATTATGACGTTATGCCGCCGGATCCGATAGAGGCGTGGCATTCTCCTGCTTTCGAACCAGCGATCCGAGACGGCAAGCTATACGCCCGTGGCGCTTCCGACGCTAAGGGATCCACGGTGATCGCGCTTGAGACGATCGCTGCTTTCCTGCGGCTACGTGGCGGCTGCCCGGTGAACGTCAAGGTCTTCCTGGAGGGCGAGGAGGAGAGTGGAAGTCAAACTCTTCGGGAAATTGTGCACCGCTTTAGACCGCTCCTCCAGGCTGACGCGATGATTTCGGCTGATGGTGGCCGGGCGAGCGCCACAATCCCGACGATTAACGTCGGTTGCCGCGGTTTGGTTGAACTCGAATTTTCAATTCGAACGGCAGACAAGGATCTTCACTCCGGTCGATATGGGGGCGCCGTACGAAACGCCGCTCATGAAATCGCAAGGTTGATCGCTTCGCTCCATGATGAATCCGGGGCAATTGCCATTCCGGCGTTGATGGCCTGCGTGCCACAGCCCACGCGCGAGGCTCGAGACCAGACAGCACGATTTCCTTTCGATGGGGTCGAGTTTGTGGAGGAGGTGGGTGCTGCGGCCTGTGGAGAGCCTGGCTTCTCGGTCCGTGAGCAGCTAACGCTGCGCCCGGCCTTGGATGTAAACGGTGCATGGAGCGGCTACACAGGCGTCGGCAGCAAGACGATCATCCCCAACAGCGCGCATGCGAAGCTTTCGTTGAGGACCGTGCCAGGCCAAGATACTGATCACGCGCTGAGTGCAATCAAGGCGCATTTGACCGCCATCTGTCCACCCGATGTCGCGCTTACGATCCAAGCTAACGATGCGGGCGCACCAGCCTTCAGCTTGCCGGAGTCGCATCCCTTGGTGATGGCCGCCAGCAAAGTGCTGCACGAGGCGACGGGACAGGTCCCGGTGTTGGTTCGCCTTGGTGCGACCGTTCCCATCACTGTTATTTTCCAGGAAATGCTGGGGCTGCAGACGCTGATGTTTGGCTTTAATCTGCCTGACGAAGATGTGCATGCTCCCAATGAGTTCTTCCGCATCGCGTCTCTTGCGGAAGGCCTTTCGACCTGGCCGCGTTTGCTGGAAGAGCTCGGCAAATTCGAAAGCGCCGATTTCCGGCCGGTCGAGACTTCTGCCAGCGCCACCCAGGACGAAACAGGTCAGCGACCGGGGAGGGACTTCGGAGGTTCACAACAAGCGTTGTATACGACCGAACTAGGACAAGTCGGACTGGGCAATTGACGCGATAATCACGCCAACGGCACTTCCACCAGGAGGAACAGGGATCATGTTCAACATTCGCGCTTCTTCTCACCCACTGAGTTTCACATTCTTGCGCAGCGCTCCTATGGCAGCCGCCCTATTGGTCGCGATCTTCAGTAACGCTTATGCGCAGCAGCTCAACACGAACGAGCCGGTCTCAATCGCGATCGCGAATGAGCCGCCATTTACCGAGCTCAAACCCGACGGCACACTGACCGGGTCTGGCCCGGACGTCGACATCGCGATACTCAAGGAGGCCGGCTTCACCCAATTCAAGGGCGAAGTGATGAAATACGGAGCAATGATTCCGGCACTGCAAGCCAGTCGCGTCAAGATGGTCTCTTCCGGTGGGCTTGCCATCCGTCCTGAGCGCTGCGAGCAGGTCATTTTCTCGGAGCCCGTCACCTGCGGTTCGACCGGCCTCCTTGTGCGGCCGGAGATGGCCGGAAAGTTCGACAGTTACGCCAAAGCAGGCGAACTTGGAGTCAAAGTCGGGGTCATTGCCGGCGGGTTGCAGGAAAAGGATGCGCTTGCGCGAGGCGTTAAGCGCGAGAACGCAGTCGTATTCCCTGACCAAGCCAGCGCGATCAAGATGCTTGCGGATGGGCGAATTGACGCGATCGCGCTCGCCGATTACTCGCTAGAGAAGATGAAACAACTCTCGGGCAACCCGTCGCTCCAGATCGTTGTTCCGTTGAAAGATGTCGAGGTCTTCTGCGCGGCTGCCGCCTTCAGGAAGGACGATACCGCACTAAGGGACGCCTACAATAGCGGCTTGAAGAAGCTGCGAGAGAGCGGGGAATTCGACAAAATCCTGATCGGCTACGGTATGGGACCGAGATTGGCCCTCATTAAGAACGCTCCGTCGACGGCAGCGATCTGCGGAAAATGAGGGTACCCGGCATTGGGGTAGGTCGCTTATGCCCCGCGCCAATGCCCAACTAGATAGATATCTTGCACCGTAAGCTATGTCGGGAACGTCATTTGCTAAAACCAATCATTGAGTTTCGGAACGTGGACAAACGCTTTGGATCCCTCAGGGTTCTGGAGCAGCTATCGTTCTGCGTTACGCCTGGCCAGCACCTGGCCCTCATTGGTCCATCCGGCTCAGGCAAGACGACCATCCTCCGAATACTGATGACGCTTGAGAGCATCACCGGCGGCGATGTCCTGATCGATGGGCAGTCCATGATCTATGAGGAGCGAAGTGGGAAATTGCTCCCTGCCTCCGAGGGCTACGTTCGAAAGATTCGTGCTAACATTGGCATGGTGTTCCAACACTTCAATCTTTTCCCCCATAAGACCGCGCTGGAAAATATTGCGCTAGCACCTGTGCTGACGCGTCAACTCTCCAAAATAGAAGCATCCGAGCGCGCTTTACAACTGCTGGAGAAAGTCGGGCTATCCAACAAAGCTGATGAGTATCCTGCGCGACTCTCTGGCGGACAGAAACAGCGTGTGGCAATCGCCAGGGCTTTAGCGCTGCAACCAAAGATTTTGTTGCTGGACGAAATCACCTCGGCGCTTGACCCGGAGCTCGTTGAGGAAGTGCTCGCCGTTATTTCGGCACTTCGCAACGAGACTGATATGACAATGCTGCTCGTCACGCACGAAATGAGCTTTGCTAAGGATTTTGCTGACCGCGTACTGTTCTTTGAACAGGGCAAGATTATTGAGGATGCCCCTCCCGCGACCATTTTTCACAACCCTCATCACGATCGGACCAAGAGCTTCTTGAAGAAAGCCATTGCTGCCGGCCAACGGGTATGAACATCGCAAAGATGATGGGGGCAAGGCGATGACGGAGTACTGGTGGTTCATCCTGAAGGGAGCGGGGTCGACTATTTCGATCACAGTGTTGAGCTGCGCGCTTGCACTGCTTGTCTCATTTGCCTCCGGCATCGCATTGCTATCCAAACGGTTCTTGGTACGCGCCAGCTCTCGCATCTATGTTGAGGTATTTCGCGGTACATCCGTTTTTGTACAATTGTTCGTCGCTTACTATGTACTCCCTCTTCTTGGCCTAAAACTTAGCCCTGTCGTCGCGGGCACCCTGGCCCTTGGCTTCAACGGCGGAGCTTATGCCGCCGAAGTCGTCCGGTCAGCCATCTTGGCTGTCGGGCGAGATCAACGAGAAGCTTCGATTGCGGTAAATTTAACACGTTGGCAAACGATGCGCTGGATCATCTTGCCGCAAGCCTTTGTGATTATGTTGCCAAGCTTCGGCAACATCGCGATAGAGATTATGAAAGGTACGGCGGCAGCCTCGTTAATCTCAGTCCCTGAGCTTACGTTTCAAGCGCAGACCGTGCGAGCTCACACGGGAGAAACCGCATTCCCCTTCATACTCATTTTGATCAGCTATCTGGCCATTGCCTCGTTGATCATGGCTGTGGTCCGTTGGCTAGAACGCAGGTTCGGCCGCGGAATCATCAAAGTGGGCGGATGAGGCAGACATGAATTGGAGCTGGAAATTCGTCGCTGAAATCGCGCCCAACCTCATCCAGGGATTTAGAGTGACGATTCTCGTCACGCTCGTCTCTTACGCCGCTGCTCTCGCGCTCGGACTGATCTTTACCTTGGCCAGGATGTCTTCGGTCAAGCCGGTGGGAAAGACCGTGCAGCTTCTGTCGGAAGGCATCAGACGCACACCACTGCTCGTTCAGTTGTATTTTTTATTCTACGTGCTGCCTGATCTTGGGATCCTGCTCTCACCATTGACGGCGGGGATTATTGGCCTTGCCACGCACAATGCGGCTTACATCTCCGAGGTTTACCGAGCCGGCATCGACAATGTATCCGTTGGCCAGTGGGAAGCAGCAAAAGCATGCAACCTCACGCGTGCACAAGCGTGGATACACGTCATACTCCCTCAAGCAATTCCTCCGATGATTGCTCCGCTCGGCAATTACCTGATCGCCATGTTCAAGGAAAGCGCGCTTCTTTCGGCCATCACGGTCCTTGAATTCATGGGATCCGCTATGGCTGAGGCTGACTATAATTATCGCTACCTCGAGCCGATCACGATCGTGGCGCTCGGATATCTGGCTGCAAGCCTCACCTCGGCGGCGGGGATCAAGCTGCTTGAAAAGAGATTCAATCGCTATGCAGCATAGACAGCACTAATCGAGCTTGGACCTTCAGCTTGTTCTGACTAGGACTCGGCTGGGTAAGATCAGGAGCGTCTTTCGACATTCCGTCGGTTGTGCTGCATTGTAGTAAGCCTTTGGCCACCGTTCTGGCGGCGCATAGCATAGGCGAGGTCCACGATCTCCTGAAAGGATCTATGCTTGACCACACGCTTAAGTTGGACGTATCGCCGCGTCGGCTGGAGATGATGACTGAGATCGGTCGACGTGGTTCTCGAAGGACGATAAGGCTCGGATCGTCGCGGAGACGCTGGTCGTGCTCGATCCCGGTCGAGGGCGCACCAAGACCGGCCAACTCTGGGCCTATGCCGCCGACGACAGGCCCTAGGCCGGCTTCGATTCGCTAGGCATCGCCTATTATGTCTAGGCAACGGGGGGCGCGGCTGTTCGGTCATCCCGCCGGCTTCAAGGGCGACGGCCACACACGTGGAACTTCGCCGGCGATCGGCATGGTCTTCCCCCTTGGCCGTATCAATAGGTCTTGGCGCCGTTCACCGCCAAGCGTACCGAATAGAGAGAAGTGGTGCCGCAGATATAGAGGACATTACGCTTGATACCGCCGAACACACAGTTCGCCACCTCCTCCGGCACTCTGATCTTCCCGATGAGCGTCCCGTCGGGGTCGTAGCAGTGGATGCCGTCGCTCGCGCTGGTCCAGATACGTCCCGCGTCGTCCAGCCGGAAGCCGTCGAACAATCCAACTGTGCAGTCGGCGAACACGTTACCCCCCCGCAGCTTTTTGCCGTCCACGATGTCGAAGACGCGGATATGCGCCGGGTTTTCGGGACCATGCGTGCGGCCGGAATCGACGACATAGAGCTTGCTCTCATCTAGCGAGAACGCGAGGCCGTTTGGCCGCACCATGTCGGTCACCACCGCCTCAACCGCGCCGCTACCCGCATCGACGCGGTACACGTAGCAGGCGCCGATCTCGCTTTCGGCCTTCTCACCGTCGTAGTCGCTGTCGATGCCGTAGGCCGGATCTGTGAACCAGATCGAACCGTCGGATTTCACCAAGACATCGTTGGGCGAATTCAGCCGCTTGCCCTGCCAGCGGTCAGCAATCGTGATGACCCTGCCGTCGAACTCTGTCCGGCTCACGCGCCGAGCGGAATGCTCGCAGGTGACCAGCCGCCCCTGCCGGTCTACCGTGTTGCCATTTGCATGGCCGCATGGCTGGCGAAAGACGCTTATCGAGCCGTCGCTCTCATCGTAGCGTAGCAAGCGATCGTTGGGGATGTCGGACCACACGACATAGCGCCCCGCCCCGAACCACGCAGGCCCTTCCGCCCAGCGACAGCCGGTGAACAACTTATCAACCTGGGCGTTGTCGCTGAACAGGCGATTGAAGCGCGGATCGAGGACCTCGTAGTGTGCAGCCGGCATGGGCTTTCCCCCGGAATTGCCATATCCCCTGGCGGACATCTCTCGTTGCTAGCAGCGCGATCAGTTGCCCCCCGAAGCCGAGTGAGGCTGTGAACTCTGTCTGGTTGGGGTTACTGAATGTAGTTCAAGTCTAGGTAGTGCTTTGCGGCATAGTGCGATCCTTCGACGCAGCTATTGGAGGAAATGCCGTTTTGAATGCAGTCTTTCATCTATGGTTCGAACGATACACCTCGATTGAGTGCCGATTGCGATAGGTCAACCCCTCCAATACGATTCGTGTCGGCTGCCAGGATCCTCTCAGCTGGAGAAGTCACCGGCCAGAGACGATGCGCCCTCGGTCGGCTTGAACTCCGACGAGCCTGGCAAGGTGCGGCAGCCGTCCTCGAACGATGAATGAGGACGCCATCCTTGATAAGCGCCTGCAGGCTCCCCGACACCCATCCCTAGTGATATGAAAACTTCGCACGGGCTGAATTGGCGCAGGATTTCACCTAGAGGAGCGCGCTAATTAGCTAAATTGGGCGTTATGACCAGCTAACGTTTACAGACAGGGTCGACTGGCGTCTGAAAATCAAAACGCCGGGGAGGAAACGATGAGCTCGCTGTGTGCTCAAAGCCGCCTGTTGCGCGATTGTCGCGCGCGCAGTTTCCCAATGCCTCTCGCTGGGGCACTTCAATCTTAGATCTTCATCAAGCAGATTTGGGCTTGCCGCAACTCGCGAGCTACCATGTTCGCCTGAGATGCACCAGACGAGCTGTAAGTGACGACCTTAACTCGCGAGCTACCATGTTCGCCTGAGATGCACCAGACGAGCTGTAAGTGACGACCTTTGCAGCCCTTCAGACGCTGCGTCGAGACCGCGAACGTATGCGCACACCTTCGATGGTATCGGACGATGCGCGCAAAGGAGGTAGTTTTACTTTAGGGGAGGGGCCTTATGACGAAACCGCCGCGAGCCATCCACGCTATGCCCTGAGCCGGCGCTCATTAGTTAAGTCGGCGGCAGGGTTGCTGCGCATACCATTCGCCGCTAAGGCGACCAACGCCTGGGCGCAAGAAAAACTTGCCGGCAGCGGCGAAGGCGTTGTTTTCAGCTATGGCGGCTCTTTCACGGAGGGCGTTCGGCGATACGTCTATGAACCGTTCACGAAGGCGACAGGAATACGTTCGATGTGGTGTCAACGCCGACGTCGAGCCCCAGGTTAAGGCGATGAATCAGGCCGGCCGCATTGATTGGGACATTGCTTGTATCGAGGCACAGAACTATCCAGCAATGCAAGAAGCTGGCATGTTCGTCCCCGTCGATTATAGCCTCTGGGATCAAGAGTCGTTAGACGGCACGCCGCCGCACACTCGTCTCAAAGAGGCGGTCGTGGTACTCGCGTCGGCGGAAGTGCTCGCTTATGATCAACGCGCCTTTCCGAAGGGCGGTCCGGAAAACTAGGTGGATTTCTGGGACGTCAAGACATTCCCAGGGCCGCGGGGCCTCTTTGCTGTCGTTGGTAAGCACGCCCTCCAGTTTGCGCTCCTTGCCGCGGGTGTCGCACACAGGGATATCTGGCGGCTGACCGACGACAAGATTGATCGCGCATTCGAAAAGCTCAACGAAATCAGGCCGCATGTGACAAAGTGGTGGACGGCCGGGGGCGAAGCGCCTCAACTCCTGATCAACCGTGAATATGCGATGACCGCGCGTTCGATGGCCGGTTGATCAGCGCGATCGGCCAGGGCGCGCAGATCAAATTTACGTGGGAGGTACGTGAGCCACACCTACGCAACCGTGCTTAAGGGTGGCCCCAACACAGCGAACGCGCAGAAGCTGATTGCATTCTTAAACCGCGCGGAGATTGCGGCCGGGTGGACACTCGCTACCGGCTACCCAGGTCCAAACACAAACCAGCTCAAGCACCTGCCAGCCGACTTGACTCAGCTTCTCGCCGTGAACCCGGAGAACGCTTCGAAGGCTATCGTTGAGGACTCTGCCTGGCTCGTCGCCAAGCGCACGGATGAAAAGACCAACGCAGACTACCTTGACGATAGCTCTTGGACGATTGTGAGGTCGTTCGCCCGAACACCGGGCGGTCATCGCCTCCCGGCCGAGACCTAAAAGCTCAACGATGTCGACCCGCTTGCCTATCTCGCCGACGTGTCCGTCACCGATCATCCCAACTGATACGGGCCGCAGCACCATCTACGGCCGGCATTCTGCCGAGTTGCTTATTTGACAAACAGCTTGCGCGGCGTCGATGATAACGGCTCGTGGCCTTTGTCGGTCACTGTGAACGACTGAGTGATTGTAATGCCAACGTCATCCAGCCAAAGTCCTGGCATCATATGAAAGCACATGCCGGGGCGGAGAATTGTGTCATCTCCCTTCCGCAGACTGGCCGTGCGTTCCACTGCGCCCGGCGGATAGCCCAGACCGATCGAATAGCCGAGTCTCGCTTCTTTTTCGAGACCATGCCGCGCTAGGGATTTGCGGAACACCTCGGCCACGTCTGAGCATTTCCGACCAGGCTCGACATACTCGAGGGCAGCGTTCATCGCTTCGACGGCAATTTCGGACAGGTTCTGGAAGCCGGGTTTCGGTTTGCCGACTGAGATCGAGCGGCTGAGATTAACCTGATAGCGCAACCGGTTTCCGAACAACTCAAGATTGAGAGTTGTCGACTCCGGAAGCGGCTTGTCCGTCCACGCAGCATGGGGCGCGATGGCCCGCTCGGCCACGCAAAGCATCGGCGGGGCGCAGCCGTAGGATCCGCCGAACTCAGGCGTACCAGCCGCCATCTGATAGTAGACAGCAGCCGCGATGTCGCATTCGCGAACGCTTGGTGCAACCGCGTCAATCGCCTTAGCCATCATGGCGTCAGCGATCTTTCCCGCTTGACGCATGAGCGCGATTTCCGCCGGGCTCTTTACAACGCGGATCCAGTTGACAAGCAGATCCGCATCGACGAATTGCGCCAAGGGGAGCGCACGTGCAAAATCGGCGTGTGCACGCGCGGAATAGTAGTATCCGCCCATTTCGACGCCGATACGCCCTTTCTCACCTCCAACTTCCCTGACTGTCTCAGCGATAACGTCGTACGCGGAGAAGCTGGCGGAATGGACGTACTTGTCCTCATAAGCCCGAATATTATCCTCATCGAGGTAAGTCGTCATAACCGCGGATACGCGGTCCATGAAACGGCCAATCCAAACTGGCTGCTCTCTCTTCAAAGACACGATGACGAACTGCGGGACATAGTAGGAATACGCATCGTAGCCCGTCAGATAGTTCATGTTTGGCGGTTCAGAGATAAGCAGAACATCGATACCTCTCTTGCCCATTTCCCGTTTCACCGCATCAAGGCGGGCGGCGAATTCGCTCTTTTCGAAATGCAGTTCCCGTTTCAATTCCATCGCCCTCGCTGGTACGGCACCGCCGCCGTGAAGTCCCAAAAACCCAGATATTGGAATTACAGCCTTATCCCGTGTTTTGTATTAATTTCACTCGAGAATGTGGACTATGCGCATAAATTCTGCAAATATTTGTGAATATTCGCAGAAATACTGCGGTACGACGTTTCGCCTCGTCGTGAGAACCTGCGGCACGCGCGCAGCCCACTATCGTACTTATGTAGCACGACGAACGTCGAAAAGAGGGTGCGCTGGGTGCTGTCACCTGCATCGAAGCCCTATCGGTTCGGCGAATGCTGGTGATCTGGCAGTTCAAGTTCGAGCAACGAGGACGATAGCGACCTTTCCATGCCCGTCGAGAGACAGCGAACGCGTAACTCCCCCGCCAAGTGCACCGTGCAGCACGAAATTCAGTGCTCCGAGAGCGGGCAATTCATATCGCTCAACTTTGCCGGTAACGATGTCGGCAAAATGGCGTTTCACCCTTTCCGCAGTGACGTGTCCGACGAGAAAGGCGTAGTCACCCGGTTCAAACGCGATGACCGAGATGTTGGATGTGTTGCCCTTGTCGCCTGCTCTGGCATGGGCGAGTTCTCGCAACTTCATCTCACACAACCTCATAAGAGATGCTCGGCTGCACCAGGGTACGCGGCACAAGGATTGACGCGGCCGCAATAACCTCCTTGGCGAATTTCGTAGCACCGCCACCGCCGGCGGGTCACTGAGCCACAACGATTCCACTTCGTTTCCGATACGGATCGCCTCGTCCATGGACTGCGTCCGTCCCGCGACCCGGATGCGCACGTCCTGTGCCTCCGCATGCGGCCCGCCACGGAAAGCGCCTCGATGGACGGCATTGACACCGATCATATCCAATCGAAGCTCGTCGACGTGCACGCCGATGATCTTCAGCCGCTCTTCGACGATCTCCAGCGCGAGCTCTGCGCGCGCCCTTGCACCCGGTCCAGCGTAGGAGATTTGCCCCTCACCAATGAAGCCGTCCCGGTACCCTATTGTCACTTTCAGGGTGTCCGTCTTTGGATGGCCCTTACCTCCGGTGACGGCAACGCGATCGCGCCCGACTTCCTCCAAGTTCACCCCGCTGAAGTCTGCAACAACATCAGGCTGAAAATAGCGCGCTGGATCGTGCACTTCATAAAGCAAATGCTCCTTGCAGGTCCTCAGATTGACCTCGCCACCACTACCCTCGACCTTCGTGATAATCGCGGTGCCGTCCTCGCGGGATTCCGCGAGAGGAAAGCCTATGCGTGCAAGGTTACGTACGTCCTTATATCCAGGATCGGCAAAACAGCCTCCGGTCACTTGACCGGCGCACTCGAGTAGATGCCCTATCAAAAGTCGCCTGTCCAAGGCGATCCCAATCATCCATGCCCCAACCAAATTCGTGTAGCAACGGGCCCGCAAAAAGAGACGTATCACTGGTGCGGCCGGTAATCACGACGTTCGCGCCACTCGCCAGCGCCTCGACGATCGGCGTCGCCCCAAGATATGCTTTGGCCGATACGACACGATCTGAGATATTAGAAAGATGGCCCTGGCGATCGATCAACGGAAACTGCTCGCCTATGATGCTCTTAAGGACATCATCTCCCTCAACGGCCGCAATCTTGAGGTCGGCTAGACCCAAGTGCTTCGCAAGCGCCGCAACCTTTCGTGCTGCGCTTGGATTGGCCGCTCCCATGTTGGTTATGATCTTCGTGCCCTGCCTGACGGCTGCAGGCAACACCGCCTTGAAGCGTGCCTGCAGCAGCGGATCGTAACCGCCGACGGATCCTTCAGGCGTGCCTGCTGGGCCAGCGCTATGGTTCGCTCGGCAGCTTGCCTTTCTCTGCGAGTTCAATGGCCGGCTCGATTCGGTTCCCCGAAAAGCCGGCTCCACAGCCCAGGCGAATAGTCTTCATGGCGGCCCTTTCGGCGTAGCTTTGATACGTGCCGGTTTCGCATAGATCTTCGACCATGGCGTCCGGCACCGTTCATTCGGTTGCTGATCCCGCTGTCGTGCACTCGATTTTGCAAGTTCGACACGTCGTGCGTGACGACTGTGTCGACTTGTTAGGTGAGCGCAACCCATTCTTCCCAAGAGACTTGACCACCTTGTTTATCAAGCCCGCCTGGAGATAGCGCGACGAAAGCGCTACCCGCGATTTTTCGGCGCCTTCTTGCTGGCCCTCCCGCGGCTTCCCGGACGGGGATACATCGTTGCTCAAGAGCTCGCAGAGAACAAGCTTCTCTCCAGTTTGCGTCGTTGCAGTTGCCCGCAGCGGACAAGGCTTGTTTGCTGCTTCGCTCCCCGTTTGATACCGCGCCGCGCTGCGCCTCCGCGACCTTCCTGTTTTTGAGGGCTTCCTGCTCGTCGCGCCTCCAGCAGGACCAGTTGAGGGTGATCGCCTGTGTGCAAATCAGACAAGGGATAACCGCCGATAACGTGCGCCTGAAAGCTCCGCAATCGTGCAGGACTCGCAGGATTTCGGCGAATGTGAGCGATAGATCGGAGGAATTCGAGTTGAGGACCCGCTAGCGTTTGCCTGAGGGAACAAGCAGCTTCGGTTGCATCGGAGTCAAGACCCACGTGAAGCGCTGGGTGAACCGCAGGCGTTTTGTGCAAGCGACAACGTCCGCTATCGCGGCCGGTGTCCTGTCTTCCCCAGCCAGCCGGTTGTCGGCCGCGTCACCGGGCGATCTAAGGCTGAATATGCCGGCCGGCAATTTCGGCGATGCCGTTATGAACGCCTTTATGAAGCCGTTCGCAGCTGAGACCGCAATCAACGTGACGCCTCTTTATCAGGATATTAGAGCGGCGCAAGTCGGACTGATGGTGAAAACGAACACCGTCACGATCGATACCATTCTCATAAGCCAGTCCAGCGCGCTCAGTCTGGTTGCGGACGCTTATCTCGAGAAGATCGACTACTCGATTCACAATCCGCGAGAGCTCGAGGGACTCGCGGGCTACTGCAAGCACCCCTTCGGCTTCGGCAGCTACATCTACTCTCTGAACATGGTTTACAACACCAGGAAATTCCCAGCCGATAAGCCTCGTCCCGCCAATTGGGCTGAGTTCTGGGATATTGCCAAGTTTCCCGGTACCCGCGCGCTTCCGAGTGGGCAATATGGATTCCCGACGCCTTGGGAGGAAGCTCTTATGGCAGACGGTGTCGCAAAGGCGCGCTCTATCCGATAGACATCGACCGCGTCTTTGCAAGCCTCGACAAGATCAAGCCGCACGTTCGCAAATGGTGAACCAGCGGGGCCGAGATCCTGCAGATGATGCGCGATGGAGTTGCTGATATTGCGCTGCCTTATGACGGGCGGGCACTTTCCCTGATTGATCAAGGCGAGCCGATCGAAATCAATCGGAACCAGGCGAAGTTGACCTGGGACTATTGGATCATTCCAAAAGGTAGCCCGAACGCGCACAACGCCCAAAAGTTCATTGAATTTACCGGCCGCGCCGACCGACAGGCGGCCTTCGCCCAGCTGTTTGCGCAAGCTCCGAGCAACCGCAACGCTTATGCGATGATACCGGAGACGGTCGCACGCAAACTCGCTACAGACCCGGACTACATTTCGAGCAGCTTCCCTCTGAATGGGGGCTGGTACGCTGAAAGGGGATCGGACGGTTCGTCGAACTACCAGCAGCTTATCCAGCGCTGGAACGGCTGGATTGTCCGCTGATCTCGCTGCCTTTTACATCGGTTCATTGCGAAAGATGAGCCCGACAGCTCGCCGGGGCCGCAATAGCAGTGCACGGCACTCCCGTTCGTCGCAATCTAGCTCCTGGAGTGTCAACTTTGACTATACGTGTGACAAGCACAACGCCAGTTGCGCAGCCCGCCACGCTGGATGAACGCTCTGCTTCCTCGGAAATTGAATTCCGTCACGTCACCAAGACGTACGGGAGCGTCACAGCGGTCAATGACTTGTCGCTCACCGTTCGTCGTGGCGAATTCCTGACCATTCTCGGTCCAAGTGGTTCAGGCAAGACCACAGCCCTGATGCTTCTTGCCGGATTTGTGTCACCTAGTAAGGGAGACACCCTCATCTCCGGGAAGTCCATCGCTGCGGTCCCTTCTTACCGGCGCGACCAAGGTATCGTCTTTCAAAACTACGCACCATTTCCCCATTTCACCGTGCGCCGAAACCTGGAATTTCCACTCGAAATGCGCGGCATGAAAGGCTCCGAAAGGATCGCATTGGTCGACCGTATGCTCGAGCGGGTCTACCTCAAGGAGCTCGGCGACCGAATGCCGGCGCAATTGAGCGGCGGGCAGCAGCAGCGCGTGGCGCTTGCCCGGGCGCTGATCGCCGATCCGCCGATCCTTTTGCTCGATGAGCCGCTCGGCGCGCTCGATCGTAACCTCCGCGAGCAAATGCAGGTCGAAATCAAAAGTCTGCACAGGGAATTCGGAAAGACAACCATTTGCGTAACGCACGATCAGGAGGAGGCGCTCACCCTATCGGATCGCATCGTCGTTATGCGTGCCGGACGGATCGAGCAGACCGGTACACCCGAAGCTCTCTATGACCGGCCGACGACGCGCTTCGTGGCGACGTTTTTGGGCGAGGCCAACATCCTCACGCGTTCCGATTTCGAGACTGCCTCCGATTCCGCTCAGCCCCTTGGCACCGTTGCCACGATCCGGCCCGAGCGTATCCGCATCGGCGCCCCTGCAGATCCTCATCCTGCCGATGCGGACCAGCGCCAGTCCGTGATCGGACAAGTGGACGACATGATATTCGCCCGCCCTCTACGGAAGTACCAAGTGCGCGTCGGTAGCAGCCTGGTCATCGCGCGCGAGCATGTTGCGCAGGACAGCGAACTTTCCCGCCCGGCGAAGAGGTACGGCTCGACTGGCTAAGATCGGACGTCCGCTTTGTCGCGGACTGCGACAGCGAGCAGTAAACAGCGATGGATGCACTTCAGAGACACTTGCGGATGCCGGTTGGGCTCACGGCCCCCGCCATGGCTATTCTGCTCGTCGTCTTCGGCATACCCCTCCTTCAGCTGTTGCTGACCAGCCTCAACGCGCCGTTCCTATCGCTTGCCAACTATCAAGCTTTTTTCAAACAGCAGGGAAATGTCTTCGTTCTCTACCAGACCATCAAGATGGGCGTGGTGGCCACGGTGATATGCCTCATCATCGGTTATCCGACAGCTTATCTGATTGTGATGGCCTCGAAGCCTGTGCGCATAGCGCTTACCGTGCTTGTCTTCATTCCCTGGCTCACCAGCGGTCTGGTGCGCACATACGCATGGACCGTGATCCTGGGCGACCACGGCCTTATCAATAATCTACTGCTTGATCTGGGGCTGATCTCACATCCGCTCCCGCTTCTCTATAACCGCCTGGCTGTCTATATCGGGATGGTGCACATCATGTTGCCCATCATGATTTTGCCGCTGCTCAGCGTCATGCAAGGCATCGACAAATCATTGCTGGCGGCAGCTCGCAGCATGGGGGCACGCCCCTTTGCCGCCTTCTGGCGAGTCTTCGTTTCGCTCAGCCTGCCCGGTGTTCGCAGTGGGATGCTGCTGGTCTTTGTGGTGTGCCTCGGCTTCTACATCACGCCGCAAGCCCTCGGCGAGCTGCCGGACGCTATGCTTTCGAACTTCATCGCCTCTCAGATCGCAAGCTCGCTCAATTTGGCGCCCATAGCAGCCGCCGCGTTTATTCTCCTGGCCATCGCCCTCGTCCTGCTATCCATTTTCGGGCTTGACGTTTCCGGTACGCAGGACCGCACGAAGCGGTCATTGCTTAGGTCTCGGGTGAGCCGACCGTCAGCCGTGGGCGCGCTTTGGCGACAGCTCAATGAGCTCGCTATGTCTTATCTCGCAAAACGCTGGGCGGCGCAGCTGTACCTGACTGCTGGCGATAGCCGCTTGCCGCCAATCGGCGGCTCAATCTTTGTTCTCCTGGTGATGACCTTCCTGCTGTTTCCGGGCCTGGTCGTGATCATCATGTCATTCAGTGCAGGGGCATTTCTACAATTCCCACCGCCCGGCTTTTCCCTGCAGTGGTATCACGCTTTCTTTGGCGATCCGTCGTGGACCGGCGCATTCTGGAACAGCATTCAGATCGGAGTGGCCGTTACCATCCTCTCCACGGTCATTGGAACGCTTGCGGCCTATGGCCTGAGCCGTTGCTCTGCGTGGCTGCGAAGCTTCCTGACCATGCTTCTCCTTGCGCCCATCATTGTTCCGGTCATCGTCGTTGGTGTTGCGGCCTATCTCGGGCTGATCAATCATGGGCTAATCGGTTCGAAACTCGGCATCGTGCTTGCTCATAGCATCAGCGCCATCGCCTATGCTGTCGTGATCGTCACGGCAACTCTGGCAACCTTCGATCGGCGGCTCGAACAGGCGGCAAAAAGTATGCGGGCAGGGCCAGTACGGACCTTCCTGAGAGTTACGCTTCCTTTGATCCGACCGGGCATCATCGCCGGCGCCGTGTTCGCCTTCTTTGCTTCGTTCGATGAGGTGGTTGTTACATCTTTCGTCAGTGGCTTTTCCATCCGTACACTTCCGCTGAAAATGTGGGAGAATATCAACCAGCAGATCGATCCAACGATCGCCGCAGTGGGAGCACTGTTGACGCTCCTGCCCATCCTTTGGTTGGTCGCCCTGTACGTCACCTGGTGGCGGTCACGACTTAAACTCCACGGAGCGCCTGTTAACCCGATTGCGTGAAGCGCCAAGCAAGCAGCATCATCCGGACCGCACCAGCAGTGCTCGAATACTCACGCTCCTTGAGCGCACGAAGCCCTGTTCGACAGCAAGAGAGAGCTTTGCAGTACCGGATCTACCCACATCCATTCGCGTGCGCGCCGGACAATCCGCAGCGCAGCTCCTGTCGAAATCGCGCGGTGCGATTGCGAATAGAACGACCCAAACGTGGCCCGTTGTCATCTACGTGCCCGCAACGCGGCGCGCTCGGCCTTGTCAATCGGACGCTCTGCCGCTGCGCGCGCGACCAAACCCTGCTAAGTGCTTCTATTCGCAGATCGCGACCGGTTTCGAGCCCCGCCATTGTGTGCCCGTGATGAGCCGATACCCTGAGGTGCTTTTGCGGGAGTCTACGACAGACACTCCGAATCGCCTTGCCTGCCCACCCATACCCAGTCTTCTTCGAATAATGAACGTCGGAGGCACATACAGAAAAATGGCCGCGTGAAGTTCACGCGGCCAAGTCAGGGAGGAAACGCCCCAAGGGACCAGCGGATCAGCGTCAAGATCGAATGACGATCGCTCTACACCTGCGAGAGCGCCCAAGGTCGGGAGTGCTCTCTCGGATCGCCCGTGAGCATCTCCTCACGTAGCCCGGTTCAGGCAATGGAGGGCTGCGATCTTCAGGCGTGATACGCCTTTTTTGTGCGCACAAGCATCGATTTATGCGCGTTGTCACTGTCGGTGCTCACTCCATACTCTGACGACGCCAATGGGTGACGGTTATGTGTCAAACGTGAACGAGATTGAGTTGCTAGCCGACAGCTACGCGTGAAGACATGCTCTAGACGGCCACCTACAACAGAGAGTGCGAGTTCAGATTTTCGCAATCAATCTGGACTAGCTAACCCGCGCGCTCATTTCGATGATCGCTCCATTGCAGATGACCAGCATGGCGCCTGAGCGCCGACCGAGACGCGCAAAGCGATCGGTACTTGGTCGAGGCTTCCGCATTGGATTGCGCAACCAAATGGCGCTGCTCGGGACCTGCGGAATTCCCATCACGGGTGGAATCTGTGTTGCCGCGGTGCACTATGCGAATCTGGTCCAGGACGACTGGAACAACAGCAATCAGTTCAAAGCCCACGTCGCCTCGCTGTCTGAGAGCTTACTGGAGTCACGCCAGATTACGAGCGACTTCCTTCACAAGCCAAGTGAGATGTTCCTGGCTCGGTACGCACAGAACCAGAGCGCCAGCTCGCTGAGCTCAGTCAAATCGAAAAGTTTGTGACGTCATTGCAGAACGATGACTTGCTAAAGCAAGCCACCTCGCTGCGTTCTGTGATCAATCTCTATGCAACGCGCTTTCAGAACGTGATCTCGGCGCAGCGCAACCTCGGTTTTAGTGAAAACGAGGGCTTTCAAGGCAAGCTGCGAACAGCCGTGCACAATGTCGAGCAACGGCTTTTTGAGCAGAACCAGCAACGCCTCACCGTTTTGCTGCTGCTGATGCGCCGACACGAAAAGGACTTCATCTTGCGAGACGACGACAAATATGCCGACCAGCTGACAGACCGTGAGGCTGAATTCGAGACCGCCCTCGAGCAGTCCCGCCTGCCGGCCGACGCAATTTCGCAGATCCTCGAACTGATCCGCTCCTATAAAGCGAATTTTGTGGCGTTCTCGGTCACGAAGCAGACGCTGAGTGACCAGGTGGAGGATCTCGGTCAGATCTACGACAGAGTTCGCCCGGCCCTTGCGAACCTCATGGCTGGCGCTGACGCACGTTCAGAAGCCGCTAAAATACGCGCGGAGGACATTCGGCAAAAACTCGTATGGATGATCGGCCTTACAACGCTGCTCACCGGTTTTCTCGCTTTGCTGTTCGGCCAGCGCATCACCAAGACAATCGCTTCCATGACGGCGGCAATGCGTCAGCTTGGGGAAGGTCAGTTGGATGTTGTTCTGCCGGGAGTTGGCCGCGAAGATGAGCTCGGCGAGATGGCCGAAGCTGTCGAACTCATCAAGCTGAAAGCCAGCGAGGAGGCCCGCATCCAACTCGAACGCAAGGCTGAGCAGGGACCGCACTGCCGCCAGGCAGCGCAGGGCTGCAATCGAGCAACTTGCAAACGAGTTCGAGATGGCTGTCGGGAAAGTCATCGACAGCGTCTCGTCCGCATCATCGGAACTGGAAGGCTCTGCTCGCAGCCTCACCAGTACCGCCGACAACGGTCGTCAGCTATCGATTGAGGTCGCCTCGTCATCGGAGGAAGCCTCAACCAACGTTCAACGGATCGCGGCAGCGACAGGCGAAATGGCAGGAACTATCGCCATATTGGTCCGCAGGTCGAAAAGTCCGCGAATATGGCATACGAGGCCGTGCGTAAGGTCGAACTTAGCGATGAACGCATGGCTAGTTTGGCTATGGCAGCCGACCGTGTCGATAACGTTGTCGAGCTGATCGTCGCGATCACACGGCAGATTAATCTGCTCGCGCTCAACGCGACGATCGAAGCTGCCCGCGCTGGCGAGTTCGGCAAAGGCTTTGCGATTGTAACTCAAGAAGTGAAAGCTCTAGCGACACAAACTGCGCAGGCCACAGTGGAGATCAGGCCAGGCAGCAACAAGTGACTCACTGACCGCCGTTAATGAAATAGGTGTGATCATCGGGCACATCTCGGCTATTGCCAAGACCGTGGCTGAGTCGGTCGAAGAGCAGGAAGCAACGAGCAAGAGCGTTGCAATTAATGTGCAGAGTGCCGCTACAAAGACCAGCGCTGTGGCCTCGAGGGTTCGCGAAGTCACCAATGGCGCGAATGAAACCGGTGATGCCTCCGTTACTGATGTCTGCCGAACGCCTGTCGGACGAAAGCTCTCGGCTAAAGCAACAGTTGGACAACTTCTTGAGCAGGGTGCAAGCGGCTTAGGCCGGCCACGCAGTTGGACAACAAACGACCTGTTGATTGCAACTCTAAGAAAGCCGATTTTCCAATAGCAGGGAAAAATAGTGCTTCATCGACTGGTGTAAACAGGCGTTTTTTGAGAGACTCGGTGCAATCGATCTGCTGCCGAGAGATGATCGTAAATGAACTGGGATTGCATCATCGAAAAGCGCTGATCGCTACAGGGCTCCGCGTCGCACGATGGCGTCATCATGCTGTTGACCGAATTCATTTCTAAGGGGGCGGGCTACTATACGCGCCGCGGCGAGCACGCAACTCGGGATTCGTCAGTCTTGGCCTGAACGAATGCGCGAGTTGAGTCGATGAGTGCGCGGTTGACAGGCTGCTGAAGAGCGTGGTCTTCCAACCGCTGCGCGAGTATGGGATGTCGTCCGGTCAACGCAAGCTGTTGATGGTGCGCGCTAAGATCGGCTTTGGCGAACGAATCAGGTGTTGCTTCTCGGCCCAGCGCGGTCGCGTCAGTCGGACTTCGCTCGGCTCCTTGGTCTACCGCGCTCGCTGCTCTAGGTACGGGGACGGTTGGCTGGCCGATGCGATTGGCAAGCTTTGCCCGGATCACCTGACAGACTTCAATAGGGACCACACGATTGCGTTACTGCCCGAGCGGAAGGAACTGGGGCGTCATCTAAGCTTCAACGTGGGGACATATCCGTTGAGTCAGATACTGCGGTAACCTAACTGCCGCTCCTGGGACACTGGGACTGGTAGTATGTTGAAAATGGAGAGGTGCGACATGGTGATCACGCGTAAAGTCTCTATCGATGACGCCACAATGGTGACTCACATGGTAGAAAGTCTGTTTGCCGAGCTTGGTGCCGGCCAATCGCAGGCGGGAGTGAAGACCGAGCTGGTTGCCGACCTTCTCGCCATGAATGAGTGCGTCTACGGGTATCTCGCCTTCCTTGACGAAAGGCCCGTCGGCATCCTTATGGTGTCGGGAAGCGCTTCCCTTTCTGCGCGAGGAACTTACGGCATCATCACCGAGCTTTACGTCGTACCGGATCAGCGATCGTCTGGAGTCGCTATGCGCCTTATCGAGGGTGCCGTGAGCCTGGGCGTGGAAAAAGGCTGGGTCCAGCTTGAAGTGGGAACACCCAAGCAACCGATGTGGAATCGTAGCCCCAACTCAGCCTTATATTTGAAGGCGGGCTTTGCAGAGATCGGTCCGCGCCTCATGTTTACCTTGCGCCGTCTAGTCGGTCCAAGAGAGCACACCACTGCTAGGGCCCGTTCGCGATTAGGTTCTGAGTTGGCATCGTTGGGCCACGGTTGTTGATGGCTCTACTATTCTCAGAACAAACGTGTTGATCCAACTCCGCGCCCGAAGCATTGCCTCTACGACCAGTGCCGCTGGTGGCTACACAGTCCTTGCACGTGTGCGGTGTCAGTTGCTATTTTCATCGTCCGTGAAGAATGCGGAGCGGCTTGCAAGCAGAAGTTATCGGATTTTGCAGGAAAGCGGTGTGTTGGATCACGCTTTCCTGGGTTTTGAGGTTTGCTTTTGGGCAATTCGTGATTCCCTGACCTCGGGGTCATCGGCATTGGGGAACGCGATGAGCAAACTGCGCGATGTTCTCCAGAAAGGCCTGCTGCTTCCGGCCCTCGATCAAATCATCGGCATGGGTCACCGCAGGCGCAGTTGGCGCCGCTGATCGACTGGAACATCCTAGATGACCGATTTCGTCGTGCTGGTCCAGGAAAGTGTGTCGGTGGCGCAGAAGACTGGCGCGATCGGCCCAAGGACCTGGAGCGGTAGTCGTTGATGGCACAGTGCAGCCGAAGGTAGTCGCGCATCCGACTGATGCGCGGGTGATGCATCGGGCCATCATCAAACTCGTCGGGCTCGTCAAACGCGTGTGCCGCTGCGCCAGAGCTACCTGCGCCTGGCCATAACTGGCTCGGCGCATGTCCGATGAAAATGGCTCTGACCATTCGCCCGCTTAGTGGTGCGCCCCTGACATTTGGGAGCAATCGTGACCATTTATTTCACTCTGGAAGCGGAGTTGCTCGAGGCGCGCGTGCTCCGACCCGGGCGACGGTCTTTATGTTTGTCCACCTTGAAGCAATCGCGCTCCGGCGACGTACGCCGTCATGATGGCAGGCGAAAGCGACGCGATTGAGGGCAAGAGCGCGATTTCGGCAGGAGTGACTTAGATCGGCCGGTCGGTGAGGGCGATCGGCCATCAGTCGATTCAGTTCCATGGCGCAATCGGAATTACCATACAGCATAGCATCGGTCACTTTCAAGCATGTGATCATGGTCAATGCGCTGTTCGGCCACTCAGGCGGGCCCCGGCACTCGGAGAGCTCGGCAGCGAGCGACGGGAATGACCGCACGTGGTAGGAGCGTTGCGACGACGTCGTCACCACCGGATTAAACCCTGAGGCGGCGGCGAATTTTTCCTCCACGCCGACGACCTCGAAGCGTGGCGCTTGCGACGGCTTTGCCCTCACATTTTCCTTCTCGCCCCAACCGGTCGAAAGATTCGTCGAAAAGGTCGTGCCGATACGCGATCGCTTCATCTGTTTGGCTGTGGCGCTCAAAAAGCGAGAGTGAGCCATGATTCAGGACGGCTGAGAAGACTGGTAGCCGCAGCTGATAAGCTATGCCTCCAAGTCCTCAGCCGGCCATCAAGTCTATGCAGCTTCGTTGAGTCCAGCAAATCAACGCACCTTCGCGTGCTCTGACGAATGCCGACACCTATCGAACAACAGTCTCGCACTTGACGGCTCCCAGCAAGCTGCCGCTATCGGCTCCTGTCGGGGCTACTCTCATGCAGCAAGACATCGTTCTCCGAGCGATCCGGAATCTCTTCCTGCCAGCGCACTGATCCGAACGGTCGCTCCAGCATGCGACGTACCCGCACAGGATTGGGACCGACGTGAAAAGCTGCCGCCTCGCTCTCCAGCGCACGTTCCGATCTCGTCGCGCGGTTTCGCTGGCGCAGGTAGTCGAACCAGGTGGGGCAGTGATAGCGCTCCGTCCAGGAGTCCGGATCGGCGATGTCGCGCGCGATCGACCACCCATACGCACCATTACGCTGTCGGAACAGCTGGACTGCCTGCATGGCGTTGTGGAACGCCCTCGCATTCTCCTGCGCAACTCGATATTCGATCTCGACTACCAGAGGGCCGCTCCTCCCGGTCAGCGCCAACTTCACGTCGGGATCCTCGAGCAGTTCGGGCTCTTCACCCCGCGCACCAACGCGCGGCATGGGTAGCCAAAGCCCTAGCAAAGGAGAGAGCAGCATCAAGACGGCGGAGATCAGGAGCGCCGCTTCCACACCGGCGACATCAGCCAGGCTGCCCCAGCCCCAGCTACCGATCGCAACCCCTCCTGATCCGGCCGCCTGATAGGCTGCCAGGGATCGACCGGCAACCCAGCGTGGCGCCGATAGCTGCACACCGACGTTGAACAGCACCCAAGCCATCGTCCACACGGCCCCCGCCAGGAGCAGCGCAACAGCGGTCAAGATCGACTCCCGGCTCAGCGCCACAGCCAGGAGAGCGCAACCCATCGACACCGAGCAGGTCCGGATGGCCGCCTCCCCACTTAGCCGCTTGCGCATTTCGGGAATGTAGAGTGCACCGATTACCGAACCGAAGCCGAAAGCGCTCAGCAGAAGGCCATAGGTCTGCGCGCCGCCATGCAGGAGATCTCGCGCCACAATGGGCATCAACGCGATGATCGAGCCGCCGATTAGTCCGGTCACCATGGAGCGGACCAAGACGATCTTGATGGCCGGGGAATTGTTGATGTAACGCACCCCAGAGATAATGGCACGATTGAATTTTTCGCGAGGCAGCCGTGAAGGCTGCGCCACGCGGTTCCATACAAACAGTGCCCCCATTAGCGGAAGATATAACAGCGCGTTCAGTGCAAATGACGCTACAGCGCCAGCGGTCGCAACGACGATGCCGCCGAGCGCAGGTCCTACGCTGCGCGCGATATTGTAACTCATACCGTTCAATGCGACGGCAGCAGGCAGCGCATCGGGTGGCACCTGCTCACTTATCGACGATTGCCACGTTGGATCCATTAGCGCCACGCCGCTCCCGACCACGAAGCACAAGGCCAGCAATAGCATCGGCGTAACCATGTCGAGCCAAGCAAATGCGGTCAGTGCAGTAGCGCCGGCGAATGCAATTCCCAGAGAAATAAGGGACACGATTCGGCGATCATGCATATCGGCGATCGCGCCCGCAGGCATTGCCATCAACATAACCGGAAGCGTAACTGCAGTCTGAACTAGCGCGACCATGTCGGCCGACGACGTCATCTGCGTCATCGCCCATGCGGCGCCGACGCTCCGAATCAGAGCGCCCATATTTGAGAGAAGACCCGCGAGCCAGACGCGGCGAAAAGTAGCATGGCGGAGCGGCGCTGTGATGCCATCGCCGCCAAGCGTCTCGAGCTTTTGTACGTCGGTCATGTCAGCCGCTGCCATGCCTCCCTCGACGGAGCAGCCCATTCGCCAGAACGAAGTCTACGACGCTCCGCTTCCGGGCAGGCATCCGCAAGTCAAGCCCGGTCATGCGGATCAATTTAAAGATAAAGGCTCTCGCCCAACTATGAAACATTTTAAGCAACAAACGCCTTAGGCGGGCCCTGCAATTTCGCGTGCAGCTATCCCCGCCTTCTCGCAATTGCAGAACCTACGGAGCTCGACAATCACGCACTCGATGTCATTCGCATTCTTCGCTGAGGTGCGCTGAGCGCTTCAAGAACAATCAGACTACGGCATCACAACGCAGATTTTTTGCGTTGTGGTACAGTCATGCGCTGAAAAAGCGCATGCCGAGGCGCGCCTTGGTGAGATACCGCATTCTGGATGAATCCAGAAAACGTGGCTGAACGAACGAGAGCGGTGACATCGACCCAGGGATCGACCATCTCCGCTCTGTCACTTTCGACCCCAACCACGTTTCAGACAAACCAGTGGTCTCTGGCAACCGCTCCGACCTTGATCCGGGAAGCTCCCATCGCGACAGCGCTTGACCCGGATCCGTCGAGCGCTCACATGTACACAAATCGTACCATGTGATCTTCTTCGCGACTCGAGTTGGAAGGTGTTGGTCTCGATATCCAGGCCTCCGATCAGGCGGCGCTGACCCTGGCATGAATAGCACACGGTCGGAGATCGTCCTCGTCGGCCGCCAGACAACTTAGCGGTTGTTTGATGCGCTATTGCCTACGGGGGCGCACCTGGGGATATCCGGGCAATTGCCAATTCTCGACCTACACCCAATGCTTGATGATGGTATCGGGCACAGACGTCTATTGTAAAATGAACCCAACCTACGCGTTCCAACGACATGGATGGGGACCTCGCTGAAGGGACAAGATTGGCGGCCCGCGATCTAAACCGTCTGCCTCGGTCCATCAAACTGACAGAAAGCCCTTATTTCGTTTGCCCCAGCGAGGCTGCTGCGTGCGCGACACGGTCTTCCCCACGATCAGGAAGTCTCTGCGAGCTGCAAGAAATTCATAAGCAGCACGTGCCCTTGTTGCGTTAGAATCGATTCCGGGTGAAATTGCACGCCATGGGTTGGGTGATAACGATGTGCGAGAGCCATAATCTCGCCTTCATCAGAACGTGCTGTGACCCTGAGATGCGGCGAGCGTGCATCGTTGAGCTCAACAACAAGAGAATGATAGCGTCCAACGGAAAGAGGGGAGGGGAGTTCATTGAACAGCCCTCGCCCATCATGCGTTATCGACGAGGACCGTCCGTGCATAGGGCGACGTGCACGTGCCACGCGCCCACCGAAAACGTGCCCAATGCATTGGTGTCCGAGACAAATTCCGAGAATTGGAATGCGACCGGACAGCTCGCGGACAACGGCACTGGATATTCCGGCTTCCGTTGGGGTGCATGGACCCGGAGAGATGACAATTGCGCGCGGCTTCAAATTAACCACATCGCTGACGCTCACTGCGTCGTTCCGGATCACTTGGGTTCCTTCGCCGAGTTTATGCAAATAGCGTGCAATGTTGAAGACGAACGAGTCGTAGTTGTCGATGATGACGATCAAAACGCACCCGATTTATCGGCACAAAAAGCGTCAAAGATCCGCCGCGCCTTGGCAAGCGTTTCCTCGTATTCCGCCTCGGACTTCGACATCGCAGTTATGCCGCTACTGACCTGCCACTGCGAATTTCCTCCAGAAGGAGTTAGAGTCCGGCCCGAAGAAGGACGGACAGATGAAGCGAGCAAGGTTCACGGAAGAGCAGATTATCGCGGTATTGAAGGAGCATGAGGCTGGGGCGAAGACAGCCGACCTGGCTCGCAAGCACGGTGTTTCCGAGGCGACGATCTACAATTGGAAGGCCAAATTCGGCGGCATGGACGTTTCCGAAGCGAAGCGGCTGAGGGCCTTGGAAGAGGAGAACGCGAAGCTGAAGAAGCTTCTGGCCGAGCAGATGCTCGATGCGGCCGCACTTCGCGAGCTCCTTTCAAAAAAATGGTAGGGCCCGCCGCCAAGCGCGCTGCGGTCGCGCATCTGCAGGCCGTCATGAGCCTGTCGGAACGGCGGGCCTGCTCGATTGTGGGGGCGGATCGGAAGATGATCCGCTATCGCTTCAGCCGCCCGCCGAACGCAGTTCTGCGTGGCCGATTGCGCGATCTCGCCAACGAGCGGCGGCGTTTCGGCTATCGCCGGTTGTTCGTCCTGCTGCGGCGGGAGGGCGAGCCCTCGGGGATCAACCGGATCTACCGGCTTTACCGCGAGGAAGGGCTCACCGTCCGCAAGCGGCGGGCTCGCCGCAAGGCCGTGGGGACCCGCGCCCCGATCCTGGTCGAGGCGAGGCCCAACGCGCGCTGGTCGCTGGACTTCGTCCACGACCAGTTCGCCAATGGCCGACGCTTCCGCATCCTCAACATCGTCGACGACGTCACCAAGGAATGCCTGGGCGCCATTCCGGAGACGTCGATCTCGGGGCGGCGCGTGGCCCGCGAACTGACGGCAATCGTCGAGCGACGCGGCAAGCCAGGAATGATCGTGTCCGACCATGGCACCGAATTCACCTGCAACGCCATGCTCGCTTGGTGCAAGGACGCAGCCATCGATTGGCACTTCATTGCGCCGGGAAAGCCGATGCAGAACGGCTTCGTCGAGAGTTTCAATGGCCGGATGCGCGATGAGCTACTCAACGAGACCCTGTTCTTCGATCTCGTTGACGCCCGCGCCAAGATCGCCAACTGGGTCGCCGACTACAATCTCCAGCGTCCCCACTCGTCGCTGAAATACCTGACCCCCGCGGCCTACGCCGCCCACCTCACCGCAACGGACGATCGGCTGCGCAACCCCGATCAGCTCCGCCGATCGTCCGTTGCTCCATCCGCGCCACTTGGCGTACAAACCCCCGAGACTCTAACTGCCGCTGGATGAAAATGCAGTGGCAGGTCATCGGAGAAAACCAAGAAAAACTGAGCGATCAACAAAAATCCCAGAAGTCTCTTCATATTGAAGCCCCAAGAGAGTTGGCTAAAAAAGTAACTTAGATCAGCAGTTTGGTATAACTCGAGGCGACGTTCGCTGCTCTTATCTCGCATTCGGCAACGGAATGCGGCGCATATGCGCGAAATCAGGTTGGATCGCGGCGGAGTCAGCGTCCCTCGAGCCACAGCGGCCCTGCTTGCCCCTGGGGGGCGAGCTCCGAGCCGATGCTCGATTATTTTGGGTGAGGCGGACTTCTCATGACCTCATCCGTTAAAGCCCCGTTTTCACGATGCTCTCACCGAAATCGTCGATCGATGGTGCCGAATGTAGAAGGGCGCTTCACCTGCAGCTGCGCGACAAAGGTGCTGATCTCCACTCGCTACATCGCAATGCCATTGCTGACGCGGCGATAGCGAGATTGCCGGCGAGATTGCGGTCAGCACCCGTGCCTCACCGCAGCTCTTGACGGTTGCCCGTTATCACGTCAACGAGAAAGGCCGATGAATGGGAATGGCAAGCTGAGGATGATGGATGTGATTGATCAAGCGAACGCCTCGGAGTTACCATCCGTCTTGCACAAATCCCCGCGACGTTTTTCCTGGGTTCTCGCGATCGTGGTCATCTCCTTTGGTCTGTGTGCCGGGGCAACCTACTATTGGACTAGCATCGAGACAGTTTTCGCGACATCGTCGGTGCGTGAACCTGCCTCAATGCCCGGCTTGCCACCTGAAGACAGGGAAGGTCTCTCGGAGATTCGATCAGGGCAACAAAAGGCGAGAGATGAAATTGCAGAGCTCAATCGCAATATCGGTGCGCAGCAAGCCGATCTGAAACGGATGGCGGACCAGATCGCGGCGCTCACCGCGAAGATCGAATCGTTGCAGAATATACCCGTGCCTGCCTCTGTGCTGCCGGCTCCTTCTCCGCCGGCCGCCCATCCCGCTTTGAGGCCAGCGAAGAGAGTGGTCCAACCATCTAAACCAGAAGGGCCAATCTCGATCGGGGGCGCGCCGCTGATTCCTGAGCCCGGCTCCGACCAGCGTTGATCCAGAAGACGGCTCTACTGGCCGTGCGAGCCCTTGACCATGGCTCCATTGATGGCTCTGTGCGTCTAAAAAGAGTGCCAGCGCACAATCAACATCGCTAGTGATGCGCTATCCTTCAGGCTTTCTCTGTAATTCGCAGCAGATGAGAGGCGCGGGTCTCAATGACGGCCCGGATCGCCTTGAGAATAGCGTGGGTCGCGCCTGCCTCTTCCCGCTCCATCAGGAGGTTGTCGGCCGCGCTTCTGATCCTGTCTGCCGATTCCTTGATGTCCTTGATGAGCAGACGTTGCGCGCCGCGTGTTGCGGGAACGAGTGTCAGCCAGTGCTGCAACTGAATCGTATCCGGAACTGAGCGCCCGCCAATGGCCATGGCGAGCTTTTTCGCCAGCCGCGGGTAAGCGGCCGTGCAGAGGACGTCATAAAGCGGGGCGAGGTCCTGCACTTCGCTCGATAAAGCAGAGCATAGTTCTTCCCATGCGCATCGGCATTGCCGACCAGATAGTGGAAAATAAGCATGCGGATGAAATTCAACCGGTCGGCTGCCGGACGTGCTGTGGCGCGATCGATAAGGTCGAGTGAACGCTCGGTCCCTGGTCCTCCTTCCTCCTCGTACTTGAGCTCCGGAGGAACGCTCAATGCCTGGCAGAAATCCTCCTGATGCAGGCGTGAGATGGTGCCGTCGTCGTGTCTTGAACGGTCGTACCGTTCGATCAGAAGAAATGAAATAGCCCCCTGCCGGCGCATCTCGACGTCAGGCACAGGCAGCTTTAGGCGTGCAGCGAGGCGCAGACAAAAGAGTTCATTCTCGACGCTGCCCTCCAGCGCCTGATGAAGGGCTTTAGAATGTGCGTGGTCGGCCGCCCCCCTTGGCAAGTCCAATTGTCTCTCCCTCAAGGCAAACAGCGAGCTTGTCCTGCACTCCGGCGAGCGACAGCCGCACGCCCTCCTCGCCGCCGAGGAGAGGGCGCTCACGGAGTTTGCCCAAAATTTCTTCGAGCCGGGCAGGCGTCAGCGCTTCGACCCCATCGTCTTCGGAGGAGGCGGGGGCATGACCGGCTGGATAGAGAGACAAAGCGCTGGCGCATTCCCCGCCGATCACTTCAAGGAGGCCGAAGGCATTTCCCGCGGAGATCCCAAGCGCGCCGGCGAGACGCTGCCGGGCGCCTTCATCGGGCAAAAGGCCTGAAAAGAAGGGGCGGATGCGGATTCCGCTCGATGTCGCCTGCTATTCCGAGATGATCTCGCCCACCATTGAACGAACCCGCTACGCGGGAGTGGGGGCAAGCCTGGTGAACTGAGGTGTCCTGTCTGAGAGGATGTTGGTCTTCGCACCACCCCTCTCAAGACAGGAGACCCAGATGGCTACCATGAGCCCTCTTCGGCAGCGCATGATCGAGGACATGACGGTCCGCAATCTGTCGCCGTCGACTCAACAATCCTATATCTATGCGATCGCAAAGTTTAGCCGCCATTTCGGCTACGCCCCGGACCGGTTGAGTTTCGAGCAGGTCCGCGCCTATCAACTGCATCTCATCGGCCAAAAGCGTTCGTGGTCCCACATCAATCAGGTGGCCTGCGCGCTGCGGTTCTTCTACGGCGTCACACTCGGGCAGACGGAGGCATTCGAGCGGATCATCGGTGGCCAGAAGCCTGACAAGCTCCCGCTCGTGCTTAGTGCCGAAGAGATCGAGCGCTTCCTGGACGCGGTTACAGGGGTGCGCAATCGCGTCGTGCTGGCGACGGCTTATGCGGCTGGCTTACGGGCTAGTGAAGTCGTCCGCCTGAAGGTGAGCTCGATCGACAGCAAACGAATGTTGATCCACATCGAGAACGGCAAGGGCGGCAGGGATCGTTACGCGATGCTTTCTCCGCGACTGCTGGAGATTCTGCGCACGTACTGGATGCGAGCCCGACCGGGCTATGGCTATTTCCAGGCCAAGACCCCAGTGAACATGTCAGCGTCCGCTGCGTCCAGGCGGCCTGCCGCGCCGCCCGCCGCCGCGCTCGGCTTGCCAAGCCGATTACTGTCCATACGCTCCGGCACTCGTTTGCGACCCATCTCCTGGAAAGCGGGATCGACATTCGCATCATTCAAGTTCTGCTCGGACATGCCGAGCTGGGATCGACCGCGCGCTACGCTCAGGTCGCGACCAATCTGCTCGCCCGCACGACCAGCCCATTCGATGGACTCTCCGTCAGGGTGATCCCACCCGACTGAGCTGCGCATATGCGCCCCGTGCTCGAGGTGGCGGACATCCTCCGCCGCCACGGCGGCGCGTTCCGTGCCGCGCAGGGTCCTCGGCTGTCCTCCGATCAGCGCCGTGCGATGGCGGCCATCGAGGCGTGTCGCACAGCGACGCTCGGCGGCCACGTCGAGCGGTGCGACGACTGCGGCCTGGTCCGCGTCGCCTATAACAGCTGTCGCGATCGGCACTGTCCAAAGTGCCAAGCGCTCGCGCGCGCCCAATGGCTCGTCGAGCGCCAGGCCGACCTGCTGCCGGTCCCCTATTTCCATGTCGTCTTCACCGTGCCGGCGCCCGTGGCCGCCATCGCGCTGCAGAACAAGGCGGTGGTCTACGACATCCTGCTCAAGGCAGCAGCCGAGACGATCCGTCTCATCAGCGCCGACCCGAAGCATCTCGGTGCCGAGACCGGGATGATCGCCATTCTCCATACCTGGGGCCAGACCCTGACGCATCATCCACATGCCCATTGCCTCGTGCCAGGCGGCGGGATCGCCCCTGATGGAAGCTGGGTTCATTGTCGCCCCGGCTTCTTCCTTCCCGTTCGCGTCCTGTCACGATTGTATCGTCGGCTATTCCTGGAGCGCCTGCAGGCGGCGTTCGATGGCACCAAGCTCCAATTCTTCGGCCATCTCGCGCACCTCGTCGAGCCAGCGGCATTCGCCAGCCATCTAAACGCCCTCCGCAAGGTCGAGTGGGTCGTCTACGCCAAGCGTCCCTTCGGCGGACCAGAACAGGTTCTGGCCTATCTTGGGCGCTACACCCATCGCGTTGCGATCGCCAACGGCCGGCTCCTTAGCTGTGACCAGGGCCACGTCCGCTTCCGGTGGAAGGATTATCGCGCTGGCAACAAATCCAAAGTGATGACACTCGACACTGAGGAGTTCCTTCGTCGCTTTCTGCTCCACATATTGCCGAAGGGGTTCCGCCGCATCCGTCATTTTGGTTTCCTGGCGAACGCCTGCCGCGCCGCCAAACTCGCGCGCATCCGAGCGGCGCTTGACGCGCCGCAGCCACCTCCGCCTGCCGAAGCTGTCAACTATCGTGAGCGCTGCGCCATCCTCCTTGGTCACCGCCTCGACTTGTGCCCCATCTGCGGAGGCCGCATGGTCGAGATTGGACCTGTGCCGCGTGCGCCAGCGCAGCGACGCGCAGCACCTCGCTGCGATACATCATGACCGACGACCTCGACTTGTCCGCTCCCACTGCACGCGCTGCCCTGCCGACGTTCTCCGTCGGAACGATCAAGCACGCTCACAACGCCCGCCGAACGGGCGATAGTCAGCCGCCTGGGCTTGACGCGCCGTTCGACGCTATCGACGGCGGCATCCTTTGCTGCCAACATCAGCGACAATCTGCGGCCACACTCGCTCGCGGGCCCGACATCGGGTCAATCGCGCCTACCGGCGCCTAGATCGAACCCCCATAGGTCCGCGCTCACAAGACGCGGCTTCGTTCAATCCAGCTTCAAATAGGTCCCGCGCTGGACTTGCGGCGAGATCTGTGACGCGGGACCTATTTGAACCCTCCAGTATTCGAGATGATCTCGCCCACCATTCCGATTTGAAGTCGCCCACCCATTCCGAGATGAAGTCGCCCATGCTTCCGGGATGATGTCGCCCGGGTGACGAGGCCTCTTCTGGCTCCCATAGGTCGTCCCTTTCGGCTTTGCGAAGGGGGACCCTGGATGCCGACGGAGAGGCTTGCGATGCGCCGTGTGCGCGATGTGATCAGGATGAAGGCGGCTGGACTGCCGAGCCGCGAGATTGCGCGGCGGATGGGCGCGGCGCCCTCGACAGTGCGGTTGACCATCCGGCGGTTCGAGGCCGCAGGCCTGAGCTGGCCGTTGCCCGACGAACTCACGGACGCGGCCCTGGAGGCCCGCCTGTTCGCCAAGACCGGCAACGGCAACCGGCAGGGTCACCGCCGCATCGCCGAGCCGACTGGCGGCGGTGCACCGCGAGCTCAAGCGCAAGCACGTGACGCTGTCGATCCTGTGGGAGGAGTACATTGCCGCCGAGCCCGGCGGATACCGGTACTCGCGTTATGTTGCGGCCAGATTTATGTTGTGCGAGGAGCGATAATTGCGGGAGCCTGAGCTCTGCGGGCATTGTTCACGCAACATAATTCGACGTCTGGGTAGCGAACCTTTTGTCCAATGGAGGCTCGCTATGGATCAGACGATATATTCCATTCCCTTGACCGTACCCCACCGTGATGACGCGCCATTCACCGACGAGCGGTACCGGTACCTTCGCCACTGTGCAGAAGCCGGTGCGACCGCAGCTTCTCTCAAGATCAAGCGCAACGAGCTGTTGCGGATTGCCGCACGTCTCGGTCCAGATGCTTCGCAGGGCATCGATATCGAGGCACTCCAACGGATCGCGACCGAGCGTCTGCGCCTGACGGGGGCTGCCACCGCAGCACGAAGAGTGGTCGACATCGGACGGCCTTGGCTTCGATTTCTCGGTTGGTGGCGTGAACCAACCGTCGTGTTTCAGTACCAGAGCCAACTCGACCAGTATGTGACATGGATGCGCAATGAGCGCGGATTCTCGCCATCGACGGTGGAGCAATGGAGCCGGATAATCGGCAGGTTCCTGCGCTGGTGCGACAAAACCAACCGGCAACTCAGGGACCTTCAGCCTGAAGACGTTGACGCCTATTTTGTCGCCCAGGCGACGGGACGATGGTCCCGCGTTTCGGTGGCCAACACAGCCTCTGCCTTGCGGGGATTTCTGCGCTACGCGGCAAAGCGGGGAATGTGTACGGACCGCTTAGCGGCCTCGATTTGCCGGCCTCGGCTTTATCGTCAGGAGTCGCTGCCGTATGCCCCAGAGTGGTTCGACGTGCAGCGCATGTTGGCCGACGCCGAGACTGACAACCCCGGGACATCCGCGATCGTGCGATCCTGCTGTTGCTCGCGGTCTACGGGATGCGCAGCGGCGAAGCGGCGGCATTGCGCCTTGATCAGATTGACTGGGCCGGTAGGACGCTACGGCTTTTCCGCCTGAAGCGCCGGCAGCCGCAGATCTATCCCCTGGTTCCCTCTGCGGCTGAGGCGCTCGCCCGCTACATCGACACGGTGCGGCCGCTATCATCGTGCCCGGAAGTGTTCCTCTGCATGCACGCGCCCCGTCGACCGTTGAAGGCAGGGAGCATTTATGATGTCGCCAACCGCAGATTTGTTGCACTTGGAATCGACGCTGCCCACCGCGGTGGCCATGCGTTGCGCCACGCCTGCGCCTCCCGGCTTCTCGCCGAAGGTCTGTCGATAAAGGAGATCGGGGACCATTTGGGACATCGCAGCGCGGCGTCAACCAGCATCTACGCCAAGGTGAACATGCAGGCGCTTCGCGAGGTCGGAGCGTTCGACCTGGGAGGCCTCCAATGAGGCTGACCCATGTTGTCGACGCCTATCTGGCCAAGCAGCGCTCACTGGGGGCGCGTTTCGAGTCGGCTGAGGTTCTGCTCCGTAGGTTCTGCCGAGCGATGGGCAATCGAGATATCGGCGAAGTCACCCCAGAGGCGGTAGCCGAGTTCCTCCAAGGCAAAGGATCGCTCAGTGCCACCTGGATGCTGCGATATAGGGTTTTGAGCGGCCTTTATCGATTCGCCATCAGTCGCGGGTACGCAGCATCCTCCCACTGCCGACATCGTTTCCAAAGCTGCTGCCGCAACAAACGCCCTATGTTTATTCCACGGAAGAACTGCGCCGCCTGTTGGACGCGACCTCGATCCTGGAGGTTGGGCATCGCCCTCATGTGCCAGCTATGTACCGTACGCTCCTCTTATTGCTGTACGGAAGCGGCATGCGCATTGGCGAGGCGCTTCGTTTGGTCCTGCAAGACGTGGATCTGACTGATCAGGTCATCACCGTCCGTGACACGAAGTTCTTCAAAACGCGCCTCGTGCCTATCGGACCAAAGCTCAACCAGGAATTGGTCGAGTACGTCGAGCGCCGTCGCCGGCTCCCTCTGCCGCGCGGGCAAGAATCTCCATTATTCACTACGCGCGGCAGTCGACCGTGGCACTATGTGCGGGTCATCTCCTGGTTCAGCATGTCCGCCGGGCCGCCGGAATCAGTTGCCCTGTCGGCGAGCCTCGACCTCCACGGCTGCACGATATTCGCCACACAGCCGCGGTGCACCGGGTAATTGCATGGTATCGCTCCGGCCAGGAGGTGCAGCGACTGCTTCCGCAACTCGCCACCTACCTTGGCCACATCGATATCCGTTCAACCCAGCGCTATTTGCAGATGACGCCAGATCTCCTCCAGGCGGCCAGCGAGCGCTTTGCCCTGTACGCGATGGAGGCCGACCATGAAGGATAAGAGCCTGCTTGGTCCGTGGATCCGGCGGTTCTTGCTGGAACATCTGGTCGCCGAGCGCAATCTTTCCCGCAACACCCAAGCCAGCTACCGCGACACGCTGACATTGTTGCTGCCGTTCGCCAGCAAGCAGGGAGGCTGCGCCATCGATCGCATGACCGTGGAAGAGCTGACGCCGGAAGTCGTCCGCAAGTTCCTGGACCACCTGGAGCGCGATCGCCGGTGCAGCGAGGTTACCCGCAACCAACGGCTGGCGACCATCCATTCACTGGCGCGCTTTATCGGGACGCGTTCGCCGATCCACCTGGCCTGGTGTTCCGAGATACGGGCAGTGCCGTTCAAGAAGACGGCCAAGACCGCGATCGGATACCTCGAAAAGGCCGAGATGGACGCGTTGCTAAATCAACCTGACAGACGCACGAGTCTTGGGGTGCGGGACCATGTTCTGCTGCTTTTCCTATACAACAGCGGTGCTCGCGCCGATGAGGCAGCAAAATTGACGGTCGGCAATCTCCAACTGGGTGCGTCTCCGTCAGTGCGACTTCACGGTAAGGGCAACAAGGTTAGAATCTGTCCATTGTGGTCAACGACCGCAACCTCGTTGACTCGTCTTGTGGCCGACCGGAACAAAAGTGAAGCGGTCTTTCTCGGGCGGACGAACCAGCCTTTGACGCGCTTCGGAATACACCGTCTCGTGACGCAATATGCCGCCATGGCGGGCGAAACGGTGCCGACGTTGGCGACGAAGCGCGTAAGCCCACATACGGTTCGGCACACAACGGCGGTGCACCTGCTGCGCGCCGGCGTCGACATCAACACGATCCGTGCTTGGCTGGGCCACGTGTCATTAGACACCACGCACATCTATGCTGAAGTCGACCTGGAAATGAAAGCAGAGGCGTTAGCCAGGGTCGACATCAGCAGTCTGAGGCCGCCGCCTCGGCAACCCTCTCTCCCGTCGTTGATGGCATTCCTGAAGGCCCTGTAGGTCGAAAGGTCACACTCTTATGTTGCGGAGCGAGCCGAGGAAATTGGCGCAATCCTTGGCTCGCTCCAGCAGCGACAACATAAATCTGGCGGCAACATAACGCGAGATATGTTCACGATCACATATCTCGCGCTTCTGCGAGCTTTACCGCGCCTGGGAGGGCCGCCTGTCGGTGACGATGCGCCAGTCGCATGCGGCCGGCGACAAATTGTTCGTCGACTACGCGGGCGACGGCGTGCCGGTGGTGGTCGACCGCCTCACCGGCGAGCGGAGGACGGCGCAGGTCTTCGTCGCCGTGCTCGGCGCCTCGAACTTCACCTATGCGCAGGCGACGTGGACCCAGGGGCTTGCCGACTGGATCAGCGCCCACGTCGGCACCTTGGCGGCGATCGACGGCGTGCCGGCGCTGCTGGTGCCCGACAACACCAAGGTCGCGGTCATCAAGGCGAGCCTCTACGACCCGCAGATCAATCGCACCTATGCGGAGATGGCCGCGCATTACGGCACGGCCGTCTTGCCGGCGCGACCACGCAAGCCGCGCGACAAGGCCAAGGTCGAGCAAGCCGTCCTCATCATCGAGCGCTGGCTGCTCGGCCGCCTGCGCCACCGCGTCTTCTACAGCCTCGCCGAGGTCAACGCAGCGATCGGCGAGTTGCTGACCAGGCTCAACGAGGAGCGGCTCGGCGTGACGCGCCGTCGGCTGCTCGAGGAGGTCGACCGGCCGGCGCTCAAGCCGTTGCCGGCGAGCCCCTACGTGCTCGCCGAGTGGCGTATCCGCCGGTCAGCCTCGACTACCACGTCGAGGTGGAGAAGCACTACTACAGCGTTCCGCATCGCTTCGCGCGTGCCGAGGTCGAGGTCCGGTTCACCGCCCGCACCGTCGAGATCTTCCACAAGGGCGAGCGGATTGCCGCGCATCAGCGCATGAGCGGCAATCACAAGCATACCACCGTGCCGGAGCACATGGCCTCCAGCCATCGCCGCTACGCCGGCTGGACCATCGCGCGCATCCGCCAGGACGCCGCTGCGATCGGCCCGGCGACCAGCGCGTAGGGCTCTAGCGTGGGACCTGGCGAACGGTCTCATACTAGAGCTGCCTGGCAGAACTTACTGCAGATCGGCGAAGACCTCCGGGTCGTCGCCAGGAGTGTGAACGAAGTATGTCCATGAGATGGATACTTGATCTATAGACGATGCCGAGCGTATGGCAGAATGAGCAGGCCTTGGTTCGCCTAGTATACTTGCGGACCATTAAGGCACTCCACCATGGCATTTGGCGACCGTCTCGGCGTCCGGAAACGAAACGCCGCACGCTCAAGAGTCATCAAAATCTCGGATCAATTGGCGTTTCCATGGGACAGCCGGCCTCGATGACGGCTGCTGCTTCCAGCAAAATATCCTCCCTAAACCGAGGCCCGACAATTTGCACGCCGGTCGGCAGGCCACCAGATAGGCCGGTCGGCACTGAAATGGCGGGCAACCCGAGAACGGCGAGTGTGTAACACGGGACCATGATGCGACGCATCCAGTTCAGGCTTTCGGCATCGTCGCGATCGTGTGAGTGTTCTAGTGGTAGCTCAGACGAAACAGGATGAAGCAGTAATGGAAAGTCGCGCATGAAAATGTTGTAGCGCCTGATCCACCCCGTTCGCCGCGCAAGAGCCTCCATATATTGATACGTGTCGGTCGCCGGAGCATCCTTCATATCGTTCGCGTGCAGCTTCCGCAGGCGATCGTCTCCATATTGCTGTATCAAGGGAGTGGAGTAATACGGGGCTTCGGCCCTGATGATTTTGAACCAGTCCTCAAAGATTGCGAAAAAGTCTGGAGGATCGACCGCCTCCACGGTGTAACCCGCTTCCTCCAGCAGCCTTCCAGCACGTTGCACCGCCTCTGCAACCACCGGATTGACGCCGGTTTGCGTAGGGTCGACCGACACAGCGACTCGCTTCGGCAGCGGCGGCCCTTGCAACGGTGCCGGCACCCACCACGGATCTCGTGGATCCCCTTTGCCATGACCTCCAGCGCCAGACTGATGTCGCGGATGTGCCGCGCGAGCGGTCCTTGCACCGAGAAAAGCTGCCCAGATAGTGGACGTTCACGCTTCGCGGACGGCTGAAACGCTGGCACGCGCCCAAAGCTTGGACGCAGTCCAGCTACGCCTGTGCAATAGGCTGGATACCGGATCGACCCCGAAATGTCGTTGCCGTGACCGATCGGGGCAATGCCTACCGCAACCGAAGTCGCTGCTCCGCCGCTCGATCCGCCTGGTGTGTGAGCTTCGGACCACGGGTTCATCGTGTGCCCATGCAACTCATTGTGGGTGAACGCACGAAAGGAAAAGGTAGGCGTATTGGTCCGGCCAATTATTACAGCGCCAGCCGACTTCAGATTTGCAACGACGGGGCTGTCTTCGGTAGCAATATTGTTCCGGAATGCGACGACTCCGTCGCTCGATGCCTCGCCCACCTGATCGACATTGATCTTGATGGTGACGGGGACGCCATGCAAAGCGCCGAAAGTATCACCGCGCGCGACGGCGGCATCCGCAGCTTCAGCTGCCTTGAGCGCCGCCTCTGGGGTGGGAACGACGACGGAATTCACCTTCGGATCGACCCGATCCAAACGGTCCAGACAGGATTTTACAACCTCTGTGCTGGATACCGCACCGCGCCGGATCTCGCACGCGAGATCAACTGCGTCCCACTTCCACAACTCTGTCGGCAAACTCGACCCCACGCTCAACTTCGTCATCACGATCTCCTGCGTTTTTGCGTTCGCGCTCGGCTGCTGCTAACGCGCACCAATGCTCCGACCTGGAGCATTGGCTCATGTTCGACAGATAAAGCCTCGTCCCACAGCCTTGGTTACCGTATAAAATCGGGATGGCTCAATTTCGCTGGAGGAAAGCGACGGTCCAGCGTGTGGGGCAGGCTGTTTCAGGTTGCCTTGCTTTTCGCGACGTGGGTGGCGATCGCGTCCATCAGCGGCGGCGACAGGCAGTCATAGGGCTCAAGCCCAAGCTCCTTCAGCCGTGACCTGATCCCGGCCATGTCGGCCGGCTTGACGCCGGACTCGATCACCGACGACACGAAGGCGGCAAATCCCGGGGCCGCCGAGCCGGACTCCCGGAACAGCTCGGGATGGACGAAGTCGAGGCCATAGAACGGATGGTTCTTGTTCTCGATCCGTCCGTACATATGGGTGCCGCAGCCCGTGCAGGCCTGGCGCTGGATCGCCGCCGCGGCGTCGACGATTTTCAGCTTGTCGCCATTCTCCAGCACGGTGAGGTTCTCGCGCGGCACCACCGCGACCACCGAGAAGGTGGCGCCCGCAGGCTTCCAGCACTTGGTGCAGCCGCAGGCGTGGTTATGGGCAACATCGCCCTTGATGCCGACCTTGACCTGCTTGTCCGCGCATTTGCAGACCAGCGTACCACCGGCAAAACTGACGGTGCCTTGTTTGACGCCATTGTCGACCGACGGGTGGATATGGACAGTCATTGACCTATCCTCTTAGTGCTTGGTGTTTGATTTCAGAATACGACGACCGAACGGATTGACTTGCCCTCGTGCATCAGGTCAAAGCCCTTGTTGATCTCGTCGAGCTTCAGCACGTGGGTGATCATCGGATCGATGTGGATCTTTCCGTTCATGTACCAGTCGACGATCTTCGGCACGTCGGTGCGGCCGCGCGCGCCGCCGAAGGCGGTGCCCTTCCAGACCCGCCCGGTGACGAGCTGGAACGGCCGGGTCGCGATCTCCTTGCCGGATTCCGCAACGCCGATCACCACCGAGACGCCCCAGCCGCGATGGCAGGCTTCCAGCGCCTGGCGCATCACGTTGGTGTTGCCGGTGCAGTCGAAGGTGTAGTCGGCGCCGCCGTCGGTCAGCGTGACGAGGTGCGCGACGATGTCGCCGGTGACCTTCTTCGGATTGACGAAATGCGTCATGCCGAACTTGCGGCCCCATTCTTCCTTGCCGTCGTTGAAGTCGACGCCGATGATCTTGTCGGCGCCGACCATCTTGGCGCCCTGGATCACGTTGAGCCCGATGCCGCCGAGGCCGAACACGACGACGTTGGAGCCGGGCGTCACCTTTGCGGTATTGACCACCGCGCCGACGCCGGTCGTGACGCCGCAGCCGATGTAGCAGCTCTTGTCGAAGGGGGCGTCCTCGCGGATCTTTGCGACCGCGATTTCCGGCAGCACGGTGAAGTTCGAGAAGGTCGAGCAGCCCATGTAGTGGTAGATCGGCTTGCCCTTGTAGGAGAAGCGGCTGGTGCCGTCGGGCATCACGCCCTTGCCCTGCGTGGCGCGGATCGCGGTGCAGAGATTGGTCTTCTGGCTCAGGCAGCTTTTGCACTGCCGGCATTCCGGCGTGTAGAGCGGAATCACGTGGTCGCCCACCTTGACCGAGCTCACGTCGACGCCGACCTCGCGAACGATGCCGGCGCCTTCGTGGCCGAGGATCGAGGGGAAGATGCCCTCGCTGTCGAAACCGTCGAGCGTATAGGCATCGGTGTGGCAGATGCCCGTCGCCTTGATCTCGACAAGGACCTCGCCCGCCTTGGGGCCTTCCAGGTCGAGCTCGACGATCTCAAGCGGCTTCTTTGCTTCAAATGCGACTGCGGCACGGGTCTTCATTCTATATCCTTCGGCATTCTAGTGACGCCAAGCCGCCATCCAACAAACATCATACACGTTGACCGTGCGTGATTTGGAACCGGCTGATTTGAGAGAGGTCGAGGCAGGATAAACTATGGAAGCTATGAGACTTGTGATTATGCAGTCCACGTCAGTTTGATGGCGGCATCGACGCAGTGACAATCACCGAGCTTAAAAATATTTGGGTCTCGATTGATGCAAATTTGGGGGCACTCACGCTCAAATGCCTCTCCGAATGTTACTATTCGAAGGATTTCGTACGCGCCCCAAGCACAAAGTACCGAGTTCGCTGGCAGCCGCATCCTTGACAAGCCACTGAGGCAGCCCTTTGAGAGGTAGACAAAGAGACCCCTCATTGACCTAAGCGATCGTAGCCAGATAGCTTTCAAGCGAAAGACCAATACACGACGGCAGGCCAGCCGCGCGCCCTGGAACAATCAAGCGGGACTTGCATAGCCCACTTGAGCAATTCAATGCGGAGTAAAACGCATCAAAATCGTTCTCGTCTTGGCTAGCACTTCCGCCTACTGATCCTACCTCGGCTCGGAGGAATTGAGGATATTATAATGACACGAGCATATCCAGCCAAGTTACCTGTACACGGGCAAGAATTTGCCAATGATGTAGAAGGGCATGAGCGCCTCATCGAAGACGGTCGAGCAGCATTCGACACCCGAGCGCTCAGCCCCAGCACGCTTCTTCGTCCTGTAAGCATTCAAACCAATGATAGTTGCTGATGCCTCTCGCACCTATTCCTCCATTCTACGCGTCGGCTTGCAAAACCGAGCGCCATGACGGCCTCGGTTAGCGGTTGCGTTCGACTTGTGCGGCGCCCCGGCAAATTGGCGTAAGGATTTGCGCGGCCAGGATCTGACGAAGCCATTTGTGATCGGCTTCCCGGCGGGCCTTGAAGTGATCCAGACATCTTTTCGAGCAAAGGGCCGTACGCCAAAAGTAGTGGCGAATTAGGCCAAGCTTCCCACCGCATCGCACTTTGTCGGCCACCGCGGGACATATGGGAATGATTTGCGCATGCTCGCCTCCTGTCGGCGCCTATGGATAACCCCTCTTGCGCGTAGCGTCGCAACAGCGCGGGCGGCACTCAAGCGGCACCGGGACTGCCAAACTCTTGCGACGTGTGTGGGTACCAAGCGCAACTGCTCGACTAGGATGCCCCTCTTCGGTGACGAAGCGCACTCCGTCGGAGCACATCACCAAGCCTTCCTAATGCAGTGCGCAATCGAGCCTTTTTGGTGCAATAGACGATCGCAATCGATTTAATTCTGCGTCCGGCTAGTTTACTTTGAAGTATTTCAACGGACGGTCGATTTTTCCCTACTCGCCTCATCGGCTGTCAAACAGTCGCCTACGAAGTTGTGCAACCTGCCAGTTTAATGATCATCGCCGGCTTTGGACCGCCCCGTCCTCGGACTTGTCAAGCTGAGAGGCGATTTTGGCCAAACAACCTAATATACAAACAGCTGCTCCAGTTATCGAAAAGAATAGTGACGTATCCTCGGACTTGAAGGAACGCCTTTGCCAGGTCGTCTCAGATTGAGAGTCTGCGTCCGAACACCATAGTCGAAGCGAGCATCCTGGTTATTCCGCCGAACGGGGGACTTTCTAATAAAGCGTTTTGCGCAGTTTCCTTCGAGATAGCTTCGACGGTAATGACATGATGCGCGTCAAATTGCGTCAGCCTCATCCGTCTCGCCTCCGATTCGCCTTCAGAAGGCTCCAGGCTACACTTGGTGCCGCTCGCACTACATGCGACAGGTATGGTCCTTAGGGCACCCACGTATTCATCCATGATGGATCGCGCAGTTCAAGAATTTACCGATCGGCTAACCGAGAGCACGGATCGCGATAGCCTGCAGCAGAGCATGACGATCATCACGGCCGAGCTCAACCTTGCGTGTTTCGCATATGTCGCTTTGCCGGACATTCTGGGCGGCTGTCCGCGGCTCATCTCGACGTATCCTTCCTCTTGGACGGCGCGATATCTGGAACGCCGCTATGAACACTTTGATCCCGTCGTCAGTCAAGCGATGCGCCGCAATCGACCGTTTCGATGGGGTCTCGGGTTTGGTCCACAACTTCGTTCGGAGAAGGAGCGCGAGTTGTTCGAAGAGGCAGCCATGTTGGCGTTCGATGTGGCTTCACGGTTCCAATACATGACTGCAGTGGCGCGGCCGCGCGCCGTAACTTTCGCGAGCGACAAGCGGCAGCTCGACTTTGAGAGATTGACAAAAAAACACACTCCGATTTTGCGCCTCATGTCGATGTACTTTCATGCACATGCCAAGGCAAGGCCGATCGAGCGGTGGGCGGAGTATTGTTGTCTCCTTCGGGAGTTCGAATTCCTCGAATGGGCTGCTCTGGGTAAGTCTGCTGCGGACATCGGGAGAGCTATCGCCAAATTTTGGTTACGGCCTGGCCGGTCAGGCGGCGGCGGTTATGGCTGACGGTCAGTCGGTTTGGCGATGACCTCGATCCCCTCGTTGAATGTCACCCCGAGAACGAGTTTTGACAACTGGTTGTGGCCATCGAGACGACGCCAGCTTTTCTGCGCGGCCTCAAGCAGTTTGAAGACCATCGCGAGCGCCGTCCTGTTGGACAGGCAACCCTTCGATCGGATCGTGCGGTGGCGCACGGTAGCGGAGTGCTTTCAATGGGATTGGTTCCGCAGGTATTTCCAGTGCTCGGCCGGGAAGTCGTAGAACGCCAGTAGGGTGTTCCGATCCTTGCTCAGGCAGTCGGCCGCCTTCGTATTTGGGCGTGTAGCTCTCGATGAAGGGGTCGAATGCCAGCTCGGCGGCGGCCTTGGTTTCGGCCATCCAGATCTCGTGCAACGCGCGTTTGGCCTTCGGCTGCTGGCTTCGGCAACTTGGCGAGCACATTCGCGGTCTGTGCACCCAGCAGCGCTGCTCGCGCGTTTTCGGCCAGACCTCGCCGGCGGCCTTCCAGAACCCGAGCGCGCCGTCTGCGATGGCGAGCCGCGGCGGCACCTCGAGCCCGCGCCGCTTCAGGTCGAGCAGCAGATCGCGCCAGTCCTGCGCGCTCTCGCGGGCGCCATCGGTGAAGCCGACCAGTTCCTTGCGGCCTTCCGGCGTCGCGCCGATCAGCACAAGAATGCACTGCTTTTCGTCTTCGAGGCGCGCTTGGAGATGGTTGCCATCCGCCCAGATGTAGACGTAGCGCTTCGCCGACTGATAGCGCCTCTGCCACGCGGCGTGTTCGTCGAGCCAACCGTCCTTCAGACGCCGATGGCCGATGCAGACAACCCGGCAGCATCCTTGCCGAGCAGCGCCGCCAGAGCCTCGGAAAAGTCGCCGGTCGAGATCCCCTTCAGGTAAAGGATAGGCAGCAGCGTCTCGATCGATTTCGAGCGGCGCATGTAGGGCGGCAGAATCGACGGAGAGAAACGGATGCGGTCGGGGTCGGTAGCGTCCACCTCGCGATCGCGTACACGCGGCTGGCGGACGGCGACCTGACCGATACCGGTCATCACCTCGCGTTCCGGCTGGTGACCGTGGCGCACGACGCGCTGGTGGCCGTCCCCGGTCTTCAAATCGGCATGCTTGCCGAGAAAGTCCGCAACCTCGGCCTCGACCGCCTGGGCCAACAGAGCACGCCCCCCATTGCGCAAGATTTCGGTGAGTTGATCGTCGACGTTTCCTGGTTGAATCAGCTTGATGATGTTATCTTTGGACACGGCATATCGCTCCTTCGGTGGAGAAGTGGAGGCGTCAAGCACCCCCACGATATGCCGCCTTTCCGATTCCCGCCGTCACCAACTTTCAGCGATAGCTCGAAGCGCTTTCGTTGCATCGCTCAATAGAGCAATTGATTGGAGCAGACAGTAGGCGATCACCGGCTCCATTACATTGAGTTGCAGTTGGCCTGCCTCAGGAGCAAGCGTCATCGTTAAATCCGCGCCAATAACCTGAAAGGCGACTCGATTTACCACCTCCGGGATCATCGGGTTGACCTTGCCCGGCATTATAGTCGAGCCCGCCTGGAGAGCCGGTAAGTGATTTCTGCCAAGCCCCGCGAGGTCCGCTTGAGAGCAGCGTAAGGTCATTCGAGGTCTTGGACAGCTTTGTCGCCGTACGCTTCAACATTCCGGAAATCAAGACAAACAGACCCGTGTCCCAGCATGCCTCGATCAAGTTAGCGGCTGAGCGGAATGGCACCTCAGTAAGCCGTGAGAGTTCCTCAACGACAAGGCCAGCATATTACGGCTTTGTATTGCTGCCGGTTCCGATGGCGGTGTCACCGAGATTTACCTCCCTGAATAAAGCGACGAGTTCTTCCAGCCGTCCAACGTCTTCCCTCATCGTCGCGGCAAAGGCAGAAAATTCCTGGCCGAGGGTCATTGGCACAGCGTCCTGCAATAGCGTGCGGCCGAGTTTTACAATGCTGGTAAACTCAAGCCCTAACCGACGCAACTCCCGATCCAGACGCTGATGGGTTAATATGACGGCGAGCCGGATCGCAGTCGGATACACGTCATTGGTTGATTGCAACCGATTGACGTGATCGTTCGGATGGATGATGTCGTAGCGACCGCGAGAAAATCCCAAGCGTTCAAACGCTCTATTTGCGATCACCTCGTTCATATTCATGTTGGTAGACGTCCCGGCGCCGCCTTGGAAAACATCAACGGGAAATTCCGTCATCGAGCCACCCGCAATAATATCGTCGCACGCTGCTGCGATTGCGGTCGCCTTAGTAGTTGGAATATCGCCGAGCCTGGCGTTTGCCAGCGCGGCTGCTTTCTTCACAACAAAATCAGAATCGCCTGTAACGTAATAACCGTTGACGAGTTCATCAGACGAGTTGATGGCGCTCTTGAAGCGATCAATGGTATCCTCACGCTCGCGCTCCAGAGTTACTAGGACCAGCATTTGAATGGCCCGGCCTACCGCGTTCGCCGATACCAGCGAGACGTCTGCCGCAATGATACCTTCCGAACGAAGCCGCTTTAGCCGGCGTTGACACGCGGTAGCAGACAGTCCGATCAGTTCGCCGATTGCCTCTGAGGTCAAGCGGTTGTTCTTTTGCACGATCTCGAGGATCCGAGCATCTATTCGATCGTATCGCATAAGGTGGTCCTTATGTCCGTCGCAAAGTGAACCCGGGCGATGCAGGAAGTCGTCCGAGCAGATTTCAACGCGCAGAAAACTGGTTCTGCAACCCTAGTATCTTGAGCTACGAACGAGTTTCAACAAATGACGGCCGCACTGTGATGAACTCTCAGATAGCTACACGGTAGCTCGCCCGAGCTGTCCGCATGAATCGGTGCTCCGCATCGACGCGATTTCGTCTGGGCCGGGGAGCGCTCATAGAGTGGTGTTCTTATGCGCGTACGGGCAGGAGAGTTGCCGAGTCTTTGGTTGTGACTTTAGGAGTGCGACCGCCACCACAGCTGCAGCGGCTGACTGAGCATGCACGATACGGAGTGATCGGGGCCCCGGGTGAGGCCGTTGTGGAGTCGCCGTGCTCGAACACACCCACCGTACTTGGTCGATCGTCAGTACGATCCTGGCGCCCGCCTCTCGACCTGATCACAAAAGCAAACAAGGACTGCGCTCAGCCGACCTGCTTTTGCGATGCAACGCAGGTCGAACACCTGCGAAATGATGAGGAATGTTGCAGGAATCCGGAGGTGTTTCCGTGGATTGCGCTGCATCATCCTGCAGATACAGGTCTAATCTCTCAACTCGCCCAACAATCCTTGGGATGTTGAGAGGTCAGAATAGTGCCCCCCCATATGACGTCGCCCCGAATTGGTCAGATCAGCGAGATGGACCGTCGCACGGTCCTGCATCCTTTCACCCAGCTAAAAGATTTCGCCACAGGCAAGCTCGGCGATCCGGTAATTGTCGAAACCGGGAAGGGCATCCGCATCAAGGATGCCCGCGGCGTCGAGCTAATTGACGGTTTTGCCGGCCTTTATTGCGTCAATATTGGGTACGGGCGCACCGAAGTCGCCGAAGCTATCTCGCGACAAGCTTACCGTCTGGCCTATTATCATTCGTACGCCGCGCATACGACTGACGAGCTGGCGATTCTATCCGATCGTCTTGTGAAGATGGCGCCTGGCAGCATGAGCAAAGTGTTTTATGGCATGTCCGGATCGGACGCCAACGAGACACAGGCCAAGCTCGTCTGGTACTACAACAACCTGCGCGGTAAACCCGAGAAGAAGAAGATCATATCGCGTCAGCGCGGTTATCACGGTTGCAGTGTCGTCTCGGGCTCCATGACCGGAATGAGCTTCTACCATGATCATATGGATCTTCCGGTGCCTGGGATCGTTCACACGGGTGTGCCGCACCATTACTGGGGCGGCAAAATCGGTGAGACCGAGATCGAATTCTCGCGACGGCGTGCCGCCGAACTCAATGAGCTGATCGAGCGCGAGGGGCCTGAGTCGGTTGGCGGTTTCATTGGCGAGCCCGTTCTTGGTACGGGCGGAATTACACCCCCGCCCGAAGAATACTGGGAGGCGATCCAGGCCGTGCTTCGGAAGCACGACGTGCTACTGATTGCCGACGAGGTCATTACCGGGTTCGGCCGTACGGGGTCCATGTTCGGTTGCGGGCATTACGGGATCGAGCCTGATCTTGTCACCATTGCCAAGGGGCTGACCTCTGGCTACTTCCCGTTGTCAGCCGCTATCGTCGGCGAGAAGGTCTATCGAGTTTTGGAGGACGGCGCCGATCGCGTCGGCGCGTTCTCGCACGGCTATACCTATTCGGGGCATCCGATCGGTGCTGCCGCGGCCAATGCGGTGCTCGATCTGGTCGAGCGCGAGGACCTTCCCGGTAACGCTGCCACGGTCGGAGCTTACTTTCAGAAGCAGCTAAAGGCTAAGTTCGCCCAGCTGCCGATCGTGGGCGAGGTTCGCGGCGTTGGGTTGATGGGGGCCATCGAGTTCGTGGCGGATCGCGAGAAGAAAGTCCCGTTCGATGCTGCGTTCAAAGTCGGCGCGCGCGTTTCCAAGGCTGCGCGGGATCGCGGCCTTATCGCCCGGGCAATGCCGCATGGCGATATTCTTGGCTTTGCTCCGCCGCTCGTCATCACGAAGGCTGAGATTGACGAGATGCTCTCAATCACAGAATCGGCCATCCGCTCAGTCATGGACGAACTAGTCCAGAGCGGCCAGAAGATTTAAAACTCTTCGGTTTTCACGTGCGTCGCAGCCTCGAATACGTTCGAGTCAGGCCCCCCATGGCACGCAAAATTCGGCTCCATACTAGGTAACACCAGCATGGAGCAGCGGAAGTGGCAGGTCGCACTCGGCTCGTTGAGCCCGTGAAGTCACCTGTCTTAAGGGCCATGCTCCGCTAAGCGGGGAGCATAGACTTACCATAAATCGCCAGCAGCCTCGGAGGCGAGTGCGGCGACAAACCTTTGTTGATAGGAGCCATGGGACCGCTAGCGGGCATCAAGATCGTCGATATGACCTCCGTGTTGATGGGGCCATTTGCGACGCAAACTCTCGGCGACTATGGAGCCGACGTCATCAAAGTCGAGGCTATCGAAGGCGACATTACCCGCCAGATCGGGCCGATGCGTCATCCTGGCATGGGCCCGTTGTTCCTCAATGCCAATCGTAGCAAGCGTTCGATCTCGCTCAATCTGAAGAGCGATGCCGGCCGCGACGTGCTGCTGCGTTTAGCGGAAAAGGCAGACGTGCTGATTTACAACGTACGATCGCAGGCGATGGCGCGGCTTCGTCTCGCCTACGAAGATGTCGCGGCGATCAACCCTCGTATCGTGTATGCTGGGCTGTTCGGCTTCGGTCAAGACGGCCCGTACGCGGCTAAGCCGGCGTATGACGATCTGTTGCAAGGCTCATCGGGTTTGTCTCATCTGCTGGCCTGCGTCGGCGACGGCAAGCCGCGCTACGTGCCGACGGCACTTGCCGATCGCGTGGTCGGACTGTCTGCAGTCGGCGCGATTCTCGCCAGCCTGTTGCATAGCGGCCGCACGGGGCGCGGCCAGCGTCTCGATGTGCCGATGTTCGAGACAATGGCGGGGTTTGTCCTGAGTGATCATCTCGGTGGTCTGACTTACGAGCCGCCGCTCGATAAGGGAGGCTATGCCCGGCAGATGTCGCCCGACAGGCGGCCGTACCAGACGAAGGACGGCTTCATCAGCGTGATCGTCTATAATGACAAGCAATGGAACAGCTTCTTTGAAGCGACTGGTCGCGACGATCTGCGTGCCAATCCGAAGTTCGCAACCTTCGCCGCGCGTCTTACGCACGTTGATGAGCTGTACGCCGAACTCGGGCGCATCTTTCTAACGCGCACAACGGCGCAGTGGCTGCGGCTGCTGGTCGACGCCGACATTCCGGTGATGATGGTGCACGATTTCGAAAGCATACTGGAGGATGAGCATCTCGCGCATACGAATTTCTTTGCCCTGAAGGAGCACCCGAGCGAGGGCACAATTCGCAGTATGCGTGTGGCGGCGCAATGGACGGACACAGTTGCCGAAACGGAGCGCCTAGCGCCCCGTTTGAGTGAGCATGCCAGCGAGATATTGCGGGAAGCCGGTTACTCCTCCGCTGAAATCGCGGCGCTCTTCGAAACGAACGCGGTCGGGCGCCCGACTGACCTCGTTGCAAATGAAAGATAAGCGAGATGGATTTTAACCTGAGCGAGAACCAGCAGTCGATCCGCGACGCCGTGGCGAAAGTGTGCTCGCCGTTCGACGATGCGTATTGGTTAAAGAAAGACCGGGAGGGAGGTTTTCCGATCGAGTTTCATCGCGCGATGGCAGATGGCGGCTGGCTCGGGATCTGCGTGCCAGAAAAATTTGGAGGAGCCGGTCTCGGTATCACAGAAGCCGCGATCATTCTGCGCACGGTGTCGGAATCTGGCGCCGGCATGACGGGCGCCTCGGCGATCCACATGAATATCTTCGGACTCAACCCCGTCATTGTATTTGGTAGCGAAGCGCAGTGTACCCGCATGCTCCCGCCTATGGTTGAAGGGAGGGAGAAAGCCTGCTTTGCAGTGACCGAGCCAAACACCGGCCTCAACACCACGCAGCTCAAGCTTCGCGCAGAACGACGGGGTGACCGCTACATCGTCAATGGCCAGAAAGTATGGATTTCGACCGCCCAGGTCGCAGACAAGGTACTCTTGCTAGCGCGTACGACTCCGCTCGAAGAGGTGAAGAAGCCGACAGGGGGCTTGAGTCTGTTCTATACAAGCTTTGATCGAAAACGCGTTAAGGTCCGCGAGATCGAGAAGATGGGTCGTAAGTCAATCGACTCCAACGAGCTGTTCTTCGAAGATTTCGAAATACCCATCGAGGACCGCATCGGCGAGGAAGGCCGCGGCTTCGAATACATCCTGCACGGCATGAATCCGGAACGTATCCTGATCGCGTCGGAAGCCATCGGTCTCGGCAAGGTGTCGCTCGATCGAGCTACTGCCTATGCCAAGACTCGCATCGTGTTCAATCGACCGATTGGAAAGAACCAGGCGATTCAGCACCCGCTGGCTAAGAATTGGATGGACTTGGAAGCCGCTTGGCTGATGACGCTGTCGGCGGCGTGGCAATACGACCAAGGCCTCCCGTGCGGCGCGGCGGCCAATTCAGCGAAGTATCTCGCGGCCGAAGCCGGATTCGAGGCCTGCCAGCAAGCGGTGATGACCCACGGCGGCTTCGGCTATGCCAAAGAGTATCACGTCGAGCGGTACTTGCGCGAGATTATGATTCCGCGGATTGCGCCGATCTCGCCACAGCTCATTCTCAGCTTCGTCGCCGAGAAAGTGCTGGGTCTGCCGAAGTCGTATTGATTCTTGCTAGCTGCGGCTCGCGGATCTATTGCGCGCGTCCAGCAAGAGCAAGTCTCATCTAGATGATGGAGAGCCGGCTCACGCCCGGAAATTATGGTAGATAGGAGTTTTGAGGATGGCCGGTCTTTATTTTGAAGACTTTTGGGAAGGCCGGGAATTCCATCACGAGTTCAGCCGCACCGTCACCGAGATGGACAATACTATCTTCAGCTTGCTGACGATGAATCCGCAACCACTGCATCTCGACGCGCATTTCGCCGAAAAGACAGAATTTGGTCAGCGCCTCTTCAATTCACTCTACACGCTGGGCATTATGATCGGCATGAGTGTGTATGATACTACGCTAGGCACCACCATCGGAAATCTCGGCATGACCGACGTAAAGTTTCCTAAGCCGGTGTTCCAAGGTGACACCTTGAGGGGGCACACCAAAATCATCTCGAATCGGCGACGCAAGTCGCGCCCAACGCAAGGTGTCGTGGAGTTTGAGCATAGCGCGACTAACCAGCGCGGCGAGATCGTCGCCAGCTGTCGCCGCACCGGCCTCATGATGTGCAAACCGACGGTTTAAAGCATGCGTTCGATGCTGTTTGTGCCTGGCGATAGCGTCAGAAAATTCGAAAGTACCCGTAAAACCGCGGCAGACTGCCTGATCCTCGATCTGGAAGACTCCGTCGCGCCCGATCAGAAGATCAGCTCGCGCACTGTCGTACACGAATGCTAAGCCAGAACCGTGGTCAGCAGAAGTGTTATGTCCGTGTCAACGCGCTAGATACCGGACTAGCGCTTGGAGACCTCGCTGCCGTCGTGCCGGCGAAGCCCGACGGCATTGTTCTGCCGAAATGCGAGGGTGGCGCTGACATCGACAGGCTCTCGCTATATCTTGATGCGTTTGAAGTTGCCGCTGGGATCGAGCCCGGTCACATCCGCATCGTGCCGGTCGCGACCGAGACGGCTCGGGCCGTGTTCAAGCTCGATAGCTTTTCCGGCAGCAGCAAACGATTGTGGGGACTCATGTGGGGTGGCGAAGATTTGAGAGCAGCGATTGGTGCGCTGCGCAATCGCACGGACGGTAGGTTCCACAGCCCCTATTTGCTGGCGCGCGACCTCTGTCTGATTGGCGCGGGTGCGGCCGGCGTAGTCGCGATGACACCATCTATACCGATATTGACGATCTGGACGGATTAAAAACAGAAGCGCTAGCGGCGCGACGCGATGGCTTCGTGTCGAAGGCAGTGATCCATCCGAAGCATGCCGACATAGTCAACACGGCCTTCACCCCATCGGAGCAGGAGCTGGCCGACGCGCACAAAATAGTTGAAGCGTTCACACCGAACCCAACGGCCGGCGTGGTGCGGGTCGACGGCAGGATGGTCGACAAGCCGCATTTGCGTGCCGCACAGAAGACGCTGGAGCTTGCGGAACGAAGGACTGACGCTACCCTTCTTTAGCGCATGAACTCGATGCCTGTATCATCACGAACGACGCGTCCAGTGCCAGGTGAAAACACGTTGAACATGCCATCATACCGGCCGACCAAGTCAGTCCTGTTCGAGACGGTCCAGAGACATGAAGATCGCTGCTAAAAGTCCCGCAATTACGATTGTCCTCCACCATCCGCTCGCAGACTCCTATGCGCAACTTATAGGGGAGCGTTTCCCAAGCGTCCGCGCAATAGTGGCGACCGACCCCGATCAGCTCGACCGATGCATCGGTGAGGCGGACGCCCTGCTCGCCTCTCACTTTCCCGTTCATGTGCTCGACAAGGCAAAGAAACTACGCTGGTTCCAATCTACCGCCGCCGGAATCGATTCTTTGCTACCGATCCGCGATAAGGTCGGTCACATCACGGTAACCAATACTCGCGGCATTCACGGCCAGATCATCGCAGATTTCGTAATGGCCGGCCTAACGATGTTGCAATGGGATTTCCGCCGGTTTTTGCGCGCGCAGGCGGAACGGAAGTGGATTCCGCGCTATATAGCGCCCCTTGCTGAGAAGACGCTTGGTGTGGTTGGGTTGGGTTCAATCGGGAAGACCATCGCCCTCCGCGCGAAGAGTGCAGGCATGACTGTCATCGGTTCGAAGCGGGACATTTCCGTCCCGGTCGAAGGTGTAGACCGCCTCTTTGGCTCGGATGCCCTTGAAGAAATGCTTCCGCGCTGCGATTTCGTTGTCTTGGCTCTACCCTCCACCCAAGACACCCAGGGTCTCATCGGAGCTGCCGAGCTCGCGCGTATGCAACCCCATGCATTTCTCATCAACATTGCACGGGGTAACGTCGTGGTCGAGGCCGAATTGATTAAGGCACTGCAGACAGGCGCGATAGCCGGTGCCATGCTGGACGTCTTTGAGCAAGAGCCACTGCCAGATGACAGCTTACTGTGGGACATGCCGAATGTCATTACCACACCGCATGTGGCCGGAAGTCCAAGCGACTTTTCGGAACGAATGTTCTCAATCCTTGGAGGCAACATTGAACGCTTCCTAGACGGCCGGCCGCTCAACAATATCGTCGATGTTCGACGCGGCTACTGAGCAATTACCCGGTACATCGGATTGCCTTCGATCGACATTTTCCTCTTTCCTCCTGATGCGGGAAAGAAGGCAGTCCCCGAGGCCTAAATCGTCTTGCGCTGGGGCAGACCAGTACGCTGTGTGGCGAAGCAGTCTGGCTTCCTATTCCAGAAAAATAAAGCGTCGACTGAAGGCTTACACGTACCAATCGACCGGTTCATCAACGATGCGGGCTGATGCCGAGGCCGCAGTTCTGAACAGCATGAGCCATCATCGCGACATCGGCGGGCAACGCGATTGCAGACCGCAAGTATGATCATTCAAGCCGCGGCAGCTCCGACGAGACGATCGCTACCAGCCGAGCCGCTCCGAACCTGCCGGGATATCGGCAGAGGCCGGACTTTGGATGCACCACGCGCATCGACACGGTCCTGGCTCGCGCCGTCTAGCGTATCATCTGTGTGCAGTACCGTGGAGGCTAGAAGAGCTGCAATGCGTCGAATTGGCCGCGTTTCAGGCGCGATTTCGGCGCATACGGTTTAAAGATCGGAGAATTTAGCTTCGATCTAAGCTATGATCACGGCCATGAGTTCGCAAAACCCTTATTTGGGTAGGCATTTCCCGTCTCGAATGCTGCTTGCGGTTCGGGACCCCGCCACCCGTCTTGCTGTTCCGATGTCGATTTGGAGGCCTTCCAATTCGGTTATCTCGGATGGCGCGCAGTGGCGCGGCGGTGTCGCGTCATGTGCGGGTCGGGGCGGGCAACGTCAGTCTGAGATGGAAATGAAGGTTTGAGCCCAATGAGCACACGCACCAATAGTTTTCTCTCGGATGTCGAGCGCGACGCGATGATCGAGTTGCGCCACGCTATGCATCGCTACCCCGAGCTCTCGAACGCAGAATGGAAGACGCAAGAGCGGATACGTGCCATCCTGCAACGCTTCGGCCTCAACGGCGCTACGGCCTTCCACAATACCGGTCTTTATGTCGACGTCGAAGGGACGGCGTCCGGCCCGCAGCGGTCGATCGCGGTACGCGGTGATATTGACGCTCTGCCGATTCAAGAGACCCGCGACGATTTGCCTTATCACTCGCAGATCAACGGTGTCATGCATGCTTGCGGTCACGATGTGCACGCGTCTATCGCGCTCGGGACCGCGCTTGCATTCCACCGCATGCGTGACAATTTTGCGGGTAAAGTGCGAGTATTTTTCCAGCCAGCTGAGGAGGCCGAGCCGCTTGGCGGTCGTACGGTGAAAGAGGAGAAATTGCTGGAGGGCTTTGACGGAGCCGTTGGCTTCCACGTTAGTCCAGACATTCCCGCCGGCATAATCGATGCGTGTGAAGGGTCGATAACAAAGTCCGCCGACCAGTTCAAGCTTACCATCACGGGCAAGATGGCTCATGGCGCGTCGCCCCATAACGGCATCGACGCGATCACTATTGCAGCCGCCTTCGTTAATGAGGTGCAGAAGGTGATCTCCCGCGAGATGCCGGTTGACGATGGTGCAGTCGTCACGATCGGCACCATCCATGGTGGCGAGGCGACCAACATCATCTGCCCCTCGGTGGTCATGGAAGGAACGATCAGGACCCGCAGCCCAGAACGTCGAGGCTTGCTATCCCAGCGCATCCGCGAAGTGGCTGAAGGTGTCGCTGCAATGCATCGTGGCCACGCCGAATGCAGCATCCGCACAGGCGAACCGCCCGTCGTCAACGATGGCGAAATGGTGAGGCGCTTCCGGCAAGTCGTTAGTGACACGATCGGCCGCGACAAATTGATTGCAAAAAAACGAGCAGCAGGTAGTGACGATTTCGGCTTCTACGCCGCATCTGTACCGTCAATCTATTTCTGGTTCGGTACCCGCGAAGCCGGCAACGACTCACTGGTGCACACTCCGACATTTGGAGCCTCCGACGATCTCCTTCTTCCCACGACGGAGCTCACCGTCAAATACGTCCTCGATCTGCTAAATCCCTGAGCAGATCCATACGTCAAAGGTTTTCAGTAAAGTCCCAGCCGGTGCTCTTCACCAATATGGTTGAGAGCGCCGGCTAGCGATCTGCCATTCGGATCTCAATGAGCCGCTACTCTACGCCGCGCAAGATGATGGCGACCTCATTCGTTCAGAACCCTAGTGATGGAACACATCAAGAAAACTCGTCGTGCGGGAGGTCTTCGTTTTCGGTCGCAACTATTCCAGTTCCTTGCGACCTCACTTGGTAGGCCTAGCTAGGTTGCAGAAACGATCGGTGCTTCCGAGGAAAAGTACCACGCGAAGGCATGTGTATCGGCTATATGTCGTGGGCAGCCACCCGAGCGGGTGGCGTATCCCGAGCGCCAACTTCCAGGCGAGAAGTTTGAGCTGGTAGCGCGCAATGCCTTGACCGCGGAGCGCGGCAAGCTGGACTTAGTTGTTTGGCGGATGCCGTGTACAGCGGTGCGGATCGCGAACCGGAAGCCGTGATACGCCTCGAGCTGCTCACCGGAGTCGGCGCTCTATCGACGGTGACTGAGCGGATCGGTCTGGTAGCCACCACCTCCACGACCTACTCGGAGCCTACAACTTGGCGCGATCCTTGGCGTCGCTGGATCATATCGGCCAGGGACGAATCGGCTGGAATGTCGTCACCAGCGGATTGCAGCCGGAGGCTGCGGCGACTGCGTTCCACCGGGGCTACCAACGATAGTCTTCCGAACATTTCGAGCGGAAACTGGTGCACGAACGCAGGACTTCGGTTGGCGAAGTCCCTGAATCAGCTCATTTCAACCCCAAACTTCCTCTGATCTTACAGGCAGGCGATCTAGGGCTCGGACTCAATTGATCCAATAGGCAACGATGGCGGCGAGATGGACGGCAGCCAAGAAGTTCCTGGCTAGTTTGTCGTAGCGAGTTGCGACACGCCTGAAATCCTTGAGGCGGCAGAAACAGCGCTCGATGACGTTGCGCCCCTTGTAGGCGCGTTTGCTGAAGCTGTGGAGAGTGACCCTGTTGGATTTGTTTGGAATGACGGGCTTGGCACCACGATCGACGATTTCGGCTCGAAAGCCGTCGCCGTCGTACCCTTTGTTGCCAATGAGGGCAGACATGGGTGGCGCGAGTTCCAAAAGGGTTGGCGCTGCGGCAATATCAGCGTCCTGGCCTGGAGTGAGATGAAATGCGCAAGGTCTGCAGTCAGGGTCGCTCAGCGCGTGAATTTTCGTGGTCCGCCCGCCGCGCGAGCGGCCGATCGCTTGTTCATGCTCCCCCTTTTCCGCCGCTCGCCGAGCGATGCGCTTTGATCGTGGTGGAGTCGATGGACAAAGTCACGCCGTCTTTGCCGCAGCGGGCGAGCGCTTCAAAGATCGCCCGCCAATGTCCGCGCTTGGCCCAGCGATTGAAACGATTGTAGATCGTCGTGTACGGACCATAGTCGGGCGGGCAATCGCGACAGCGTGCGCCGCACTGAAGCATGTGAATGAGACCGCTGATGACGCGTCGATCGTCGTCGCGCACCGGTCCGGTCTGGTTCGTTGGCAGATGCGGCTCTATCAGAGCCCATTGCTTGTCGTTGAGCCAGAACAGTCCTTTGCGCATCGAAGTTCCCCGCGTGGAATCAACCAGCTGCGAGGGAATCAGAGTTCGCTAATTAGGTACAGACCCTAGTCATCTGGAACGCAAATTCGTCGCATTAGTTGATTGTTCGAATCTCTAGAGAGGAGGGCGATAGTGGCGGATGCAGGTGTGCGAGGCCGGCCGATCGCGCCGTTGGTGCTTAGTCCGCAGGAGCGGACGTACTTGGAAAGGCAAGTTCGTCGTCATCATGTTGCCCGGTCGCTATCTGAGCGGTGCCGCGCGATCCTGCGATGCGCGGATGGATTGCCAAGCAAGTCTGTGGCTGCCGAACTCGGCCTTCACGAACACACCGTTGGCAAGTGGCGCCGCCGATTCTTGAAGATCACTGTGATGGCCTGCTTGACGAAGCCCGCCCTGGCTGCCCTCGAACCATCGACGACGACCAGGTTGCTGAGGTAATCGAGCGGACATTGCGTACGACGCCGCGCGACGCGACGCACTGGTCGATCCGCTCGATGGCTGCGGAAACTGGCTTTTCTGACACCACGATCCGCCGAATGTGGACGGCGTTCGGCTTGCAGCCGCACCGCAGCCAGACATTTAAACTGTCGAGCGATCCGCTATTTGTCGATAAGGTGCGCGATATTGTCGGGCTTTACCTGTCCCCACCGAACCGAGCCGTTGTCCTCAGCGTCGATGAGAAAAGCCAGATCCAGGCACTCGCTCGCGAGCAGCCGGTCTTGCCGATGATGCCTGGGGTGCCGGAACGTCGCACGCACAGCTATGTGCGGCATGGTACGACCACGCTGTTTGCCGCGCTCGATATCGCTTCCGGCTTTGTCATTGGCAAATGCTACAAGCGCCATCGGGCGGTCGAGTTCTTGAAGTTCCTCAAAGAGATCGACGCTCAAATCCCTGAGGAGCTCGCTGTCCATATTGTCATGGACAACTACGCCACCCACAAGACACCCAAGCTCAAAGCGTGGCTCGCTCGCCGGCCGCACTATCATGTCCACTTCACGCCGACTTCCGCGTCATGATCAATCAGGTCGAGCGTTGGTTCGCTGAACTCACCAGAAAGCAGATCCAGCGAGGTGTTCATACCTCCGTCAGGCAGCTCGAGGCCGACATCCGTACCTTCATCGACTTGCACAACAACAACCCGAATCCCTTCAAATGGACCAAGTCCGCTGAACAGATTGTGGCTTCCGTCAAACGCTTCTGCCATAAAGTCCAGCAGACTTTATGTGGCGAACTTTAGATTCACCTGACTAGCAGCAGAGCGCGTTGAAAGTGTTGCGACGTTTCTGTTCTCGAAACCTAACCAAATCACCGCGAGCGGATAATGAGCGCGCTCACAAAGATCATTCTCTTTACCGAAGCCGATGGCCATATGCGTTTTCGAGAAGAGACGATAGATCTGACCGAAGGCTTAACCGATGACCTTGCCCCCAAGTTTTATCCAGTTTTGAGTTCGCCCCGGTGTTTGGATTTGCCCGGTTGGGCGGTGGGAGCGACGGGAGCTGGCGCGGAGCCTTCGGCATAGCGCAGCGCCAGATCCCGGCGCGGATGACAGGTGAAGGCGAACTCCGACAGGGTCTTCCATCCGAGCTGCGAGTGTGGTCGTGCGTTGTTGTAATCGACCCGCCAGAATCCACGCGTGACGCGGGCCTGGGCCAGCGACGTGAACAGCGTCTCGTTCAACAATTCATCCCGCAGCCGGCCGTTGAAGCTCTATGAAGGCGTTCTGCATGGGCTTGCCCGGCGCGATGTAGTGCCATGCGACGCGGCTCTGGTCGGCCCAGGTCAGGGTGGCATTGCTGGTGAACTCGCTACCGTTGTCGCTAACCACCATTTTGGGCTTGCTCCGTTCCATCACCAGCCGGTCCAGTTCCCGCGCGACCCGGGCGCCCGAGAGCGAGGTGTCGGCCACAAGCGCCAGGCACTCGCGGGTGCAATCATCGACCACGGTCAGGATGCGGAAGCGGCGGCCGTCGGTGAGCTGATCCGAGACGAAGTCGAGCGACCAGCGGTCGTTCGGCGCCATCGGCACTGTCATCGGCGCTCGGGTCCCGATCGCCCGCTTGCGGCCGCCACGGCGACAAACCGCGAGCCTCTCTTCCCGGTAGAGCCGGAAGAGTTTCTTGTGGTTAATCCGATAGCCCTCCCGCTTGAGCAGAACATGCAGGCGCCGATAGCCGAAGCGACGGCGCTCCTGGGCGAGCGCCCTCATGCGTTGGCGCAGGGCGGCATCATCCGCCCGGGACGTCTGGTATCTGATGGTCATGCGGCAACAGCCGATGGCTTTACACGCCCGCCGTTCGCTCATCCCGTGGGCATCCACGAGATGCGCGACAGCTTTCCGCTTCCCGCGGGCGTCACCACTTCTTTCCCAACAAGTCCTTCAGCGCTGCATTGTCCAGCATGGCATCAGCCAGCAACCGCTTCAGCCGCGTGTTCTCGTCCTCCAGCGTCTTCAGCCGCTTGGCCTCCGAGATCCCGCCAAACCTGGCTTTCCATTTGTAGATACTGGCATCACTGACGCCGTGCTTCCGGCACAGATCGGCAACCGAAACGCCAGCCTCGTGCTCCTTCAAAATCCCGATGATCTGCTCTTCCGAAAAGCGGCTGCGCTTGATGCTCTGGTCCTTGTCTTGGGCCAGAGCGAACTTCAACCTGGATTAAGCCTGAGGGGCAAGGTCACCGATGTTCGGAAGTCGCCACCATTCCCGTGCAAAAACTATCAGCTGCGTCAAAGTCCTGTCGGCTTTAGTTCCGCGTTTCATTGTCCGGGCAGCCCTTTGTGGGTCTTTATCCTCGGGGGCCAAATGGAAATCATTCTACAGGACGGAAGCTCTCGTCTTTTTAAACCGGGTGACTCCTTTTATGCAGCAAACCTGCTTCCCTCCGGAACGGTTTTCGACAGACGTGTGCATGGCCACTCGTCACGTCAGGTTGGTCCCGATCCGCTTGTTACGTTGTTCATCGAATCCTGAGTCGATTGTCTGCTGGATTAGGAGCCGATTTCCAACAAGTCGTCCGAGACCTCTACGGTGACCCTGCCTTGGCGAAATCGACAGGCATGGCGGAAGCGGAAGCGTTGGGCGTAATCGGGAATACTGTCTAGACCGGTTCCATGATCAACAGTTGTTCTGCGAATTTCTGCGACCATGATCGGCTTTTCGCAGATATTCTGCGTCGCAGGTCGTATATCCTCGCGGGATGATTTCGGAAAGAGACCCGATATGAGTACTGCTTCGATATCACCTGGTTCCGTAGAGTGGTCCATACTGTCGCTCGCCAACAGTGATCCATTTCCAGCTTATGAGGTCTTACGGAAAAGGGGACCGATCGTTTGGGATCCCGGAATGAATTGCTGGCTTGTGTTGAGCTACGATCTCTGCAGGGCGGTTGAGTCCGACGAGAGCACCTATCGGATCATCCTCGCCGCCGACAAGGGGCCTCTTGCGTCCGAAATCGCGGGCGGCAAGACATCGGTCGGGCAGTCTCTTGGAGAGAAGCATGCTCGCATGCGGCGGCTGTCTCTAAGACTTCTGGGCCCTGCCGCAATGCCGCGGTACCGTACCGAGCATGTTCTTCCGGTCGTCAATGACGCTATTGACCGTTTCGCTAACCGAGGGCATGCCGAGCTCATAAATGAGTTTGCCATCCCAATACCGCCGCGGGTCATGGCTTCACTTTTCGGGCTTCCCTGGAAGGACGACGCGCTTATGGCCAATATCTCTCAATGGCATGACGATATCGTCGCTTGGGTCGGCATGGGGTACCCCAATGATGAACTGGCAAGGAAGGCTAAACACGCCTCAGATGAGCTGAACAAGGTTTTCCTCCCGCTTGTCGTCGACCGACGGGAGAGGCGTGGCGACGATTTCATCAGCGCGGTATGGACCCATGCTCCGACAGATTACGGTGAAGTCGGGGTCGAGGACGTTATTTCAATCGTGCGAGAGATGGCGCTCGGAGCGGGAGAGACCACCACGAAAGCTATCGCCAATTCAACTTATCTGTTGCTGTCTAATCCCGTCGTGCGCGAAGCGGTATCTATTGATCAACAAGGCGCTCTCAATGCTTTTGTTGAGGAAGTACTGCGGCTCTTGGGATCACTGCAGTGGCGATTCAGGCTTGCCAGTTGCGACCTGTCGCTCGCAGGTTCGGCGATAAAAAAGAACGATCGGATTATGCTCTTGCACGCTGCCGCGAATCGCGATCCCGAGCACTATGCCTGTCCCCATATGATCGATTTGAATAGAAGGCCGCCCACCGATCACCTCGCATTTAACGTCGGTACGCGAATCTGCGTGGGTATGCACCTGGCCAGACTCCAAATACGAGAGAGCCTGAAGGCGCTTATTATCCGTCTTCCGAATTTTTACCTTGATCAAGGGAAGGAGACGCCTCAGTTTCGCGGCTTCTCCCACCGCTCCTTCGGTCCTCAACATGTGGTTTTCTAAGAATGAACGTCAAGATTTACGATCAGAAAGGCGGGTTGCTTGCGCTTAATAACGTGTCCGCTCCGACGCTCATGAATGCGATTCGGGATGCGGGGTTGGATCTAACGGCACAATGCGGCGGGTGTGCTTCATGCGGAACTTGTCACGTATACGTCGACGAGGCATGGCGGGCAAAACTCAAGCCTGCCGACGAGTTCGAATCTGCAATGTTGGATGTCGTTGAGCTGCGCCAAGATAGTTCTCGGCTTTCATGTCAGATTGAGTTGACCAAAGAGTTGGATGGCCTCACTGTAACGCTTGCACCTGGCGCCGCGTTTACCTAAGTGCCAGCCGCACGTCATGTTCTCGTCGTCGCTGACATGCAGATATCGTCGGCGGCATTACGTGAGCGTTGGCCCGGCGATGTGCAGGCGTGTGCAGCAGTGCAATACACTACGAACTTCGAGGTCGGCAGTCCGTTTGATGGTCCGAGCATCGCCTAGCTTGTAGTGGTTGGCTAGGTTGCCTGCCTTCTTGGGCTGGGCAGGCGATAAGCGGCGCCGGTTACGCCGAGAATACTCGCCGACGAGGTCGGCTACAACGCACGGAGCTCGCCAAGGTGGCCGGGCCGGGTGGACAGTATTTTGCGACGTCGGCGGCGACCACCCTCATGACGGCGACTACGCGATCGATGTCAAAGGCCGCGTTGCGCTGTGCGGGAGAATCCATGATGGAAGATGCCTCGGACGCACTCAGCACGCCTTGATAATGAGCCCAAATATTGCTTTGTCAATAACTGCCGCTCCACCAACAATAACTGACCTTCCTGCCAAGACAACGTTTGAACCCGCGGATCAAGGTTCCGGCCGGGAGCGCAAGTGCGGCTATGTTGGTCATCGCCTGAGCCAAATATCTTAGACTCAGAAATCGCAAGAATGCCGACCATGAATGCAGAATTTCAGCGGAAATGAGATCCGCACATGCGTATTTCGGCTCTGGTCTCACGATAATGTGTGCACAGGAAATAGAGACAGAGAGGGTACGGCTACAATTGCGCCCTGCGATCAAACGGGACTTCAGCGTTGCGAGTTGCACCCCGCAGCTAATCAGCACGAGGCGGGAAAATGACGGAAGTGGCAAGCGACACGCGGGGTTTGTACAAACAAAGGCGAGATTGGCGGTCCTTGGTCTTTTTCAGCATTTGCCAAGGCCGTTTGGTCCTTATGACCCAAGCTAGTTGACGCTAACAATTCGTCGTCCCTCTAGGATGCAGGTTGCATGTAATCGCTCACTGGTTGGCAATATCGCTGGCCAACCGCGGCAGAGACTCTGTTCTGCGCGCTCAGATGAAGAGTGGCGGAAGTGGGAGATGCGAACGAGTTGCTGCGAGGACTGAATCTTGTTCGACGTTGTTCGGTTCGATTGTCGCGCGATTGGCACATGGATCGTGTGACCGGGAAGGCATTCAACTCGGATCGCAAGGGAGAGGACAGTGCATGACGAGCGATTTGAATATTTCGCGGCGCTCCATGTTGGCCGGCGTGGCGGGGATCGTTGCGGCGCCGATGGTGCTGGGGGCCAAACGCGCCGCGGCCAAATCCGACAGGATCGTGATCTCGAACTACGGCGGATCTTATCAAGACGCTTGCGTGAAGGCAGTGTTCGATCCCTTCACCAAGGAGACGGGCATCAGGGTAGACAACGTTCCGGTCCCCGGTCTCGATAAAGTCAGGGCCATGCAGCTCACGCGCAATGTCGAAATAGACATTTGGCTAGGCGTGAGCGCCCAATGCGCTGCCGGATCCAGGCTGGGCCTTTGGGAAAAACTCGATTCGACCCTGTTTGACCTGCAGGATTTGACGATCCAGCCGGCGAGCGACTATGTCTTGTACGAGCTCGTTGCCCAGGGCATCTGTTTTGACCCGAAGAAATATGGCCCCGGAAAATATCCATCCGACTTTGCCGAATTCTTCGATCTGAAAAAATACCCGGGGCGTCGCAGCCTCCGCAAAAGACCCGACTCGATGCTGGAAGTGGCGCTTCTCGGCGACGGCGTGGCGCCCAAGGACATCTACCCTCTGGATCTGGATCGCGCCTTCAAGGCGCTCGACCGGATCAAGTCGAATGTTGTATGGGCGCAAACCGCTCCTCAGCCGATCACCTTGCTCCAGACAGGCGAGGTTGATTTCAGCATTGTGCAAAGCAATCGGGCCAAGGCGACACATGATGCTGGGGGCGGGACGCCCTTGGACTTCTCCTTCAAGCAGACCGTCACCGATGCCCTGGGCCTTGCAATCTTAAAGGGGGCCTTGAACCAGGATGCGGCTAAGAAGCTGATCGCCTACTTTCTTCGCCCGGAAACCTTGGCGCGGTTCGAGGACGTGGTAGGCGCAGCTCCGGTGTCCAAGAAGGCGGCGACGATGTTGCTGCCCGATGCCCGCAAATGGCAGCCCGACTTGAATAGTACTAATAGCCTTGTTGTTAGCGCTGACTACTGGGCGGATAACTTCGAAGCTGTAAATCGCCGTTACCTGGAATGGCTCTCGAACTGATGGCCTGTTGCTGCCAAAAGGGTTTCGGTCAACCCTTTCGGGAGCGCAATCAGCGAGCCTTAATTTTGATCTCTCACGTGACTCGTACGGACGGCCCATGACCCGCATCAGCAGTCTGCGTGCGCAGGCAATATTCATGTCGCCGGCCACCATGATTGGGGTCGCGATTGTGTTGCCCCCACTCTTGTATGTCCTCTTCACCAGCGTCAATGGATCCGCTCTGTCGCTGGATGCGTTCGGCGCAGTTCTGACCAGCGCGTTGTTCAGGCAAACGCTGGCTAGGACGCTTTATGTCGCTGGCTTGTCGTCAATTTTGAGCTTGCTCCTGGGCTTCATCGTCGCGCTACATCTTGCCCGCCAGCCACCGCGGCGCAGGGCTTTTTTAATGGTGCTCGTACTGCTCCCGTTCTGGACCAGCATCCTGGTCAAAGCCTTCGCGTTCACGATTATTCTTGGGCGTAACGGGATCATCAACAATGTTCTGAGTTGGATCCTGCAGACGAAAATCGAACTGCCGCTCGTGCTCAATCTTTTCGGCCTTCTCGTCGGCATGACCAATTTTCTGGTTCCGCTTATCGTTCTACCGGTCTTGGCCAGTCTGCTTGCCATCGACGGCGCGATCTATCGCGCAGCTGCCATCATGGGTGCTAAGCCCGCCCGCATCTTCTGGACGGTTACTCTTCCCATGAGCTTGCCCGGCCTGTTCGCTGGCCTATTGAGCACTTTCGTGATGTGCTTGGGGGCCTTCGTAATTCCGGCGCTACTCGGCGGCCCGCATGATGAGATGCTGTCGAACCTTGTCGACTTCTACAACCGACAGATCTTGGACTGGCCCAAAGCCTCGGCCATCAGCGTGATACTGTTCGCCATGGCTATTGTTTTCGCAACACCCCTTGCGGTTTGGCGCCGGCGCAAGGTCTAGGAGGCGCACATGTCCCAAACGATTCACGATCCGCTTTCGCGCCGTTATCGGGCTATGGGCACCGGCTTGGCCGTAGCGATTTATCTGTTTCTGCTCGTGCCCATCGTGGTGACGTTCCCCATGGCATTCGGCCCGACAAACGCGCTGACCTTCCCGCCGAAGGAGTACTCCTTCGATCTGTTCAATATCTTCTTCCACTCTCCAACCTGGCTGGCATCGCTGTTTGAGAGCCTCAAGGTTGCGGTAACGGCCATGACGCTGGCAATGCTGGCCGGCGTTCCGGCGGGATACTGGATCGCGCGCAATGACTTCGTTGGCAAGGCGCTCGTTACCGGCGTAATCATGAGCCCACTCATCGTCCCCACCATCGTAACGGCGCTCGGTCTTTTCCTCTATTTTTCCTATTTGGGGATCAGCACGACGACGCTTTCCATCGTATTGGGCCATCTTATGGTCACGCTGCCATACGTCGTCGTCATGGTTGTGGCGGGGGTCAACAAGCTGGACCGCAATCTCGAATTCGGCGCCGAACTGATGGGGGCCGGGCCGATCCGCATGTTCCTGACCGTGGTCGTGCCACAGCTTGTGCCATCGTTGGTAAGCGCCGCGCTCTTCGCGTTCTTGCTGTCCTTCGACGAGGTGATCATTTCCTGGTTCCTGGCTGGTTCGCAAACGATCACCCTGCCGGTAAAGATGTATACCGCTCTCGAATGGGAGGTCTCGCCCGTGATCGCCGCTGTCGCTACCTTGCTGACGATGGTTTCGCTGGTGGTCAGCATTGTCGCGATCGCCTTAAGGAAAGGGACGCCGGTCGAGACCTGACAGGTTGGTCCGGCAAGCCCATCGGTTAATATCCAGTATCAGAGGATGCAATCAGCGCGATGTATCGAGTGCAAACCATTGAAGAAGTTCAGCGACAAGAGCAGACATTCTCGCGCCGCTCGAGCAGTGTTGGCGAAGGAATGACCGGGATGAAAACAAGTAGCTTTCTCGGTGGCCAGGTTGCGCACGCAATCGCATTGAACGGCATATCGAAGACATACGGTTCGGTGACCGCGCTGCATCCGACCGATCTCAGCGTGGACAAGGGCGAGTTCCTGACCTTGCTAGGCCCGTCGGGCTCCGGCAAAACCAGTTTGCTCAACCTGATCGCCGGCGCGACCGCACCGACCACCGGCGCTATCTTGCTGGACGGACGCAACATCACCCAGATGCCACCGCGTGAGCGCGGGATCGGCATGGTGTTTCAGAATTACGCGCTGATGCCGCACATGACGGTATTCGATAACGTGGCGTATCCGCTGCGTGTGCGGCGCGAGCCGACCAGCACAATCCGCGCCAAAGTGACAGAGGCGCTCGAACGTGTCGGCCTGCGGGGGTTTGAGGATCGCAAGCCGCGCCAATTGTCGGGCGGTCAGCAGCAGCGTGTCGGTATCGCGCGCTGCGTAGTCTATTCGCCTGCCATTATCATGATGGATGAGCCGCTGGGAGCGCTTGACAAGAATCTGCGCGAGCAGATGCAGGGTGAGATCAAGCGTCTCCACAATGAGTTGGGTACGACCATCATCTACGTCACCCACGATCAGGAAGAAGCGCTCAACATGTCCGATCGTATCTGTCTGATGAGCGCGGGCCGGATCGCGCAGCTGGGGACGCCGGACGAATTGTACTTCGAGCCGCGCAACCGCTTCGTGGCAGAGTTCATCGGCGAATCGAATCTGATCTGCGGGCGCGTGACAGGCGGCGGACGGATTACGATGACTGGTAACAGGTCCATTGCCGTTCCAGCCGGCGCGTGGGATGAGGGTTCGGAGCTCACATTGATGGTACGGCCCGAAAAAATACGCCTCGCGGGGGCCCATGACACCGTTGCTGACGGCGTCAATGACCTGAGCGGCGAGGTCGCCAGCGTCTCGTTCGTCGGCGGCATGACCCGCGTGACGGTCAAGGTCGAGAATAGTCTGACCATCACTGCCAAGATGATGTCCGAACGCGCGGAATCCAGGGTCCAGCCCGGCGCACCAGTTCGGCTATGCTGGTCACCCACCGATATGGTCGTTCTCAAGGAGTAACGTTCCGTACACGACGAAATGACTGTGTTCATCCCCGATCATTTGCTTGCTGGATTTTCCAGGCCTAACGCCAACTATGGCTAAGAGCCGATCGGTCAGGCGTCGCATTTGCGGTTGTCATTTATTTGTTCGCGAGCGCCTATTCTGCGCATGCAGCGAGCACTGTGTATAAGGGCGTGCACCTGACATTTTGCGAGATGTCCGATACGCTGCCCATCATTGCGATCACTCAGATCGGCTAGTTCACCCGTCCATTTCGCAGAATTTCGTCCAATCGACCAAAACTCCGCAGTTTTTCGATGACCTCGCCCTTATAACGTTGCTGGCCGGCTGCTTCGAGGCAAGCCCGCTGCCTGCATCTTGAAGGAGCAAATTGAATGTCACAAGCGACGATCCCCGACCAATTCGTCACCGCCGACGTCTGGAGCGATCTGCGAAAATATAGACAGATGCCCGAAATCGACATGCAGCGTATGTATGGTTATCGCGTTGAACGCATACGCGGCGCGCTGCGCAAAGCCGGCGCATCAATGTGCATCTTTGTAAATCCAATTAGCCTTCGCTATGCGGTCGACTACCGTGTGTGGGGACTCCTTCAGTCGCATATGCCTTTTACCTACCTATTCGTGCCCGTCGAAGGTCCGATCGTCATCCACGGCGATTACAATCCAAGTAAGCTGACCATGGTAGACGAATGTCGAAAGGCACGTGCAATTTCCTTCTTTAACGCCGGATATGAACTCACTGGCGCAGCCCGCGAGCTCGCAAACGATGTCGTATCCTATCTCGCTGAGATCGGAACCGATAACAGGCGGGTGGCCGTGGAATATATTAATCCCAGCGTCACGCAAGCCTTGCTCCAGCGAGGCCTAGAGGTGATTGACGGGATAGCCATCTCTGAAGAGGCGCGACTAATCAAATCGGCTGATGAGATTTCTTGCATGCGATGGGCTATCGGTGTTGCGGAGCTCGGCATTGCAAAAATGAAGGAGGCAATCCGCCCCGGGGTTACCGAAGTGCAGTTGTGGGGTCTGCTCAACTACACGAACCTGGCCAATAACGGCGACTGGCATGACGGCCGCATGCTGGCGTCAGGTCCACGCATCAATCCGTGGTTCCAGGAAGCGTCTCAACGAGAGGTGGAGTCGGGCGATCTGGTCGGCTTCGATACTGACATGATCGGTCCGTTCGGTTATTTCGCAGACATATCGCGCACGTTTCACTGCGGACCGGCCAAGCCCACGAAGAGGCAGAAGGAACTCTATGGCTTGGCAATGAAGGAGATCGAGTACAATCTCGCATTGGTAAGACCCGGGATCACGTTCCACGAATTCCAGCAGAAGGCCTTGGTCCTGCCGGAGGAGTACCACCCCAATGCTTACACCTTGTCTATCCATGGATGTGGAATGTGTGATGAGTATCCGCGCGTCAATCAGGTGTTCGGCAAACCGCAACCCTATGAAGGGACGCTGGAGGCCGGGATGGTGATTTGCGTCGAAAGTTACGTCGGAGCTGTCGGCGAGCGCGACGGTGTTAAACTCGAGCAGCAGGTCCTTTTGGTGGAGGGGGGCTACGAGCTCCTTTCGACTTATCCCTTCGAGGAGTGTCTGCTCGACTAACGACAATATGCATCGGGTTTTCAGCCAGCCTCCTCGCAAGTTGTTGAGCGTATCGCAACGGTGAGGGTCGCTGCGTTAATTGGCACGGCGACGGACATGCTAGGCGACTAGAATGAGCGCGCCGACCTCGCGGAGAAAACATGCACTTCAACAAGCTTTAGCGCATCGAGTGAATACAGAGGTCGATGCAGAGAATAGAATACTGCTTATCGAAAAGCATCAGCCGGAGTTTGAAGCGACGTGTAAACTGGAAGGAACGTCGACTCCACTCGCATTCGGGAGCGCGTAAGATGATAAAGTCAAATCCGCTCGGTCACGCAACCAACTTCTTGGGATTCGGCACCTCTCATCCACGGCCCCTGTTCAATCGGTCCGTTGGCCGAACCGAAAGATCGCAGCTCAACGTTGAGATGATTGCACATCGGGCCTAAGCGCGTTGTATTCCGGCACAATGCACGACGGCGCGGCGGCGGCCTCTGCTCCAACGCCAGAATTTTTGATAAAATCATGCGTCCCCCCTTGCTATGGTTTGGTGGAGCGTAAGTGCCTATCAAAGGATAGTCCATGAACAAGCGCATTGAGAGAGTTTCATGCCGCAGGTTGCTCGCCGGAACGGTCGGAATGGTTGCCGCGCCGATGGTGGCCTCAAGACCTGGGCTGCGGCCGCCGAGTCAAATTCATTGACGGTCACTGGATTAGGCGGGAGCTTCCAGGAAGCTTATACCAAGAACGTCACGAAGCCGTTCGCCGATGAAGTGGGTATCAATGTCTCGCTCGTCCCCAGCCCCGGCATCGATAAAATCAAGGCTATGCAGCTTACGGGCAATATCGGAATTGACGTTTATAGCTGCACCGACGCGGAGGCTGCCTTTGGGTCGAAGCAGAGGTTCTGGGAAAAGCTTGACCCCTCTCCGTTTGATTTGAACGATCTAGCCGTTCGACCGACTGGCGATACGGTTCCCGAATATTTCTATACTGAAGGTATTGGACGGGATCCGAACAGATTTGGCCCCGAAAAACATCCAGCCACCTTTGGCGATTTCTACGACATAAAGAAGTTTTCAGGCCGCCGCGCACTTCGCAAGAAACCTAACGGGAGGCAGCGCTGCTAGCCGACGGGGTGACTCCAAAGCAAATGTATCCTTTGGATGTAAATTAGATCGGGCCTTCAGGCTGGTCGACAAAATCAAGCCAAGCATCGCCACCTAGTCGTCTAATGCTACCCAATCCACCTCTCTTCTGCAGACTGGCCAAGTCGAGTTCAGCATTACCTTTCCCAGTCGAGTAAAACCGACAATGGAGCCCGGGGGGAGTGCCGCTCGCATTCTCCTTATCAGGTCACACTTTCCAAAGCCATGAACGTCGTCGTCAAGGGCTCGCCGAATAAGGCCTATACGCTCCGGCCAGACGTTCAGGCTCGCTTGCAGAATGACAACTCGGCGTTCCCGCGCTGCGCGGCGGATCCGACATCGTCGATGGACGGCTCGCATAATTCGAGGCCCGTCAATCAACTATTCCGAGTTCCGCATGGCTGAAACCCGGACGTGCCTGTTTGCAATGGAATCTGATTGTCCGCACGGACTTCGTGTCGTGGGCAGCCTCAACCTGACGCGACGTTGTGGCGATTGTACCGGCAACGCGTATCGTCGCACGCGGTTTGAATTGTCCCAAGTGGGTGGGGTAGGGATGTCGGGCGGCCGGTCCTTTGTCGCTTGGCGGCAGCTGCGTTCTTCTCCGTCGCGATCCACGCCTCAATGGTTCTCACATATGTTGGACTGCCGCCTTGGTCCGAGGACGAGGTCGTCGGATCGAAGCCTGTTGGCCGACGAAACATTTGGCCTCTCAAGCGCGATGATACGCCCTGTGGCACATAGGCTGACCGCGTGACCTAAAGGTAAGCATTTGCGCGTGCCGAACCGGATCTGACGCAAATCGAGGGGCGGGCCGCACCCCGATGGATCAGGCCGATCAAACAATCTGTTTTGCAGGATTTCTTCAGCTTTTGGCTAATTTTCGCGGTCGTTATGGCGCCAACACGCCTAAACTCTCGGTTCCCATCGGACTCGCCTGACCTTCAAGGAGAAAACACCATGCAAGCGAAAATGCATATCGGTTATATCTCGGAAGTAGTAGGCAGTTCCACCAGCGGATGGCGTATTCCGGGGGCTAACTCTCGGGCGGAGAAATTTGAACTAGTAGCGCATAATGTTTTGACAGCTGAGCGCGGCAAGTTGGACTTCGTTTTCTTGGCGGACTCCGTCTACTCTGGCGCGGATCGCGAACCGGAAGCCGTGGCGCGGCTCGAGCCACTCACCCTACTCGGCGCTCTATCGGCAGTGACTGAGCGGATCGGTTTGGTTGCCACCGTCTCGACAACTTACTCGGAGCCGTACAACTTGGCGCGAATGTTGGCGTCGCTGGATCATATTAGCAACGGGCGAATCGGCTGGAATATCGTCACCAGTGGATTCCACCCCGAGGCGGCGGCGAATTTTTCCGCTAACAAGCACCTGCAACACGCCGAGCGCTACGCTCTAGCTGAGGAGTACCTCAAAGTTGTCAAGGGGCTGTGGGATAGCTGGGAAGACGATGCCTTGGTCGCTGACCCCCAGAGCGGCGTCTTCATGGACCCGAGCAAGATGCACACGCTGAATCATGTGGGGCAATACTTCTCGGTGAAAGGGCCTCTCAATGCGAGCCGTCCGCCGCAAGGTTACCCTGTAATCTTCCAGGCTGGAGCGTCCGATCGCGGCGTTGAATTCGCCGGGGCCACAGCAGACGCAGTGTTTGCCCACGGACAAACCCAAGAGGACGCCGTTGCCTTATCGAACAAGCTGCGCGCTTGCGCCGAAGCTGCTGGCCGGCCACGCGATTCGATCAAGCTTATGCTTGGTATTTCGGTTATCGTCGCTGACACCGAGCGCGAGGCATATGAACTTGTAGCGCAGCTCGGCGCAATGGCGGATCCGCATGCCTCAATGCGTCTGCTCTCCGACCGTCTCGGCACAGACATGAGTCAGTATGAACTTGACGGCCCTGTGCCGGAACTGCCTCTCTCGACCAGGTCGGCGGGAACTCAGCAGGCGCTTCAATCACTCGCGCGGCGGCGCAAAATGACGATCAGACAACTGCGAGACATCGTCAACATGGGCAAAGGACATCGCCCGGTGGTTGGCACGGCGGAGCAGGTTGCCGACGACCTCGAAGCGTGGTTCAAGAGCGGCGCTTGTGACGGCTTCGCGCTCATATTTCCCTTCTCGCCACGACTGATCGAAAACTTTGTCGATAAGGTTGTACCGATTCTCAGGAGCCGCGGATTGTTTCGCGAAGACTACGAGGGCAGAACCCTGCGAGACTACCTGGGTGTCGAGCGGCCACCGCATTTTGCGAAATGATGACGTCCTCTGGGGCGTCGTTGTTGGGACAATCTTCGCGAGTCTAAATAACACTGACAAGTATGATCGCAGGCCCGATGAAGCCGCCGTACGATACACAGCTCGAGACGACGCCAGAGTCCGATTGTGATCCTCGCGGTTGGTGCTTCTTTTGAACGCGGGAAATATTCGGTTTGCTTGACGCTAGATTGTGAGGTCCTTCTTGATTATCGACTCGATTCCGGCGGCGACGCGGGTAATCACCTTGGCTTCACGGCCAAACGGGCGCCCCGTTCCAGAGAACTTCCGGATCGAGGAAGTCCTACTTCCCCAGCTTGCTGACGGGCAGATATTGGTCCGCAACATCTACATGAGCGTCGACCCGGCGATCCGCCGGCGCATGGAGCCGTCCGCGAAGCACTACACTACGACCTTCGAGCTCGGCGGGCCGTTCGATGGTCCGAGTGTCGGCCAGGTCGTGGCCAGCCGGCACCCGTCCTTTGCCGCTGGGGATTACGTCCGCCACCGTCTAGGTTGGCGCGACTACGCGGTCAGCGACGCCAGTGCGGCTACGCGGGTCGATCCGGCACGCGCACCGCTGCCCAGTTGGCTCGGCGTTCTCGGCCAGACGGGCTTTAGCGCGTACGTCGGGCTGCGGCGCATCGGTGAGCTGCAGCGAGGAGACGTGGTTTTTGTTTCAGCGGCAGCGGGCGCCGTCGGCAGCGCGGCCGGACAGTTCGCCCGCCTCCTTGGGGCGGCACGGGTGATTGGCAGTGCCGGTGGAGCGGACAAGGCTCGGCTGCTCGTGGACGAGCTCGGCTACGACGCTGGGATCGACTACCGCGATGACCTGCCAGGGGAACTCGCTAAGGTGGCACCGGACGGCATCGACCTGTATTTCGACAACGTCGGCGGCGATCATCTCGTCTCGGCGCTGCACGCGCTCAAGATCAACGGCCGCGCCATCCTCTGCGGAATGATCTCTACGATGGAGGACGCCTCGCACGCGCCCGGAATCAACCACTTGATCCAAGCCGTATTCAAACGGCTCAGTCTGCGCGGGTTCATCATCTATGACCATGAAGATATGCGCGTCGAGTTCGAGACGCAGGTGGCTGGATGGCTGCGCAGCGGCGAGCTGGTGTCAAAGCAGACAATAATCGAGGGTCTGGATCACGCAGTCGACGCGTTTATCGGAGTGCTGTCCGGTGCAAATGTTGGCAAGATGCTTGTCCGCCTCGCGGACGAGGACTCTACCACGACCTGAGCGAGGCGACCGAACAGCAACCCTGCTGCAGCGAGGACCGAATCGTGACCGAGCCCCGCTGTCGCTCCTTAGCAAGCGCACCGCCTGTCCTTCGTCGGCGACGTCGTCATTCCATTCGAACTCGATCTGGCGGGCGCTATGTACTAGGCTCCGACGATTTCGCCAATGACCGCACACATATCGCCAAAATAACTCTCGTGGGTGTCGCGATACTCAACAGAAATGGGAAGGCGAAGAAGTGATGCAGCTCTTGTCCGATAACCCGCGTGTTCGTCTGGAGATGGCATTGGCCAAAAATGACATGGTGGTCCCCAAAACGGGTTGTCCTTCACTCCCCAACTAATATGAGAACCTCGCCGAGATTGAGCGCGGATCCAGCGGTGTCGCTTATTCGGAAGCAGCAGCCGCCACGAAAATTCTGCATGTGCGTGACGTTTTTGTTGTTTGACGCTGACTTTGTGTTCTTTTCGCCGAAAATCAGTCGCGCGGGAAGCTATTATTTCCTCCGAGAACTCTGGCGGTTGTCGCCTGAGCGCCGCGCAGAGACGCGCCGTCAGGGCAACGCTGTTGGGTGCACGAATAGCAATAAGTTTTTCGCGAGACCTTACAGCCAGCCGGAGCTTGACCCGGCTTGATTTTCGAAGAGCTGAACACCTTGGCTGCTTGGCAGCAGAAAGAAGGAGTCGCATGATGATCAATGTCCTTAACCACAAGGCCTTTCATATGACGGAAGCCGAGTGGCGGAACCGCTGCGACCTCGCTGCGCTTTACCGCATCTGCGATCTTTACGGCTGGACCGACACGATCAATACGCACATGTCTATGCGCGTTGATGGCGAGCCAAAGTGCTTTTTGATCAATAACTACGGTGAGCTGTTTAATGAGATCACCGCGTCAAGTCTGGTGAAGATGGATATTGACGGAAACGTTTACTCCAAGGATGGCGCCTATAACGATGCAGGATTCATAATTCACGCTGGCATTTTCAGGGCCAGACCTGACATCAACTGCGTGATGCACACGCATGTGCGCGTTGGCGCGGGTATATCGGTGTTGGAGCGTGGCATCAGGCCCATTAGCCAGGACGCGCTTGAGGTCTATCACGAGCTCGTTTACCACGAGTATGGCTCGCTGGGCTCACATAACGAGGGCGATGCGCTAGGCGTGAGCTGCCAGAAGGGCGAGTGCCTCATTTTGCGCAACCATGGTCTACTTACGGTTGGCGCAACGCCGTGGGCTGCCCTCCGGCGCATGTACGAGTTGGTGCGGGCCTGCGAGATCGAGATTATTGCCCGCGGCTTGAATGAGGCGCCGACACTTATCGCGCCTGAAGTAGTAGAAGATTTCACCAGGCGCAACAAGCCAAAACGTGCATTGCCTGAGTACGGGTTGTCGGACTGGCGCGCTGCGTTGCGCCAGATCGAGCGCCTCGAAGCGAATTGGCAGCAGTAGGTGCGAAAATCCGTCCTGGTCTCATAGCGCTGTCACGGGCAACTACAGATCACGAAGCTGGCGGGAGCCTGCGCGCGCCTCCTCCACGCGGTGAGCAAGCCGTGGACCGCGGACATCGCCAGGACCAGTGCCAGTTTTACGTGCAGCCAGCCGAACGTGAACCAATGGCCGAACCAGGCCAGATAAAGCCCGGCCAGCCAGGTGACGATCATGGCCGGGTTGATGATCGCCTTGAGCAGCCGGCGTTCCATCACCTTGAACGTTTCCGACTGCTTGCAGTTACAGCTCACCGCGACGGCACGCAAAGGTTTATGCGAGGAACGGAACGAACCGCGACGTCACCGGATCATTCGATCCGTGGGTGCTCTGACCACTAACCTTAATTGACATGTTAGAGCCGGCCGAATGAAAATGCCCCCCTCGCTGCACTTCACTCCTGTGGACCTGAAGCGCTATTTCAACGTGAGGCGCCGGGACTTGGACGGTGGGCTCGGTAAGAAAGCGGGCGACAGCGATTGGAGCGTCAATCTCCAGGGTCCTCAGACGCTTCGAGGCATACCGTTTCTCTTCGGCAATGAAGTTCGCCCAGATGTGCTGGCTCAGCACCCTGCAGACTCTCCTGCCATGATCGTGCTACCGCCGACGCTCGCCACCTATGTGGTTTTTGTTCACGCGGTCGTGGATCGTCCGCGTACGACGCCCCCTGGCTTTGGACCCATTGGGCCGACTTGGGGAGATCTTGCCAGTGATGGTAATGAACTTGGTGAATTGGTCTCGACCTGCTCGCTCAAAGATTCCGATGGCAGTGAGGTCGACGTGCCCCTGTTACGGCGGTTCGGAATTCAACAGAGACATATTTCTTTGGGCGCCAGTCCGTTTGGCGCGGTACCGGCACAAGATCCAAGTGCGCACGCGACCATGGTGAGGACCTCGCATTCGGGCGAGAGCCAAATCTAAGCTATGGTCGCGCCGAGGTCCGTGCGTCTTCGGGACGCCCTATTCAGGGAGAGAACCGTTGGCTTTACGCGCTGCCCAATCCGCATCCGCGCAAGAAGGTTACGGACCTCCGGCTGCACGCCGAACATGAGGTCTTGCTGATTACGCTGTGAGCACGACTGAACTCGCCGAGCATCCCCTGCGCCTTCAAGGCCGCCGCAAGCTGAGAATGCGCTTACCCCTCGAGGTTCATCTCAACACGCTAGGAGAATTCGACACTGACGATCGTGGGGATCAAATCGGTATCGACCTCGGAACAGTCATCTCTGCACGCACGGTCCTCGAGTACTCGCGTTGCGATTGGCTGAGCGATCTTCATGACGTCCAGCCAGTGCGGTCTGATGGAGAGGTTAATATTGAGTACTCCGCTTATCCCGATGGAAGACTTTACCTGCGATCCGACGACGGCAGCTTGCTCGTGCGGGAGCTTCGTTCGCTAGAGCCTACTCGCTCCCCCGCCGACTCGCCGCTGGAAGCCGCGGCCATCGAGCCTGCCACGACAACCCGTGAAGTTTCGGATAGTTGGGAAAGGCACGAGCCGGCGCGCTGCTGCACGCCTGCATGTCCACGACCCGCACGGGGAGTACCTTCCGCCGAAAGGACACCCCTCGAAGGTAAATACCGGCTGGTTCGAGGACTTATCCGGCGAATTTGCCAATGGCCTAAATCGGAATGCGTATGTGAATGGAAATTGTACGGTTGGGCTTCTGGTCGGCTTTGCCTTCGTCGAAATAAGAAGTGGCTTAGAGGTAAAGCCGCTGCGGCGCATGTCGACATCGACGAAAACACGGAGACCCTTACCTTCGAGCTAGAAAAGTGCTCCGCTCGCGCGAGCAAGGTGGGTCAGGTCCGACACGCATGTTCATTTTCGGAGCCCGCAGACAGCTCTTCTTGAGGGGCAAGCCGAAGGGGTGGACTTTGTCAACTTGCTCGCGGCCCAGTGGGGCGAAATGCTCAGCAATGTTGCTGGCCGAACCACTTTAGGAGCGAAAGGCTCCGGTGGCGATGGCGAATCTCTGGTTCGCATGGCCAGCGAGAACCGCATGCAGGTGCTCGGGCACATTTCACTTCTGGGATATGAAGGCGAGATCATTGATTCGTTGTCTAGCGGCGGCCGGAACGAAGCAGCGATCGGTGATCCGTTGGAATCGACGATGGCGGCCTGGGCAGAGCGGTGCCGTCAACAAGGAGGGCTTGTCGTAATGCCGCACGCGCCGCATCCGCAGGCCGAGCGTGCGGCGGACATCGTTCTTGGATTAGTCGATGCGATCGAGATGATGGCCCTCAATGCGAGACGCCCAGATCAACTCGTATCGGTGCCTCAACATCGACTATCAGCTGCCGTTGGTTGCGGGTCGAACAAGATGGACGCTGCGTCGCTCCTTGGCGGCGTCCGGACATATGCGCAGCTGGGAGGCCGCGATTTTCTCGTATCGGAACTGGATGGATGCTGTGCGGAGTGGGGATACCTTTATCACGGTCGGGTCAAGGGCGGCGCGCTGGAAGCAGATTCGGCTTCCTCCCGGAGGAGGTACGGTCGACTGGCGAATCGAGTCGATTAGCGTTGCCGCGAACCGCGTGGAAATAACTCGTAACGGAGCGGTAGTCGATGAATTGCGTTACGGCAAGTTGTCTGCCAAGGACAGAGCGCACAGTGGGTAACAGAGTCTTGTTGGCTGGCGATCCGCGTTCGAGGCAGTGTCGCCGGCCGCGCTGCTGACATAGCCGCACACACCAGCGCCGTCTTCGTCGAGGTCGGAGAGAGTCCAATCTTTGCAACCGCGATGCTGTGGCGGTCGTCCTTGCGCAGATCGAGGGGTCAATAGCTTACCTGGATACGCTAGCTCCGAAAACCGATGAAGCGCGGCACGCGCGCATAAGGCCGCTATGGAGCTCGCGTATCATCGACTGCATCACCGGCTTCACCAACTCGGTGCTAGTCAGGAGCATGCTCCCGTTCACTCGGTTCACATAAAACGCGAGCACCGATGGGGAAGCAGGGTGCATTCGCATATGAACGGATTGTCAAATTGGCGGCGTGCGTAATCTGCGGATCGGTACAAAGTTAGTCAGATATGATTTTAGCTGATGTAAAGGCGACGGCGGCCTTACTCGCCCAGGATCCGTAGAGGTCCCTGGACTAAGTTCACAATCAGCTATAAGGACACTGCGCGGCCGACCAAGAGCTACTCCATCGTCGGTTGTTCCGACATGACCATCACTGCGCGATGGGCTGTGCTCGCCGTAAGCGTCGCCCACAGCTTTGAGGGATTGCTCGGAAGAAGTTGGTCGATGTTGCGGTTCGGATGACCGTTGACGATTCTAGTCAGGATGCCGGTGAGATAGGCAAGCGGGTCGACATCGTTGAGCTTGCAGGTTTATGCCGCCCGCCGAACTATGCCGAGTCGGGTCGTTTTCCCCAGATTTCTGGCTGACCGGCGTTTGGTCGGTTCGGCATAGTTCGTTCTGTGCCTCCGCTGTCAACAGCGGAGAACAGGAAGATGGAAGTTGAAGAGTACTTGGGCAGAAGCCGGCTGTACCGGCGTCTCAGAAGCGGGCCGCACGGACGGCTCGTCGAGTGCTACGCCGTTCGTCTCGTCGAAGAGAGGCTCGTTCGGCACGGCGCGTGGCGTTGCCTCAACGTAGTTGGCGGGCTCCTGAGTTGGATCGCGGGCCGTCGCTATAAGCTGATTGATCTCGATGAGCAGGTCGTTGAGCGGTACCTCCGACATCGAGGCGGGAGGCAGTCTATCCAACCCGGTGACCGGGCAGCGCTCAAGCGATGGTTGTCGGTGCTGCGCGAGGAAGGCGCGATCGCGCCGTTGGTGCTACCGCCTCTCACCCCGCACGAGCGGATCTTCAAGGAGTTCGATGCCTACCTGCGATCAGAGCGCGGCTTGGCCCCGAGGTCCATCGTCCGCCATCTCCCGGTCATCCGCAGGTTTTTGCACGAGGTGTGCTCCGGCGGCGCCGCCGCCCTGTGCAAGATCAAACAAGAGGACGTGATCCGCTACATTGAGCGCCACGCCCAGGATTGGAGCCCGGGAACAGGCAAGGCGATGTGCTGGTCGTTGCGCGCCTTTCTCCGTTACCTCCACCATCGGGGGCTGAACGCGCGCCCGTTGGCGGATTGCGTTCCATCGATGCGGCGATGGAAGCTCGCAACTCTGCCGACCTATCTGCCTGCCGCACAGGTGCGGAAGGCTCTCGACGGTTGCGACCGAAAGACGGTGATGGGACGGCGCGACTACGCCATTCTGTTGTTGCTGGCCAAGCTCGGCCTGCGGGCCGACGAGGTCGCGACGCTCACGCTCGATGATATCGACTGGCGCGCCAGCGAGATACTCGTTCGCGCCAAGGGCCGACAGCGTGCACGGATGCCGATACCGCCAGACGTTGGCGCGGCCATCGTTGCATATCTGCGCAGTGGCCGCCCAAAGTCGTCGTGCCGACGGTTGTTCGTCCGCACACTCGCGCCGCACATCGGGTTTGCTTCCGGATGTGCGATCACCATGATCGCCAAGGCCGCCCTCGATCGCGTTGGAATCGACGGTTGCGCACACCGCGGCGCCCATATCTTCCGACACAGTCTCGCTACCGAGCTTCTCCGATCTGGCGCGACCTTGTCGGAGATCGGACAGTTGCTGCGGCACGAGAACCACGACACTACCCGGATTTACGCGAAGGTCGACATCGATGCGTTGAGAACATTGAGCCTGCCCTGGCCGGGAGGCGTGCAATGACCAATCTGCGCGCCGCACTCGATAAGTACCTGAGCATGCGCAAGGGGTTTGGATACAAGTACGAGCACCAGACCCGTCGGCTCGCCGACTTCGTCGCCTTCATGGAGAAGCGCAAAGCCAGGATCATCACGACGAAGCTGGCAATGGAATGGGCAACGCTGCCGCCCGATCGTCATGCATCCTGGGCGCTGCGATTGAGCGACGTGCGCGGGTTCGCGCGCCATGTCGCCAACTTCGATCCGAGAACGGAGGTACCGCCCGTCGGCATGCTGCCCGGATGGAAGCGCGCCAAGCCCTATGTCTACAGCGACGCGGAGATCGATGCGTTGCTGACGGCAGCGCTGGCTCTGCCGCCAGCGGGCGGGCTGCGCCGATGGACCTACCATACCCTGTTCGGGCTGATCGCGGTGACGGGCATGCGTATATCCGAGGCGATGGGCCTGGAGCGTGATGACGTCGACCTCGACGCCGGCGTGCTGACGGTCCGGCTGACCAAGTTCGGCAAGTCGCGGCTCGTGCCATTGCATCCGACGACGAGAACCGCGTTGCGCGACTACGCCCACCGGCGCGACGCGATGCTCGGATCACGCTGCGGCTCGACCTTCTTCGTTGCCGAACAGGGAGGCCGCTTGCTGCACCAGTACGTTCATCGCGTCTTCTGGCGATTGTCCAGAGAGATTGGGCTGCGGCGCCCAGGTGATCATACCGGGCCACGCGTGCACGACTTCCGTCATCGCTTCGCCGTCCGGACGCTGCTCGACTGGTATCGCGAAGGCAAGGACGTCGAGCAACAACTCCCAGTGCTCTCCACTTACCTCCGCCACGCCTGCGTGCGCGATACTTACTGGTATCTCTCGGCCTGCCCCGAGTTGATGGAAGAAGCGGCGCGGCGTCTCGATCGGCGGTGGGAGGTGACGTCATGAAGCCCGCCTGCAATGTCGCCACGTTGATCGAGCGCTTCTTCACCGAGCGCCTCATGCGCCAGCGCAATGTTAGCGCCAACACGATCGCCTCCTACAGGAACACGTTCCGGCTGCTGTTCATGTTCGCACAGGTGCAGCTGCGGAAGCCCCGGCCCTGACGCTCACCGATTTGGACGCAACGTTCATCGGCGCGTTCCTAACCGATCTCGAAGTAAAGCGCGGCGCCAGCGCGAAGACGCGTAACCTGCGTCTGACCGCCATCCGATCCTTCTTCAGGTTCGTGTCCTTCGAGGAGCCGGCACACAGTGCGCTGATCCAGCGCGTGCTCGCCATACCGAGCAAGCGCCACGATAAGCGACAGGTGCACTTCCTGACGCGCCCCGAGATCGAGGCGATTCTCGCGGCGCCCGATCGAACGACGTGGCTTGGCCGCCGCGATCACACCTTGCTGCTGGTCGCGACCCAGACGGGCTTACGCCTCTCCGAGCTGACCGGCCTTGACCGGGATGCCGTCCACCTCGGGTCTGGCGCACACGTACGATGCGTCGGTAAAGGGCGGAAGGAGCGGACCACTCCACTGACCACACTCGCTCGGTGCGCGCTCCAGGCATGGCTCAAGGAACCGTTACGGAAAGGAGCAACAGCGTTGTTCCCCAACGTGCACGGGGGCCGGCTCAGTGCCGACAGCGTCCAGTCGCTCCTGGGAAAGTATGTTCGCGTCGCTCACAAGAGTTGCCCGTCCTTGAAGGCCAAGAGCGTGTCACCGCACGTGCTGAGGCACAGCGCTGCGATGGAACTGCTGCAGGCCGGCGTCGACTGCTCCGTGATCGCGCTGTGGCTCGGTCATGAATCGGTCGAGACGACGCAGACGTACCTGCACGCCCACCTCGCCCTCAAGGAAGCTGCCCTGGCGAAGCTCAAGCCGTACGAGCGCGGCAAGCGAACCCGCTTCCAGCCGAACGACCGCCTGCTCGCCTTTCTGGAGGCGCTCTGAACGACCAGACTATGCCGAATGGAATGGGGCTGCCCTGCACGCGATCGACGGTGCCAGCGTGACAATTGCGTGCCATACCAAACCCGTTCGGCATAGTTCGGCGGGCGGCATAATCGGCCCTATGCCGCGCGCGGCATAGGCAGGTCTCTCTCAAGGAGGCGACGACCGCCCAGTGTTCGGCACCACAGTCGGATCCGGCAAAGAGCGCGTTCTTGCGATTGAGCTTGATGCCACGGATTGATCGTTCGACCATATTGTTGTCGAGTTCGATGCGGCCGTCGTCGATGGAGCGCGTCAACCACTGCTAGCGGGAGAGCGCGTAGCCAATGGGTTCGGCGAGTTTGATCTTCTGGCTGGTGACGGCCTTCTTTGTGCGTAGCCAAGCCTTGAAGGCATCTGCCAGCGGCCGGCTTTACTGCTGTCGCACGAGACGGTGCTCCTCAGGTGCTGCGCGTTGAGCCTTTCTGAATTCGGATGATTGGCGAACGCGCCGAGGCTCGTCAGCCGCAGTGTGCTGAGCTCGATGCGCACGATCGTGGATGTAGCTATCGATCGGGATGCACGCACGCTGATCCAGTTTACGAGCTTTCATGGTATCAATCACTATTCCCCGGCCAATGTGCTGGGAGCGAGTTGCTGACCTCGAACCAGGCTCTCGACTCAATAACGATACGCGCGATTTCGCTTGGCTTGCTCGAGGTTCCGCATGTTCACGCATACCGTAATGTCTTTCGCGGGCGCTTCGCCGATAAAGCGGTGGCTGAGACTCTCGGGCTACGCTACTCACGAATCGAATGGGCCGCCGCTTGATCCTCGGGGGACCAGGGGACGTTTCTTCCTGACATGACCCACACTCTTCCGGAGCGGCATTTCTCAGAAGAAGGTCCGCCGGCTCGGCGTTTGCCGGTAATATTTCGAGCTGAGCGCGACGCGCCGCGACTATTCGAGTCAACTCCTTGGTAGTTAAACACGCCTCGACTTGACTTTCCTTCGGCCTCTTAATCGGTCAGTTACGTTCAACGGCGAAAACGCCATCCGACGTGGCAACGGTATTGTTCAAGAGACGGATGCCATCGTTATCCGGCATAGATCTGTAACGTCTTAGACGGGAAGCTTCGTGAAACGACGGATCGTCGGCCCAACAATCGAAAACGCTGCGCACTCGAGCAGGATAGCCGCGATCTCCAGAGTCGCAGTGCGGAGTCGCGCAACGCAGTCAGCCACATCTGTCTCAATCGCGGCTACATCGGTCGGTGGTGCTAGACGCTTCAATTCGTCGCTCCAGTATTTTCTGCCTTCGATGCCACCTATTACAATCCTCGAACGCTCGGGCCGGATCATCGATGCCAATCAGATCTTCGCTGCAATGCGTCGAATCATAGGTCAAGACAGCGAGTTTCGCGCGCGACGGCAACTGGCATAGTAAGAAGGGCAACAGGAGCAGGCTCGACATCGCCACGGGCAGAGCCACAGATGCAGCCACTGCAGGCTGATGTCGGATGGAAAAGCCGCAGGTCGAGCTTATTGCGATGGCGCCCCGCTGGACCAATCTCGGGCGGCGGCGACGAAGGCCGGCTCAAGCGCTGGATCGCCGCGAACGACATTCTCCACCCAAGCCCCCTCGAAGGTTTCCGAGATCGTAGGGAACTCGAACGTAGTGGAATGTCGCATCGAGCACGGGGGGCGGTGGTTCGGCGCCTGGAGCCGAGCCGCGCTCGAGGTGAAGGATGCCGAGGGGTCGCGGTGCTTGTGATATCATCAACGCAACATAATCGGTCTTGATGCGGGAATTCCTTCAACGTTGGCTTCGTTTGGGTGGAATCCTGCGTCGAAAAGAAGGATCACATTCAGATTGGTCCAATGGTCGCGCCATAGGCTCGCTGCGGGCATTTCTTAAGATCCAAGCTTTCAATCGCATACAGATATCGTTTCGATCAACCAACTCCCGACGTTAGCAACACTTTTGTGAGCCGTTATAATCATCGATCTTCTCGCGCCAAGGCTCAGAGCTCGCAGCTCGATTGCAAAGGCCGGCTGCCACGCTGAACGCTGCTTCCACCGTGCTTGTCCGGGCTTGGGCCAAAGAGCGTCCGCTGGCCGAAATCGACATTTCGGACTATTCCTCGTGCTTAGTTCTTCGAGCCGTGCAACTAGCGCGTTGACACGCAATAATGTGAAAAACCACTGATTTTGGATATAAGTCGCATATATTCGGCTGTATTTGGCTCCGTACAAGCGGATTTCGGCTCGATGCTTCGATAAGCTAGCGCCAAGAGACAAAAGCCGAAGATGGGATGCGAGGGTCAGCCTCCCGGCCAACGATGCGGAAGGCTAACGTTGCGCGATGCCTGTCGCTGGCGCCGAGACCAAATTCTACGTGCCTCGCGAAGAGAGCCGAGAGTGACGTGGAGCGAACGAATAGCAATCGAGAACTGCACCTTGTTCGACGTTGTACGGTTCGATTGTCGCGCGATTGGCGCATGGATCGTGTGACCGGGAAGGCATTCAACTCGGATCGCAAGTACAGTGTTGGAAGGACTTTAGGGAGGGGGACAGTGCATGACGAGCGATTTGAATATTTCGCGGCGCTCCATGTTGGCCGGCGTAGCGGGGATCGTTTCGGCGCCGATGGTGCTGGGGCCAAACGCGCCGCGGCCAAATCCGACAGGATCGTGATCTCGAACTACGGCGGATTTTATCAAGACGCTTGCGTGAAGGCAGTGTTCGATCCCTTCACCAAGGAGACGGGCATCAGGGTAGAAAACGTTCCGGTCCCCGGTGCCGCGACGATGTTGCTGCCCGATGCCCGCAAATGGCAGCCCGACTTGAATAGTACTAATAGCCTTGTTGTTAGCGCTGACTACTGGGCGGATAACTTCGAAGCTGTAAATCGCCGTTACCTGGAATGGCTCTCGAACTGATGGCCTGTTGCTGCCAAAAGGGTTTCGGTCAACCCTTTCGGGAGCGCAATCAGCGAGCCTTAATTTTGATCTCTCACGTGACTCGTACGGACGGCCCATGACCCGCATCAGCAGTCTGCGTGCGCAGGCAATATTCATGTCGCCGGCCACCATGATTGGGGTCGCGATTGTGTTGCCCCCACTCTTGTATGTCCTCTTCACCAGCGTCAATGGATCCGCTCTGTCGCTGGATGCGTTCGGCGCAGTTCTGACCAGCGCGTTGTTCAGGCAAACGCTGGCTAGGACGCTTTATGTCGCTGGCTTGTCGTCAATTTTGAGCTTGCTCCTGGGCTTCATCGTCGCGCTACATCTTGCCCGCCAGCCACCGCGGCGCAGGGCTTTTTTAATGGTGCTCGTACTGCTCCCGTTCTGGACCAGCATCCTGGTCAAAGCCTTCGCGTTCACGATTATTCTTGGGCGTAACGGGATCATCAACAATGTTCTGAGTTGGATCCTGCAGACGAAAATCGAACTGCCGCTCGTGCTCAATCTTTTCGGCCTTCTCGTCGGCATGACCAATTTTCTGGTTCCGCTTATCGTTCTACCGGTCTTGGCCAGTCTGCTTGCCATCGACGGCGCGATCTATCGCGCAGCTGCCATCATGGGTGCTAAGCCCGCCCGCATCTTCTGGACGGTTACTCTTCCCATGAGCTTGCCCGGCCTGTTCGCTGGCCTATTGAGCACTTTCGTGATGTGCTTGGGGCCTTCGTAATTCCGGCGCTACTCGGCGGCCCGCATGATGAGATGCTGTCGAACCTTGTCGACTTCTACAACCGACAGATCTTGGACTGGCCCAAAGCCTCGGCCATCAGCGTGATACTGTTCGCCATGGCTATTGTTTTCGCAACACCCCTTGCGGTTTGGCGCCGGCGCAAGGTCTAGGAGGCGCACATGTCCCAAACGATTCACGATCCGCTTTCGCGCCGTTATCGGGCTATGGGCACCGGCTTGGCCGTAGCGATTTATCTGTTTCTGCTCGTGCCCATCGTGGTGACGTTCCCCATGGCATTCGGCCCGACAAACGCGCTGACCTTCCCGCCGAAGGAGTACTCCTTCGATCTGTTCAATATCTTCTTCCACTCTCCAACCTGGCTGGCATCGCTGTTTGAGAGCCTCAAGGTTGCGGTAACGGCCATGACGCTGGCAATGCTGGCCGGCGTTCCGGCGGGATACTGGATCGCGCGCAATGACTTCGTTGGCAAGGCGCTCGTTACCGGCGTAATCATGAGCCCACTCATCGTCCCCACCATCGTAACGGCGCTCGGTCTTTTCCTCTATTTTTCCTATTTGGGGATCAGCACGACGACGCTTTCCATCGTATTGGGCCATCTTATGGTCACGCTGCCATACGTCGTCGTCATGGTTGTGGCGGGGGTCAACAAGCTGGACCGCAATCTCGAATTCGGCGCCGAACTGATGGGGCCGGGCCGATCCGCATGTTCCTGACCGTGGTCGTGCCACAGCTTGTGCCATCGTTGGTAAGCGCCGCGCTCTTCGCGTTCTTGCTGTCCTTCGACGAGGTGATCATTTCCTGGTTCCTGGCTGGTTCGCAAACGATCACCCTGCCGGTAAAGATGTATACCGCTCTCGAATGGGAGGTCTCGCCCGTGATCGCCGCTGTCGCTACCTTGCTGACGATGGTTTCGCTGGTGGTCAGCATTGTCGCGATCGCCTTAAGGAAAGGGACGCCGGTCGAGACCTGACAGGTTGGTCCGGCAAGCCCATCGGTTAATATCCAGTATCAGAGGATGCAATCAGCGCGATGTATCGAGTGCAAACCATTGAAGAAGTTCAGCGACAAGAGCAGACATTCTCGCGCCGCTCGAGCAGTGTTGGCGAAGGAATGACCGGGATGAAAACAAGTAGCTTTCTCGGTGGCCAGGTTGCGCACGCAATCGCATTGAACGGCATATCGAAGACATACGGTTCGGTGACCGCGCTGCATCCGACCGATCTCAGCGTGGACAAGGGCGAGTTCCTGACCTTGCTAGGCCCGTCGGGCTCCGGCAAAACCAGTTTGCTCAACCTGATCGCCGGCGCGACCGCACCGACCACCGGCGCTATCTTGCTGGACGGACGCAACATCACCCAGATGCCACCGCGTGAGCGCGGGATCGGCATGGTGTTTCAGAATTACGCGCTGATGCCGCACATGACGGTATTCGATAACGTGGCGTATCCGCTGCGTGTGCGGCGCGAGCCGACCAGCACAATCCGCGCCAAAGTGACAGAGGCGCTCGAACGTGTCGGCCTGCGGGGGTTTGAGGATCGCAAGCCGCGCCAATTGTCGGGCGGTCAGCAGCAGCGTGTCGGTATCGCGCGCTGCGTAGTCTATTCGCCTGCCATTATCATGATGGATGAGCCGCTGGGAGCGCTTGACAAGAATCTGCGCGAGCAGATGCAGGGTGAGATCAAGCGTCTCCACAATGAGTTGGGTACGACCATCATCTACGTCACCCACGATCAGGAAGAAGCGCTCAACATGTCCGATCGTATCTGTCTGATGAGCGCGGGCCGGATCGCGCAGCTGGGACGCCGGACGAATTGTACTTCGAGCCGCGCAACCGCTTCGTGGCAGAGTTCATCGGCGAATCGAATCTGATCTGCGGGCGCGTGACAGGCGGCGGACGGATTACGATGACTGGTAACAGGTCCATTGCCGTTCCAGCCGGCGCGTGGGATGAGGGTTCGGAGCTCACATTGATGGTACGGCCCGAAAAAATACGCCTCGCGGGGGCCCATGACACCGTTGCTGACGGCGTCAATGACCTGAGCGGCGAGGTCGCCAGCGTCTCGTTCGTCGGCGGCATGACCCGCGTGACGGTCAAGGTCGAGAATAGTCTGACCATCACTGCCAAGATGATGTCCGAACGCGCGGAATCCAGGGTCCAGCCCGGCGCACCAGTTCGGCTATGCTGGTCACCCACCGATATGGTCGTTCTCAAGGAGTAACGTTCCGTACACGACGCACAAAAAATATTCGCTTAGCAAACGAGGTGATCAAGGGACGTACATTAGACTCAGCGCACGTAACCGGCACCGAGTGGAATGCACGCGGATTGGACCTTGCGCAATCTCTAACTCACGCTGCTTACCGGAGGACATTGGGGGCGGCATGTCCAAGCCACTTTCGCTGGACCTGCAAACTCGGGCTTTGGTCGCTGCGCGGCTGGTCCATCCATCGAGAGCTTAGAGAACGGCTTGATATCAGTCAACGCTGGCCAGCGTAATCGAGCGTAGTCGGGAGCGGTAGCAGGAGACACCTTGCGGTTGAGACGTTCCGTCGCCGCCTGGTCGAGAAAGATCGCCGCTTGGCGAAAGACACTATCCGCCGCTCCTCCGAGCCGAGCGGAACGATCTTAAGAAGACGGGCGCACATCAACGAACGGAACTGCTGGGCGCCGTGACACGCCTCTTCAAGATTGACGACTCAGCTCGCGCTTGATCTTCAGCCACCTCATCATTCATCAATGAGACGTAAGCTTCGACCGACGGCGATGCTGCAGCCGCTGTACACGCGTGGCCGTCTGAGAGCTGGTATCCTCACGGCCAGAAAACTGGCGACTTCGTCGCGGTGCTCTACTTTGATCCTTGAGTGCTCCAAGGGAACGCTGTGAACCACGAGGCGCGCGAATCTATCCTGGCAACCAGTCGAACGCGGCGAAACTGGACTGCTCCGCAAGTCGAATGCGATGACGTTACTGTTGTAGCGAGGCAGCCGAGCCTAAGTCTTCCAGACCGCTCTAGCTAATTCAGTTGATAACCTCTTTGTTGGCGATTCTCATTTCGATCTCCGAGGTAGGGACGCCCTGCAGGCACCAGGAAACGGCGTGTTGGCCCGTTGCATCCAAGATGTGATTACCTAGGCCCTCGCTTCGGATTAACGTGACATCGTGCCCGGCGGACTTCGCCGCTTCGTAGTACTCAACAAGATTCAGGAAGAGCGCACCCTTGTCCTTTTCGTCGCCAATGACAAAGAGCCGACGATCGGGGTCCACTTTAACCTCAGAAAGATGCGCGATTGGATCGTATATTCCGGGCGCTCCGTAATCGTACCCGCCCGCGATTTGACCCGCCCTCCTTAGACCCCCAAGTGAGAGACAAGCGGCCGAAAATGCAACGCACTTCGTATCTGGAAACTTCGTCAAAAGATAACTGGCTACGCTGCCTCCGCCCGATTGGCCCGCAAATCCGTATCGTTTGATATTGTAACGCTTTATGATCTGTCGAACTGCACCCGCAACGAGCTTCATCTCTCGCATTTGTCTCGACGCCGAGTGGGCCCCGGAAGACCCATAGAGGCCCGGACGAGCAATTGTTACGAACGCCATGCCGAGCGATGCCGCGGCCTTGGTCGCGTATTCTTGCTGAGCTGCCGCGTTATTGTCGTCGTAACGTGTAGGCTTACCAAGCCATAGCCGATCACCGTGAATATAGAATACGGCAGAGGGGGTCTGTTTGGTCAACCCAGACGACCAGTAGCGCAAGCAATCGCCTTGTCCCTCAACTTCAACCCAAACGCTGTTACCGAGTGCCTGGCATTCGCTTTTTGTTGGGCAGGGCACGCCGTTTAGAACGCTTTCAATGGGAAACTCTTCGACGCTTTTTCCAGCTGGATTGGCATCCGATCCTCTATTTTCGGACGGATTGTCCACTTGCCTGTCGTGCCGTATGGAAGACATCACGCACCACGTTGAAATTTCTGTCAGGGTTGCTCAAACGGTTCCGTCGACCATGACGTCAATCAGGGTCGGGCCGCGCCGGTTGCCAGACGCTTCCTTTAATACGTCTACAAGAGTGTCAGGCTCGGTAACTCGAATCGCATTCATACCCATCGACTTTGCGAGTCCCACCCAGTCGATCTCAGGATCCTTGAAATCCATTCCGACGTAGTGGTCGTTGTCATGGAACAATTTCAAACGCTGCTTGATGATGCGGTAACCGCCGTTGTTGCAGATCACATAAGTTATCGGCAGCTTCTGATTGGCCGCGGTCCACAGGGCCTGGACCGAAAACATCGCCGATCCGTCACCGGAGACGCAGATAACCGGCCGATTGGGATGCGCAAACTGCACGCCGATGGCCGCCGGCAAGGCCCAGCCAATGCCCCCGGCGGCGTTGGCATGCATCGCATAGCGGTCGCGGAAGGCGAACAGATCATTGAGGAGTCGCACCGAGGTAAGTCCCTCGTTCACGATAATCGCGTCCTTCGGTAGCGCCTGCACCAGACAGTAGGTCAGCCAGTCGCCGTGAATAGGCTTTGCGACGGCACCCTTGCGAGCGCTCGTCGCAGCAGCCTCGCGCTTCGCACTCCAGTTCTTCTTTGCCAGTTCCGCAATGCCTTTGCGCGAGCGTTCAACGAGCGCCTGTCCGCCCTTTCGCTGCAGCACGGGGATCAGCGCCTGGATAGTTTCGCGCACGTCCGCTTTGACCGCCATCTCGGCGGGATAGTTCTTGCCAATTTCCCAGTCGATGAGCCCAATCTGCAGGATACGCAAGTGCTCTGGCTTCGGATCAGTCGCACTCCACACGGACATCCGCAGCACGTCGGAGCCGAGTACAATCATCGTGTCGTAGGGCGCGAGAACGTCGTGCACCTGCCTTTGGTCGCGGCCAAGTGCACCCATGAAGCACGGGCGTTCGGAGAGAAAATGCGCCCCGAACGGCACACTAGACTGAAAAGCAGGGCAGGCTAGCAGTTCCGAGAGTTGGGCTGCTTCTTCTAGTGCGTCGGATTTCACCAACTCGTCGCCACATAGCAGCACCGGTCGCTCGGCCTTGAGAATCCGTTCAGCTAGCGCCTCAACGGTTTCGTCGCAGGGTCGTACGCGGGTATCGATCCGTGTCGACGAGGCGAGGTCGATGCCCGCCTCGTTGTTGAGAATGTCGCCGGGCAGTGAAATGAATACCGGTCCAGTCGGTGGCGTCACTGCGACTTTCGCGGCGCGATGGACAATGCGCGGCAGGTCTTCCAGCCGATTGACTTCGACCGCCCACTTCACAAGGGGCTGGGCGATCGGCACCAGCGGGTCGTACAGTAGGGGTTCGGTCAATCCGTGTCCCTGCTCTTGCTGCCCTGCGGTTAGAATGATCGGCGTGCCCGTGAATTTCGCGCTGTAGAGCGCGCCCATCGCGTTACCGAGACCCGGCGCGACGTGAACATTGCATGCTGAGAGCCGCCCCGATGCGCGCGAAAAGCCGTCGGCCATGTACACTACGAGACTCTCCTGCATAGCCATTACGTAGGTTAGGTCGGGATGATCTTTTAAGGCATGCATGATCGGCAGCTCGGTGGTGCCGGGATTGCCGAACAGATGTGTGATGCCCTCCTCCTTGACCAGAGCCAGGAAAGCGGAGCGGCCGGTCATGGTGTTGAACGTCATAATCGTTTCTCGTCCTTGTTTGCTGAGCTCCCGGAGCTCAGATCACCCTTAGCCCATCTGGTCGCAATCGGTTGGCTCCTCTTCCTGCATCGATACGACAAGCCCCTGCGGAACGTACGACGTGTAGGGTATGACCCGTAAGATAGGTTATGTTTGCGGGGCTGCTTACGACCAGCGCGTTATGTCGCGGCGCGCCATTTCTGATTTCACCGTGGCAAGCCTGCGCAGGTATTCTGCTCGTGGAAACAGCTGCCGCCCTTTGTTGAGGGTCATTGTCGCGCCTCCATGCTGGCATGCCGGCTCGAAATCGGTCTTATTCGGCCGGCTCAATATCATGCGTTTAGATCCTACGGTTTCCTGGCACTGAATTTCCTTAAAATAAAGCTGGTTGGAGTTGCAATTTCGCGTTTGCGATCGGAATGTAGAGTTTTCAGGCATGCCGGGCTGCGTCCAAGCGGTGCTCGCAATATCTCCAAACTTTCCAAGCCGTTGGCGTTTTTCACGCTCAGGCGGCTACCTTGCACCTGATTTCTGCGTCTTGGGGATAAATTCAGTCGAAAACAGTGGGGCGTCCGTGGAAACATCAAATAGGCACCTCGCGACGCGGTGATTGTGACGTTTGCGAAGGTTGTCCGAGCGAAAACATCCCATAGGTAAATGAGCATGCACCCGAAGGCTGAAGTTCAGGATGCGTTGATGGGGCCTGCTGTCCTAGATCAAGGAAAGCCCGAGCTCGATCTGCGGGCTTTCCGAACATGTCTCGGTCAGTTCGGTGCTGGCGTTACAGTCATGGCCACGGAGCTCGACGGGCGGCTCGTCGGAACGACGGTGGGATCATTCTCGTCTCTGTCGCTGGATCCTCCGCTCGTGCTTTGGTCGATCGCCCGATCTTCGCGCAGCGCTGCTGCTTTCGAGCGGACGACGCACTTTGCGATCAATGTCCTGGCCGACGATCAGATCAGCGTTTCACAGAATTTTGCCAGTTCATCGGATAACAAGTTTGCTGGTGTCCAATGGTTCAAGGGGGAGAATGGTTGTCCGGTGCTCTCTGGAATTGTGGCTCTATTTGAATGTGAACGTGAAGCTACCCTCGAGGGTGGCGATCATTGGATTATTATCGGTAGAGTACGTCGGTTCGTAAGATATGCGGGAAAGCCGCTTCTATTCGTCCAGAGCCGTTATGCTATTGCCCAGACGCATCCTCAGCTACAATCTGTGTCGGAGGCGCCATCGGCTGCGCAGCCTCAATCCAAGGCGATGACCGCATTGTCATCATTGCTGCTAGATGTGACTCGGCTGCGTGTGAGTGGGTTCGAAAAACACCGCCGGGCAGAGGGCCTGAATTATCTACACAGCCGGGTGTTGTATGGTCTAGGCATGCGCCCCGGACAGAATATCGCGGATCTCGCTCAGCATATCTTCGCCGCGCCGGCCGACTGTACAGATGCGATTGCGGAATTGAGCGAGCGCGGCCTGATTGCTCTAGATTCCAAAGGGAAAGCATCGCTGACGGACGCCGGCCAAGCAAAATGCGATGCGGTCCAAGTTAGGTACGACCTCTACGAAGCGGAATGCCTCTCCGGATTCAGCGAAGATCAAATCCACGCTGTCCGAGAGTTTCTTGGGGCATTCATTCGCAAATTCCAGACCCCTAATTGTGAGCTCTAGCCCGGTCGGCGCCCGCGCCATTCAAGTAATCGAAAACTAAGTATCGAGAGGCGACCAGCGGGTCAGGCGACGAAGCGTTTTCGGGAACATCGATCAAAAGGAATAAGATAGTGGATCTCGGAATTAAGGGCCGCCGCGCCATCGTTTGCGCCTCTTCCAAGGGTTTGGGACGCGCCTGTGCGATGGCGCTGGCGAGTGAGGGCGTCGATGTCACTCTGACAGCGCGCGGAGCGGAGGCGCTGACAGCGACCGCGCACGAAATCCGCAAAGCCAATCCCGGCGTTACCGTGACCGAGGTGGTCGGAGACATTACCACTCCCGCGGGCCGCGAGGTTGTGCTCAAAGCCTGCCCAGATCCGGATATTCTCGTCAACAACGCCGGCGGGCCGCCGACCGGCAATTTTCGTGACTGGACCCGCGACGACTGGCTCAAGGCCCTCGATGCCAACATGCTGACGCCGATCGAGCTGATCAAGGCAACGGTCGACGGCATGATGGCGCGTAAATTCGGTCGCATTGTCAATATCACCTCGTGTACGGTGAAGGCGCCGATTGACAGTCTCGGCCTCTCCAACGGAGCGCGTGCGGGCCTTACAGGCTTCATCGCAGGCTTAGCGCGTAAGACGGTTATCAATAATGTCACCATCAATGCGCTGCTGCCCGGCCCGTTTGCGACAGATCGTACGCTCGGCCCCGCAAGAGCCGAAGCTGAAAAACTCGGCATCACGCTGGAGCAACGGCTCGTCGAGCGCACCAAAACCAACCCGGCCGGCCGCCATGGAAAACCCGAGGAGCTCGGTTTGTTCTGCGCGTTCCTGTGCGGAGTAAACGCCGGTTTCATCACCGGGCAGAACATCCTGCTCGATGGCGGCGCTTACCCGGGAACATTGTAGGTTGCTGCAACTTCCTCCTTCGGTTGTTCATGGGGCATTCTACGAGTACGCATCGGGGTTTTTACACGATTGCTCGAGAGTTCCGAACGGCCCCTAGACCGCCTCCACTTCTTCCATCGACGGAAGCGACATGGCTATCCGCTGCCCTGGACTTGTTGTCGTGATGGATTTCGTAGTCAATTTGATATGCGTTAGACGCGAGCAGGCGGCATGAGGCGATCCACAGCAAGCTTATGCAGCAAGAGGTAACCATGCAGACCATTTCCGACGCAAAGACATTCTGGCGCGCGCTGGGTATGCGAGCAATTGGCGCTGCCGTTGTGACCGCGCGCGGCTCATCCGGGCCCGCCGGCTTTCTCGCACTCTCGGTAACTCACCTTACTTTCGACCCGCCAACCATGCTGATCTCGATTGGCAAGACGACCTCGGCGCTTGCGGCTGTGCTTGAAGCCAAGCACTTTGCGATAAACTATCTGCCCGTTGGAACGGAGGAGCTTGCGCGCAACTTTGGCGGCCAGGGCCCGCTCAAAGGCACCGACCGCTTTGTCCCGGATCAATGGACGACGCTCGCGACGGGAGCGCCAATATTGAAATCGGCCGTGGGCGTTCTCGACTGTGAGCTCGAGGAAACAATCGAGCGCTTTGAGACCGTCATTGCGATCGGACGCATCGCAGCCTACCTGCAGGCGGAGAAGGTCAGTCCACTAGTTACCTTCCGCGGTGGGTATCTCTGACGGAGAATTTTCCAAGTCTAGTAATTACCGCAAGATCGGGAATCCACTCACCTAACGTGAAACGCGAGATTGTTTATTTGGCAAGGATGGTGCTACGGCCTCAAGCCATGCAGTCACCGAGCGAGCGACGGCTCGCAACTCACGCTCCGAAAGGCGCTGATGCCGCTGTCGTGCATTCGATGATGATCATTCTCTTGAGTTCTTAGCAGGCGCCGAGCGCGCATACCTTCTCGCGCCACGGTGGGATCGGTGAGCGATGTCCGTTCGAAGGGGTTCGCGCCAGTCACGCGCAGCCGCTGATCGAGGGCTGCCAACAGCCGGCAAATTGGCGAGGAAGCCGTCCCGCTCATCGCGCCGCTCCCTGTCTCGCAGAATGACTTTCCGTGGTTTTCGACGCCGTGAACCTTCGTGATATACGTCGGCAGATCTAGACTCATTCGAGCTGCACGATCATCCTTTAGCGCAGTTTTAAGCTCGCACCTCGCCGAGGGAGTCACATCTGATCTCAACGAGGCAAATCTGAAAGGACGTTGCTCGGCAACGAAGCGGGGCGCCTCATTCGGCTATCTCTACCTTTGGTTCGGCTGCAGAGATCCGCGACCGCGGCGAACTGATCGCTAATGCTCGCGCAAGTGCTGAATTTTTTAGCTCGCAGTCAGATGTACCATGGCAATGAGGTCGGGAGCTATCGTACCCGCGATATCGTTGCCCCCGTTACGTACCGGCCCTTGCCGGCATCTTCCCAATAAGGGTGTTCTTGCCTCATCGATGCGGCCCTTCTCGAACTACCGAAGAAGAGAACCGTACGGCGGCCCCGCTACATGACGCCTATACTACCTACAGTCGAGACATGATGCGATTATCAACCGTTTATCGAAATCGAGAACGACGCGCTGCTCGACCAGGCGCCTGTCTCCCACTTAGGCTGAGACAATCAATCGCATAAAAGCGCGCTCCTTCACCAACAGGATGCAGTTTTTCACCGAAACGAAGTTCAACGTTGGAGAACTTCAGCTCAGAAGCTTCGATAATATTACTGCAATAAATGGAACAGAGTCTCTTAGATTAGCGCGGACTGCGCAAGTCCTCCACATAGGAATGTGTCCAGCAGCTCGCAAGAGCGAACGTAGAACACGCTCGCAGTGAAAGGATGTTTCCGGATGCCGTACTACAATTTTGATCTTGTAGTTGGCCATGAGCACAGGACTCAAGGCGGCCTCATTCTAGAGAACATCGAAGTTGCTTCCGATCGAGCCAATCAACTCGCGACTGAACTTCGTATTGTGTATCCAGAGCTACAGGACAAGGGCTGTGCGGTTCGCGTCACTGGTTACGATGACACTGAGGTCTATCGCACGCCGCTCGACCAGAGCCCATCATGGCTCAGGGGGTAGCTCTAGCCGACGTGAGATTTGCATATATCGTTCGGTCGGTGACTACATCTTCTCGGTACGGCCGTGCGTCACAAGCATCCAGGTCTCTTTCGTCAGACTCCAAGCGAGTGCCTCGATGTCTCGATGCAAATCGCAGAATGCGTCAGCCACAAAGCTGAGACTAAAGATCAATAACGTCTGATGTACATGATCATCAGAGGAGAATGACCAGAGTGACAGACGTTTTCATCTGCGACGCCATTCGCACGCCAATCGGACGGTATGGCGGCAGCTTGGCTGGCGTACGCCCCGACGATTTAGCAGGGACCGTTATTGCGTCCAGCGAGGACAGTCGCAACGTCGGCCGTATGGCGGCTCTGCTCGCAGGCCTGCCGCTCATCGTTTCCGGTCTAACGGTAAACCGTTTGTGCGCTTCCGCGATGGAAGCAGTCGGCATTGCGGCCCGATCGATAAGAGCGCGCAACCTGAACATCGCCGGCGGGGTGGAAAGCATGAGTCGTGCGCCATTCGTGATGGGCAAGGCCGAAACCCCATTTTCGCGTAGCTGTGAGATATTTGACACCACCATTGGCTGGCGTTTCGTCAATCCAAATGAAGACGATGTATGGCGTGGACTCAATGCCTGAGACTGCCGAGATGCTTGCGAGCAAGTACTTCATTACCGAAGACTTAGACTCATCCGCATTGAGAAGCCAACGGAAGGCGATTGCCGCTCAGAAGAGCGGTCGCTTGGCCCAAGGGATCGTATCGGTCGCGATTCCCCGCAAGAAAGGTGATCCAACAGTCGTCGACCGAGACGAACACCTTCGCCCCGATACCACCTTGAGCTCATTGGCTGGGCTAAAGGGTATCGTGCGCCCCGATGGCACGCAGACTGCGGGCAATGCGTCGGGAGTCAACGACGGGGCTGCCGCGCTGCTGCTCGCGTCAGAAAAGGCGGTCAGAGATTTCGGTCTTACCCCGCGTGCCCGGGTCCTTGGCTTTGCATCGGCCGGGGTGGCTCCCAGAGTCATGGGGATCGGCCCAGTTCCGGCGGTGCGCCGCCTGCTGAACCGCATAGACATCAGTCTCGACGACATTGACGTGATCGAGTTGAACGAAGCTTTCGCTGTTCAAGGGCTGGCCGTGCTGCGCCAGCTAGGTATCGCTGACGATGACATGAGGGTCAATCCGAACGGCGGCGCAATCGCACTCGGCGACCCGCTGGGTATGAGCGGTGCCCGCGTTGTCGCGACCGCCACCACACAATTGCGGAACACTGGTGGGCGATATGCGATCTGCAGAATGTGTGTCGGCGTGGAGCAGGGCGCAGCAGTCTTGCTCGAACGCGCTGAATGAGGAACTACCATGATCGACAAACAGTATTCGACGGCTGCGGCCTGCGTCGCAGACATACACAATGGGGCCACAATCCTTGTCGGTGGCTTCGGCGGCGCAGGCATGCCTACCCTATTGATCGAAGCTCTCATCGAGCAGGGAGCCAAGGACCTAACAGTGGTTTCCAACAATGCTGGTAACGGAACTACCGGCCTTGCCGCTTTATTGAAAGCGGGGCGCGTCAGAAAAATTCTCTGCTCTTTTCCCCGGTCGGCAGACTCGCAAGTCTTTGATGATCTCTATCGCAGCGGGCGTATCGAACTCGAACTGGTGCCACAGGGTAATCTTGCCGAGCGCATTCGCGCCGCCGGCGCCGGCATCGGCGCTTTCTACTGTCCTACCTCATTCGGGACGCCTTTGGCACAAGGCAAGGAGACGCGGGTGATAGCGGGCAGGTCGTATGTTCTCGAATATCCCATCAAAGCGGACTTCGCACTGATCAAAGGAAAGACCGCGGACCGCTGGGGCAACCTGACGTACCGCAAGGCAGCCCGCAACTTCGGCCCCGTGATGGCGCCTGCTGCAGAGGTAACCATCGCCGAGGTGACTGAAGTGGTGCCGCTGGGCGAGATCGACCCCGAAGTGGTCGTGACACCTGGTATCTTCATCAACCGTTTCGTCATTGCGGACTAGAAGGCGAGGTAGCGGGTATGACCTATACAGCATGGACTCGCAACGAGATCGCTCAGTTGATTGCAGCCAATATCCCCGAGGGATCGGTGGTCAATATTGGAATCGGCATGCCGGAGTTAGTGGCCAACTATCTGAAGCCTGAAAAGGATATAATTCTTCATAGCGAAAACGGCATCCTGGGAATGGGCCCTATGGCGGCAGACGCACAGGTGGACGGGGATCTGATCAATGCCGGGAAGAAGCCCGTCACACTTATGCCAGGCGGGTGCTTCTTTGATCATGCAATTTCATTTGGCATGATGCGAGGTGGACATCTCGATTTCGCCATTCTCGGTGGGTTGCAGGTATCCGAAACGGCTGACCTGGCCAACTGGTCAACGGGCGAGACCAACGCCATTCCAGCAGTCGGTGGCGCCATGGATCTTGCGGTGGGCGCGAAACAGGTCTTCATAATGATGGAATTGCTGACAAAACAGGGGCAATCCAAACTGGTTCGTCGTTGCACCTACCCTTTGACGGGAGTGGCATGTGTTAAGCGCGTTTACACCGATTTGGCCGTGTTCGATCTTACGCCGAACGGCTTCATGGTACGTGCCATGGCGCCCGGCATGACCTTGAGGCGACTTCAGGAGCTGAGTGCGCTTAAGCTCAATGAGTAATGCTTTTCGCCTGCTCGCAGATTTTCCGTTAGGTCAATTTTGATAGGGGCACTTCCATTTCCCTTGCTCCGAAGCGGCTGCCGGGCAACCACATTCATGCAATCGTCGCAACATCGGCCTCAACAGAGCCTGACATCGACTGAAGTAGCCTGACCAGCGCAAATCGGCTATTGGGTTCTGACGCCGAATGGCAACCGGACGCATCCATCGTGCAGCCGACGAACACGTACGGCCGCTCAAACCAGCTGTTCGATCGCCCCGGACGTGCTCGCCAAAACGCGGGGAACTGCGGCATCCATTACCCATTTGCTTTTGCGCTTCGCGTGCTCACGACGAGCTTTCGACCAACTGTATTGATGCATGGAACTCCTGTGCGACTCAGCTTACCCGCGTCGCTCATCACTCGGTCGGCATCTAAGCATGTGGCAAGGACTTGGACTCAATCTACCAGAGCTGCGTCTCCTCCAAGAAGCGCAAGGCATCACCATGAAGCTACCATAGCCGAGGTCGACTAGACCACGCGATTGCCATCCATACTGGTATCGCGATGACCAACTTCCGAGATTTCGCGAGTCATGTCGCGAATCTGGACTCCGAGATGGAGGTGCCGCGGGTTGGCGTCGTGCACGCTCCTAGCGTGCCGGGCGAGAATGATCGCTGAAGATCGAAGTTAACGATTGCTAGTCTGCCACTTTTTGAGGCGGGCACGCCGCAAGACGTTCTTCGTCTTGCCATCAAAAAGCGCGGTCCGAGATCCGAGATCGGCGATTTTGGTAGCGCCTCATCTGGGCCATGGTTATGTCGATCTCGCGGTGAAAGATCGGAAGAGCCTTCGCGGCGCCGGCCGCTCCGGCGGCAGTGACGCCATATAGCGTCGGACGGCCTTGGAAGACGAACTTGGCGCCCATGCAAAGGGCGATCAGCGCGTCGTGTCCGCGACGGATGCCACCATCGAGCATCACCGTCATTCTATTGCCCACTGCGTCACTGATCGCGGGTAGACGACCAACGGTGCCGGAGCATTATCGAGGTGGCGCGCTCCATGGTTTGAGACGATGATGCCATCGACGCCAAGTGAGTGCGCGCGGATCGCATCTTCGGGGTGCATGATTCCCTTGGGTGCGAAAGTGCCCTTCCACAACTCGCGATAGCGCTCGACATGCTCCCAGGTTAGTGGTGCGTGTGAGTGATGGGCGACGTTGTCAGCGCTGGCGTCGGGGCCGGCGTACTTGGTTCAATTGTCGAAACAAGGTCACCGGCATGAGCCCCCCACCTGGGGATCGCGCGAATGAGCTGCGATACAGCCGGGTATGACCTGTCTTTTGGAGGTGGGCTATGGCAGATGCCATGCATGAAGCCATGCTTGATGCCAGGCAGGAAGGCGGCGCCTATCGTCGGATCGAGGTGATCACGGCGCAGCGTCGGCGACGGCACTGGACGGCGGAAGAGAAGGCCCGGATCGTGGCGGAGAGCTTCGAGGAAGGGGCCAATATTTCCGAGGTGGCTCGGCGCCATGGCGTTGTCCGTGGGCTGCTGACGGTGTGGCTGCGCAAGTTCGCGACGGCAGCGAGCTTTCAGGCGCCAGGCTTCGTGCCGGTCCGGATCGGTTCCGAGAGCGGACCGGCGACGGCAGACGAGCCGGACCGGTTAGCGTCCGCGCATAAGGTGCTGCCGCAGATGGCATCGCCCGCAGGCAAGCTTGGCGGGATGATCAGGATCGAGGTGGGCGGGGCACGCATCCGGGTCGAGCCCGGGAGTGGAGCTAGCGACGCTTTCGACAGTGCTTCGGGACATCCGTTGATTGCATTACGGTCTGACCTCAAGCTGGTGCTGGCGGCACAGCCGGTCGACTTTCGCAAGTCGGTGCACACGCTGTCGGCGCTGGTGAGCGAAGCGTTGCGCGCGAACCCATACTGCGGCGACGTTTTCGTGTTCCGCAGCAAGCGCATGGACCGAGTGAAGCTTCTGGCGTGGGACGGCAGCGGCATGGTGCTGGTGACGAAGTGGCTGCACCAGGGGCGCTTCACCTGGCCGCTGATCCGCGATGGCGCGGTGCATCTCTTGCGACGCAGCTCGCGATACTGCTCGGCGCGCTGGAGTGGACGCGTGTCTCACCCAAGCCTGTGAAGCAGCCGGCGGTTGTCGGCTGAGAGGTGAGGATTTCGCTGAAGCCTGTGGCGCGCGGATGTATCGGTTGATCATGGCGATTCGCCCCGACGCTCTCCCGACCGATCCAGCAGCGCTAACCGAGATGGTGCTCGCGCTTGACGCCGAGAACGAGAAGCTGCGCGTGGCGGTGCAGACGCTCAAAGAGATGATTTTCGAGAAGCGCTCGGAGCGGCTGGCGGTGATCGTGGCCGAGCAGCTCGCGCTCGGACTGGACGATCTCGCGACCGGCGTCACACCACTTGCGCCAGCCAACGACGGTCCGCCTGCGACGAAGCCGGCTGGGGAAGCCACGCAAGAAGGCGAGGCGCAACATCGGTGCGCTGCCCAAGCACTTGCCGCGCTGCGAGCAGGTGGTCGAGCCGGACACGACAGCGTGCCCGTGCTGTCAGGGCGCTCTGCACAGGATCGGCGAGGATGTGAGCGAGGTATTGGACGTGATCCCGGCGATCCTGCGGGTACTGCGCACGGTTCATCCCAAATACGCCTGCCGCGGTTGCGCCGACGGCGTGGTCCAGGCGAAGGTGCTGCCGCGTTTGGTTGAGCGCGGAATGATATCGACGGTACTGGTGGCTCACGTGGTGGTCTCGAAGTTCGCCTGGTATCTGCCGCTGTACCGCCAGGTGCAGATCCTGGCCGGCCAGGGCGTCCATCTCGACCGCGCGACGCTCGCCGGTTGGGTGAAGCGTGCGGCATGGTGGCTCAAGAGCCTTTATGAGCTTCAGCTGCGGATGATCCAGGCTTCGCCGCGGCTGTTCTGCGACGAGACGCCGATGCCGGTGCTCGATCCCGGACGACATCGCACTCGTATCTGCCAGTTCTGGGCGCATGCGATGGATGATCGCCCATGGGGCGGCCCATCGCCGCCGGCGGTCGCCTATGTGTTTGCCGATGGCCGCGGCACCGAGGAGATCGCCGGGCAATTGACCGGCTTCTCCGGCATTCTGCAGGTGGATGGCTATGCCGCCTACAAAACGTTTGCTCGCGGTCATGGCGGCGCGATCCAGCTCGCTTTTTGTCTCGCCCATGCCCGCCGCAAATTCGTCGAGGTGTACGCGATGCAGTCGCCGTTCGCTCACGAAGTGATCGAGCGCCTGCAACCCGAGACGGCGCGCGCGATTGCACGAACTGCTCCCCTGGAACTGGAAGGCGGCCCGCGAGCTCAGTGCACGGGAGGCTGCATGAGCCGGCGCCGCCGTTCATCATCATCATCATCATCTTCGTCATCGATGGCGGCAGCCGCGATGCCGCTCGACGAGCTTGAGCCTTGGCTGCACGGCTCGCGCCGAGCAGCATCCCGTCGCCATGAGTCTTCCCATGCTCGACGGCTATGTCGCCGCGATCGTGGACCAACGCCTGGCACTGTCATCAGCCGGCTACAGACCGCATCGTCACGCACAGTTGCCAGCACAGCTTTGTGTAGCCTTCCGTACTCCGCCTTCAAGGCAGATCGCGCCGAAAGCATCGCACCGGCAATGCGCTCTAATGTCGCCTGACCAGCCACCAACTCTCGGATCCGCGCTTCGAAATTCCTCCGCGTCACCGGGCCAACCTTCAGCCCGAAGCCGCGCAAAATCCCTCGGATGCTTAATTCCACATCGATGAGTCGCCCAAGAAGCTGTTTGCGTGCGATCAGGAGTGCCCGGATCTCCTGCGCACCGACCGACTTTGCGTGTACCGGCTGGAACCAGCCCATCCGAATCAACTGGGCGATCCCGCGGGCATCCTTGCGATCCGTCTTGACCGTCATCGCCGATAATGCGGCCTTTACGTGCCGCGTTTCCAGTAGAACCGTTTCGAATCCTGCTTCTCTCAGCCCCGCATGCAGCCATTGAGACAGCGGCCCAGCCTCCAGCCCGATCTGCTTCACTGCAAAGCCGAGCGTCTCAAAAAACTCAACTAAGGCGTCGGGTTCGCTTGCGACCTTCGCCTCCCTCAGGACCTTACCCTGGGCATCCACAACACACACGCTCGACAGTTCCAATGACACGTCGATTCCGGCATAGTTCTCCATGGCTGTCCTCCGTCTCTAGATGCTTGGGGCCGACTCAAGTCGTGACCCCGTTTCATCATCTATCGGGGGACAGCCACCATCATGACCCCTTGCTCGGAGCAGGGCCCATTACGGCATCTAGTTAGTGACAGGGGGCAGAACTCGCGTGGTATTTCTGCGCAATATCCCCAATTGTGCGGTAAATGCGGCGATGTTCCGTAGTTTTTGATGAAATCATGCTTTTCGCGTTGATAGGGTCTGTGAGTGATTGAGCAACAATCCAGGGGGACGTCCATGAACAAACGCATTGCAAGATTTTCACGCCGTGGCTTCCTTGCAGGAGTGGCCGGGGTGATTGCAGCGCCGACGGTACTCAAGACCTCGGCCGTGGCCGACGAGTCCAATTCGCTTGCAGTCACAGGATTGGGCGGGAGTTGGCAAGAAGCCTACACCAAGAACGTCACTAAGCCTTTCAGCGATGAAACGGGAATTAGTATTAGGTTCGTGCCAAGTCCTGGCATCAACAAAATTAAGGCAATGCAGCTTACGGGCAATATCGGAATTGACGTTTATACCTGCACCGACGCGGAGGCCGCTTTTGGGTCGAAGCAAGGATTCTGGGAAAAGCTTGACCCTTCCTTGTTTAATTCGAACGACCTAGTTGTTCCTCCAAAAGACGACGCTGTCGCCGAATATCTCTACACCGCAGGTATTGGATGGGATCCCAGCAGATTTGGCCCCGGAAAACATCCAGCTACCTTTGGTGATTTCTACGACATAAAGAAGTTTCCAGGGCGCCGCGCGCTTAACAAGTCACCTAACGGGACATTGGAGGCAGCTCTGCTAGCCGACGGGGTGACTCCAAAGGAAATGTACCCTTTGGATTTGGACCGGGCCTTCAAAATGCTCGACCGACTCAAGCCCAGCATCGCCACCTGGTCGTCGAATGCCACTCAATCATCCTCTCTTCTGCAGACTGGCGAAGTCGACTTCAGTATTACCTTTCCGAGTCGAGTAAGACCGACGACGGAACCCGGGGGCGGAGTGCCACTCGCGTTCTCGTTTGATCAGGTCACGCTTTCCAAGGCTTTCAATGTCGTCGTCAAGGGCACGCCGAATAAGGCAAACGCGATGAAATTCATCGCGTACACGCTCCGACCGGAAGTTCAAGCGCGCCTACAAAATGAAGCTGTGTTGACGCCCGTGTCCAAAAAGGCCATGACGATGTTGTCGACGGCGGCTCTGAAATGGCAACCGGATCTGACCAACCCCAATAACCTCATCGTCAACGAGACGTATTGGGCGGACAATTTGGATGCAGTCAACAAGCGCCTCCTAAATTGGATACTAACCTGATTGCCTTTTGTGTGCTGGAGTGCGGCCTTCTGCGCTCCAGCCCACCATGCTCAAGCGCATCGCCCAATCTGATGGAAGGTCCGCCTATGGTGGCCCTAGAGAACCAGGAATATTAGATCTAGTTTGCGCTTAGTTGGCGCCCAGAACCGCAGGGCGATCCATTGAGCGCCAGCGAATGTTCGCTTTCGCTTTGTCGATGGTGACCTGCCACTGCATTTTCATCCAGCGGCAGTTAGAGTCTTGAGGTTTTGTACGCCAAGTGGCGCGGATGGAGCAACGGACGATCGGCGGAGCTGGTCGGGGTTGCG